>CAWESW010000101.1:0-7223 GCA_963811735.1 uncultured Verrucomicrobiae bacterium | reverse complement strand
GTGGCTTTCCGTCAATGACTGAAGAGCGGCTAACGCTGCATTTACTTTGGGAAGCTTTTTCAGACCTCCTCGGAGATAGCCTTCTAAATTCGCCAGGTTGTTTGCTTCATTGATGAATTCAGCACTGAGAATATTGAGGACTTTTAAAAGAAGCTGGTTTTTAGGCTCCTCATAAGAGAAAAAATAGAATTCTCTATCGGGGTATTGCTTCACCATATTGACAAAGAAATTGAGCAAAGTCGTTGTTTTTCCATGGGAAGGTCTCCCCGCAATAATGGTGATCGCTTCTTGGGGAATTTGTACCGTTTGATCGATCGATTTATAGCCTGTTTTCAAACCTTCCTGAATGGTTGAAAGATCGGCTTTTAAGTTCTCTACCGTGTATGGCTTGAGGATGTATTCTTCTTGTCGGTTTTCTTTTTTCAAAATGGACAGAAGATGCTCTGCCTTTTGAATTTCTCCCTGAGAAAGAAGGATTTGGGCATCCGAGAGAGTCTGTTTATAATGATCCTCCGCTTCTTTCTTTTTCTGCTCTTTGAGGGATTTGGCCATAATGCCGTCAATTTCCTGAGGACTCAGTCCGAAAATCGATTCGATCCCCTGTTTAAAGACATCCCGATCGATAGGATCTTCTATTTGAGCCAGTTCTTTTGCGGCCCTTCCTAGGCCAGAGTAGCGGCCAATGTCTGTAGAGAGATCATCTTTATAAGCGAAATAGGAGGGCAGCCATCTGACACGCGATTGCGCCTTGGTTTGGACCAGATTTTTGAAGGCGTCGGCTCCATTTGCCTTTACATATTCATCCGGATCTTTGAATGGAGAAAGGCAATGAGGAGGCAAAATAAAGGCTTTGATCCCATTTTTTTCTAGGAGATCCGCCGCTTTTTTTGTTTTTTCGATCGATCCAATCACTCCCTTAGCATCCTTGGAGTCGTTATCAAATAAAATAATTACGCTCTCGATCTCGTAAATCTTTAAACCATCAATATGCTTGGAGGACAATTCACCCTGTCCGGTTGCTGCAATATTTTTAATGCCAAGGCTTGGGAGATAGGCTGCGTCAGGGAGTCCTTCAACAAGAAGGAGCTGTTTGTCGCGTTTGCATTTATAGATATTGAAAAGATCGTCTTTTTTGAGACCAGCAGTGTAGCTCCATCGGTAAAGCTTGCCTTCAGAATCTGCTACCCCGTCTTTTAGCGTGGCCCTTTTAGCAAATCCCAGAATTCGGCCGAACTTGTCTCTATAGGGCAGTGCGGCTCTAAAAAGATCTCCACCGGCGCCATTTAATTTAATCTCGATTGTTTCGTGGTGTCTTTCCGGGGGCAGCTGAGATCTCAGACAGTCTCTTATTTCCCCATCCTTGGGCCAATAAAGCCATTCTGTGGCGATTAATTTGGATGGGTCATACCCACGCACCATCGTTAGGTATTCGTAAGCTTCTTGGCCTTCTTTTTCGAAAAGGAGCCGTTTTCCCTGTTCGAATATCAGTTCATAGAGATTGGATAGCGAGTAAGACTGTTTTGGCCTCGGGTGCGAGAGAGTGGTTCTTATTGAGCTCTTCTAAGAGGTCGCGGCGAAAGGTCTCAGCTAAATATTGGCATGCTTCGATATAGCCAAGTCCTTTTTCTCTTTGGATGAGCTCGATGATATCAAACGACTCATTGCAGCTGAAACAATGGAACTGGCTCCAGCCGGAACCCAATCGAAAACATTGGCCGCTTTTTGAATCGTGGCCGGAAATGCATTTTCCAACTAAATATCCCCCCACTCGTTTCAGATTCAATTTGTGATGTAAATCGAGGTGTTCAACTACCTCTTCGATGTGTATGGAAGCCTTTAGTTTTTCTTTTACCAAGTTGTCGATCATATTCAATCCTATCGAGACATTTTAAGCCGCTAGTTCGTCGTGTTCTTCTTCCATTTTAATTAACCATTGGATCGCCTCGCAGATCATTTCCGATTTTTCTGTCTTTCTCCCTTGCAGCATGCGATGGGCATAGAGATCGTTGAAGGCTTTATAAATGTCTTCTGTCAGATTAAATGTCATTTTGTACGTTGGAATTTTCTGATTTTGCGGCTGTTTGGTTGGGAAGATAGGTGTATGTCTGGACATTTGGCCCTCTGGATTCACACCCAGATGGGTTTCCAGTTTTCCAGTTGGCTGGGTTGTTGGTTGGCCGGCAAATTGAGGGGGTAGAGGCGGGGCTTCTTTTGCAGCAAGCTGGCTGGCTGGCTGGACATCTGGTTTGTTAATTAGCTGGTTGAGCGGATTTATGACCTGTTGGATGTCCATCTGGGTGGGTTGTTTGATTTCTTCCTTGCCATCTTTCTGGATTTCTGGTTTGCCAACGGGCTTAGGATCAAACATTTCGTCCAATTGGATTTTAGATTTTGCCTTAAGATTTTTGATTCCTGACATTATTTGAGTCTCCCCATAACTTCGTTAACGAGATTTCCATACGCTTCCGCCCCGCTGCATTTTGGATCATGATCAAACACAGCTTTGCTAGATTCCTGCGCCTCGCTGAGCTTTACATTTTCTGGAATCTTAGTTTCAAAAACTTTGGGCCCGAACAATTCATTAATCGTTTCGAGTACGCGTTTCGAAAGATTGCTGCGAGTCTTGTAGAAAGTGAATAGAACGCCCAAGATTTCAGCGCGGTGATCGATCAAACTTCCCGCTTTAATATTTGTTCGGTTAATCGATTCTAAGAACGATTGAATCCCTGCTAAGCTGAAATAGTCCAATTGGACAGGCAAAATGATGTGCTCCGCCGTTAAAAATGCGTTGGCCAAAAGCGTATTGAAAGTCGGGGATGTGTCGATAACGATAAAATCGTATTCAGCTTTTTTGAGTTTTGTTCTTAAAACGAATTCTTTGGCTTGTGTTTGAGCCAGTTTGTATTCAGCAACAGATAGAGAATTGTCGGATGGAATAACATCGAGAAGGGGAATGTAGGATTTTTGGACGACATCTTGTAAATCGCAGTCGTCTTGGCAAAGAAGTTCGGCAATCGTTTGCAGATTTTCGGTCTTGATGCCAAGACCCAAGCTGGAGTGTCCTTGAGGATCTAAATCGACGAGAAGAACTTTTTTCCCAGCGTAGGCAAGTCCCGCACTCAGATTAATGGCGGTGGTGGATTTCCCCACGCCTCCTTTTTGATTTGAAATGGCTATTTTATACATCGGTTGAGTCCTTGCATTCTACGAGTCTTATCTATTTCCCCAACTTTAAGTGAGATCGATTTTTAAGTAAACAGTGAATTGATGATTTACTGGAATCCATGATGTTGCTAAGATGAAGCATATCGATGATGATAACCGACAGAGAAGGTCTGCGATGGAGAAAAAATCTGTTAAAAAAGCGCCGGAAAAAACGAAGAGAGCTCGCATTACATTGGAATGCACTCCAGAGATCAGAAAGTCGATACGAATCAGAGCGGCTCAAGAAGATAAAAGCATGAATGATTACATTCTATCGATTGTCTTAGCCTCAATGGGCAAAAGAAAACCGGTTGCAGATTCTTGAGACAGCAATTTCAGAATAGAGAGCTTTCTATGAAGACGAATTTGATCGTTCGACGATTGTCGAATGATGATTGGGATATGGCGTTAAGAAGTACTCGCCTTTTTTGGAAAGGCCCGTCTACGCGCGAAACAGTAATCAGGTTTCTTTCAAACCCAAAAAACTACTTTTTCTCTGTTGAGATTGAGAATCTTCCCGTAGGCCAGCTTCTTGGTTATCTTCTGGATCATTGGGACGGCACAGGACCCATGCTATTTCTCTATACGATTGATGTTGTCGAACAATACCGACGAAAGGGAATCGCTAGGGCTCTCATTAAAGAATTCAAAAGGGTAAAAAACGAGCTGGGTTGTTCAGAGATTTTTGTTTTGACTCATGAGAGCAATCAAGCCGCCATGCAATTGTACGCTTCCATGGGTGGAATTCGAGTAGCCCAGGATGAAGCGATGTTCGAATTTCATTGATCAGAAGAATCGATTCCCCAGAACTTCTTCACTCCGATTTCGGATACATTTCCTTAATTTTTTTGATTTTTTCTAGCCAGGCTTGTCCATCTGGACCGATATCAACATCATGAGCAGCAAGATAGGAAATGGTCTTGTATATTGCATCCAGCTGATCACTGATTGGCGGATATAGGGAGCGTCGAAAGTCGGCATAGTGTGCCCAATGATACAGGCGTCCATCTGGGCCGACGATGGCATCGCAGGTGGTTTCAGTGACATCGTTGGACATGGGGCGGTCTTGCGGCCAATTCCCGCAGCAAATCGGCATTCCATTCTGATAATAGCATTTGACCTTTTTATAGAGCATGGCGACACCTAAACATGTTGGATTAAAAATCTTGTCCCATAGGGAGTTATGCGGCAATTATAACCAAAACTTCCTGAGTTAATCGTCGAGTTTACGATAATGGTTCCCCCGGCATTCACCGTGACGGAGTTAAAACCGTAAGCGCCCCCCGTGTTGTTGAAGTTTCGAATCGTGGCGAGCAGATTGACGAAGCCTGGATTTCCATAGCCTTCATGGGCAATCGAATACATAAATCGGACATCAAGATTAATGCCTAACAGTTGGATGAACATCAGAAAGGCTTGCGAGCTGTTAGCCGTGGCTCCTGGCAACGAGGAAATGCTTGTGTTGCCGTTAACGAGGTTGCCAGTAAACACCTGAGAATTGTTATTGACTGCATTTTGAGAAAGGCCCATGTCCTTTTCCTTATTTTATCAATTCATCCAATGAAATAACCCCCAAAATCGCACCAATTGTCCCCGGTGGCCTTAGTCCCTACTACTTTGGCTCCTCCAGAAACCTGGATTGAAGCTCGAATTTGACTCCCTATGCCAAGCCCGTTCATATATCCTGCGACAGAGAGAGTGACTTCATTATTGGCATCTCTTAGAGCGCTTGGGTTGAGAGTAAAAAACAGTCCGCGGTTCGGGTTGAAAATAGTGAAGGTAGCTGTGGTATGCGAAGATGTTACCCCTGTTAAAGTCACTTTGGCATAAAAATACCAAGAGCCGGCAGGGACACTAGCAGGAGTGGTGTAGATGCCTGTTCCACTATCGTATCCGCTTTGTGTATCGAAGATTAGCGTATCAAAGATCACGGTCGCAGGTGTTCCGTCGCCCGTAGCATTATTTTGGGCTGCCGCTTGATAAGCATTGAATCGGGCGCTGACCGGAAATGTAACGTTACCGTTGGTGTCGGCTTGGATAACTATCGTCCCAGATGTAGGGTCGACAGATCCAGCAGAGGCTGTGACGAGTTTCCAGGCGTCATTGCTGGTTGTATCCACACCGCCTGCCCAGGAACGGTCTGTTCCTCGGATCCATTCGCTGTAGGCAGCGGAAATCGTGTTATTGACTTTGGCTCTGAATGCTGCGTTGGCAGCGGTTCCTCCCGTGCTGGAATTTTCTGTGAGGTAGGAAAGAAGCGGGAGGGGGCCAAAGCTTCCTTGTTGGAAGAGTATATCGTTCCCAGAGCCGCAATTTCTATAGAACGTACTATTTGGGTTTAGTCCCGAGCCTGAGTTGACACTTGAGCAATTTGTCATGAAGAGCTGCGTATTTGGATCGGAAGTCGTGACGATATTGCCGCCTTCGCAATATTCCAGCGTAATGGTGCCAAAAGCACCGTTGGCCAGGGTAGCAAACATGGTCCCTTGGAAAAATGTGTAATACGCTGCCATGGCAAGTGTTGTGCCGGAGGAGAAGTTTGCGGAATGTCCCCACGAACAAAAAGCGCAGTTCAATTGTAAAAGAGCGAGGAGAGTAGAGGGGATTTCTCCAGGATAGATGATCGTGCTTGTATTATAGGCTTCCCAGGTGAGAGAGCCTGCCGTTTGGTTAATGAACTGAACCCCTCCGCCTGTTTCGTCGCTCCGAAAAACAGAATTGTGAGTGACAAGGTGCAGATTTTGAGATTGCGTGATGATTGTTCCGCTGTTCAAAACGACTTTCACGCCGTTTAGAACGAGACGCCCTCCTCCACCAAAAATAAACGCATCCCCAGCCGCTGAACGTTGGATGGCAATGGCTTCCAGGCGCATTTCAGAACCTGTGGTGCCCCCCGTCGTCACTGTGCCGTCGATTCTTGTGCTCAATTGATATGGGAGAGAGTTGTAGATGTCGATATCATCAAATACCTCTCCTAACGCATGGGTAAATCCAATTAAATTGATTCCGTCTGATAGGGTGATGTTTTCGGGATAAACACCCGGCTTGATATAGATATTGCATGGGCTGGTGTTCGATGCCCCTGCCGTAATCGCGGCGGTGATGGCAGATCCAATGGTGGTAAAATCACTGCTTGTTGATCCGACAATGTATGGAGAGAGGGTAGTGCCGCTGCCCGATGAAGTGGCCCATTTAACTCCGGTGGGCTGTGTGTTATCGAGAGTGAGGACTTGGCCGGTAGTTCCTGAAGAAAGAATGCCAGGTCTTAATCCCCCACCCCGCCCCAGCAAAAGGTCTCCTTTATTGAAAAGACCAGGGGTATTGATCGATGTGTTCGTCGTCATTCATTTCCAAATCGTTATGCAACGGTTAAATTGCCAATGGTGCTAAGCACTCGCCAGGTGGTGTTGGCGACGACACAAAGGCATTCCAATGCATCGCCCGGGTCGGTTGAAGCTAAATTGCCGCCCGTTCCCGTAGTCGTCGCAACATTTCCAAATTTCACTGTTTGCGAAGCATTTTGGGCCAGCAGCCATCCTCCTGCTCCGTTTCCGGCAATTCTAAACACAGTTCCTTGCGCAGCTGTCGTAGGAAGCGTGAGAGTGCATAGAGCCGCATTATCTGCGATATAGCCCGTGTTAGGAGCGACCGATTGAGATGTTCCGGTCACATCGACCCAAGAGCTCACGCCGCCGCTGCCGCCTGCAGAAGCCGCCCACTTCACCCCCGCTGTTTGGGTTGAATCGGCTGTTAAAACATAGGTGTCTGTTCCAATGGTTAATGGGGTGAATGTTCCGGATCCTGTACCAATCAGGATCACGCCTTTTGCTGTATAGTCTGCAAAGCCAATCAACGTATCTGCAGATCGGTTGGGGAATGTGAAGACACCGGAGCCTGAAAATTGATTGGTCAGGGTAAAATCCCCGCTTCCATTGACGGTAGCGGTTCTTTTTGTAGTACCGCCGCCGATGCTGAATCCAACCGATAGGTTGGAAATGTCAAGATTGACAGATGAATTG
>CAWESW010000100.1:0-4726 GCA_963811735.1 uncultured Verrucomicrobiae bacterium | reverse complement strand
TTATCTTTAAGGGACTGCTCCGTCTCTTTATGCCCAACAAAGAAAAAATTTGGCTCGGAAACTGGTGGCAGGGAAAGAAGGTCACTTACGTTGGCTATATTTTCATTCTCTTAGGTCTCTATCTAGCCTATCACGGCTTTATCGCAATGGCTTAAAACAACACTCTGAGACCCGCTGCAACTTGTGGCGGGTTTTTTTATTGAGGTATTCCATCGCGGTTCGGCGTTAGGTGGATATTGTTCTTGTCCTTTCGGCCTTGTTCTCTAATCGCGCTTTTGTCAACTCCTTTTAATTTAGAAGCAAAATTCCCCCTAAGTTCTTTATCCTAAGGATGTGTCAGGAAATAACTTTTAGAGCTGCTGCATAGAGAAGAAGTCGCATTTTTCATAGAGTAACGCTAATTCTCACCATGGGTTCAATCCGATAGTTCCATTCTCCATGAAACTTATCGAGAGTTATCCCTATACTCTCAAAATCCCTGTTACTGACCTCCCTTCCTTTTTCGTATTTCCTGTAATCGATCTGCGATTTGATTTTTAAGCCCGTGGTCGTGGTAGTGTTGCCGATCAACTGCACAATGGCTTCTCGACTGATCAAGGGAACGCCCCTCCAATTGAGGGTTATATAGCTAAGGCGCTGTAAATAAATAAGTATTACGTTTATAAGCAAATTTGATAAGATTCCAGTCCATGGATCCGATCATAGCATCACTTGCAAAGACCTATGCACTTCTTGCCCCTCATTTAGATGAGCGAGGCAGCGTTTGTGGTGTGCAGCTCAGGCACAGTCGCTGGGGCATGGTGGAATTACAAGCGTGCAAAAAGCAACGGGTGTATCACGTCCTCGCATCACTGCGTGGCATGCAGGATTTATTAGACACAACTGCTTAAACATGGAGTGATACGCCGTTCTGGAGGTGGGCGCAAGAGGGTGACGGTAGGCGATGCAACGCTCCTTGCAAATCTTGATGCATTAATCGAGCCGACAAAGCGCGGCGATCCAATGCGTGGCCTGCGTTGGACATGCAAGAGCACGCGCCAGCTTGCCAATGCCCTTGTAGAGCAAGGGCACAGAGTCAGTCATACAACAGTGGCCGATGAACTTCATTTGCAGAAGTACAGTCTCAAGGGTAATCGCAAAACGCAGGAAGGGTCATCGCATCCAGATCGTAATGCGCAGTTTCTTCATATTCACGAAACGTCCAGCTGCATTCCAGAAACGAGGAGATCCAGTCATCTCCATCGATACAAAGAAAAAAGAGATTCTCGGAAACCATAAAAATGGTGGCAAGGAATGGACACCAAAGGGCGAGCCACGTGAGGTAAAAATCCATGATTTCATCGATAAAAAACTCGGTAAAGCCATTCCCTATGGGGTCTATGACATTGGCCGAAACAAAGGATTTGTTTCGGTAGGCATTGATCATGATACCGCTGAGTTTGCCGTCGCAACTATCCGCCGATGGTGGAACGGAGTCGGTCGTATTTCTTATGCCAATACATCACAACTCTATATCACCGCCGATGGAGGTGGCAGCAATGCCAGTCGTAGCCGACTTTTCAAACTAGAATTGCAAAAATTTGCTGATGAAACCAATCTTACAATTACGGTATCTCACTCCACCCGGAACGAGCAAGTGGAACAAGATCGAGCATCGTATGTTTTGCCATATCACCGCCAACTGGCGGGCTGTTCCTCTTGAAACTAGAGAGATCGTCGTCGAACTTATCAGTCACACTATCACAAGCAAAGGCCTTACCATTTGTGCGAAATTGGATACCAACACCTATGAAAAAGGACGAAGCGTAACAAAAAAAGAGTTCAATGGACTCGCCCTCACTCGCAAAGAATTCCATGGTGAATGGAATTACACGATCGCCCCACGTGCATATAAATCATAGCCTTAGTTTTCGTAAAGCCTGTCTAGCCTTGGCCAACCACCACTCAGTAGGCGATACAGATAATTCAGGAATATCACTGGTAGTAGCAGATGGTGCAGCACCTTGTGAAGGCGCTAATGCTAAAAATTGCTGTGTTACATGATCATCAATTTTGGCAGCACCGGTCTGCAATTGTCGAACGAGATCAAAAAACTTTTGATCTGCCGAAGAGAGCGCATAGATGCTTCCTCCCTCAAACAATAGTTGCTTTTTTTGTTGAAAAAGTGAAAGAAGTTGCGGGTTTTCGGCTATCTCCGGCTTGGTAGAGAGCTGTTGCAGAGCTTCTAAAAGTTGAGTCACTACGGTCAGCGCTGCTTCTTGAGCACCGTCAGGTTCTGTTACTGTTATTTCTTCATCGTCTTCATATTCACAAGGTCCTATTACATCCTGCACAGATAATTCAGGAATATCACTGGTAGTAGCAGATGGTGCAGCACCTTGTGAAGGCGCGAATGCTAAAAATTGCTGTGTTACATGATCATCAATTTTGGCGGCACCGGTCTGCAATTGTCGAACGAGATCGAACAACTTTTGATCTGCCGAAGAGAGCGCATCGCTGTTTCCTACCACAAACAATAGTTGCTTTTTTTGTTGAAAAAGTGAAAGAAGTTGCGGGTTTTTGGCTATCTTCCGGCTTGGCAGAGAGCTGTTGCAGAGCTTCTAAAAGTTGAGTCACTACGGTCAAGGGAGAAGTGGGAGATGTTGGAAGGGTGACCATTAGTTCTACATAAAACCGAGGCAATGTTTGGCTCTTGTTGAAGACTACAGTTTCATCCCACATGGGAATCTGATCTTTTCCACAGGCAACATAAGTGGGGCATGCCGGATTCGAGGTATTGACCGCGATGACGGGAATATAGTGGGCATCATAGTTTTCAAAAGCAGGACGTGCTTGCAATCTTTCCCCATCCGAAGGTTTGCCAGACCCTTCTTCTTCCCCGATCACGGGATAGAGAGAGCGCATACTGACCCATGCGAGAAGAGACGCCCCGAACTATAGGTGTCCGCTGCATAGCGGGCGCTATTGGTAAAATAAATCCCGCTGCCAAAAAATCCAATGTCTGTACTTCCGGGCCTGTCTCCCTGCAGATAACTATGCTTGCCAAAGTAGGTAAATCCGGTGTCGCAAATGGATTGGACTTTTTGTTGATTGCTTCCATGCCAATAAGGAAAAACAAATACGCGTGAAAGAACCTCTTTACGTTTACAAGTGCCATTGCGCACCACGGCAACAGGAGAAAAAGCAGCAGATTCCTTCCACCGCGTCATCACTTTTGCACGGCACCCCGTAGGATCTTCCGTTTGCCATTTGGGAGAAAAGACGGGGTTTTGCGCTTCGCCCTCCATCATCAACAAAGACGCTTCAAACTGTTCGGTTTGCGGGGAATTGTGAATGCAAAAGATTCGTTTTATGGAGTAAGTTAAGGGCGTGTATTGAAAGAAATAGGAGTTCACAAAGTCCCATTTGGGATCGGAAGAGAGAAGCTCGCATTCATAGTGAAGGTTTTTTTTGGACGAGGGAGACCGCGCACCCTTTGAAAAAGAGGATCGCTGAGCAGCCAGGGAATGATCGGATCTTGCATTCTGCTTCGTAACCCGGCAAAAAAAGAACCCGACATAGACTTCTCCTAAAAAAATTTTTATTAAAATGATGCGCTATTCAATATCACCAATCAAGGAAAAATTTTACTACTAAAAAAGCCATGATCTTGTTTCCGAATTTCAGAAATTTGCAATTTGATTCCTGAAATCTGGGGTGCGTTCCCAGGAAATTCGAGCAGATTTGAAAATCACCAAGCACCGAGATGCAAGGTTGTGTCAAAGAGGCAAGAAGATCGATTGTCGAAGAGGACGTCTCTACATTCCCGGAATGCCAATATTCTTCGTTTTTAAATGTTAAAGCCTTATACTTTTAAAAAAAAGCGTGCGAGTGTGTTATGTCCCTGCCCGAATACCATCAATTCGAAGAGTTTCAAATTCGACTCAAAAAATTAGAAGAGATCAGAAATTTGAACGTAGACCCCTATCCCCATCATTATGAACCAAATCGCACGACTACAGCCATTTTGCAAGAATACAAAGACGAGGCCATCGGAACGAGCGAAGATGCGGCAAGCGGAAAAACACCGTCAGTGAAAATTGCAGGACGCCTCATGCTTTTTCGGGCCATGGGAAAAAATGCCTTCGCCCATCTGCAAGATGAGGCCGGACGGCTGCAGTTCATGTGCAACCGTGATTTGACAGTCGTCGATGGCTATGATCCAGCAAAAAGCTCTGAGCCTCTTTCCCATATCAAATTCATCGAAAAAAAGATCGATCTTGGAGACATCCTGGGAGTCGAAGGAAATCTTTTTCGCACCCATACCGGAGAGATCACCCTTTTTGCAAAAAAAGTGACCCTTCTTTGTAAGTCTCTTTTACCTCTGCCCGATAAACATGGGGGCCTTGTCGACCAAGAACTTCGTTATCGCAAACGATGGCTCGATCTCATCGCCAATCCGGAAACACATGAGCGTTTCGTCAAAAGAAGCAAAATGGTGCAAATTATCCGTCAATTCTTCGACCAGGCAGGTTTTATGGAGGTGGAAACGCCCATCCTCCAAACGACCTATGGAGGAGCCGAAGCTGAGCCCTTTAAAACTACGCTTCTTGCTTTGCATCAGGAAATGTTTCTTCGCATATCGCTTGAAACTACATTAAAAAAACTGATCGTCGGCGGCCACGAAAAGATTTTTGAAATCGGCAAGGTATTTCGCAATGAGGGCATCGACAAAACCCACAATCCA
>CAWESW010000099.1:0-9343 GCA_963811735.1 uncultured Verrucomicrobiae bacterium | reverse complement strand
CTGCCGCTAACGAATTAGAGTCCCGCGTGGAAAAAGGCGCCGGCATACGCATACTCCGCGACCGCATCGGTACTCTGCTCGCAAAAGAGACGGTTCAAGAAGGATACGCTGTAAAAAAAGAGACCTTCTATCCCAATGGCGCTCCCGAGTCGGTCGCTTTATACTTCCAGGACTACCTCCACGGCGAGAAGCGCACTTTCCGCCCAAAATGGCGAACCTTTGGGCATTGAAGAATGGGTCAATGGACGGCTCCATGGCAAGTCGACCTATTTTAAAAACGGCAATCGCTACGTTGAAATCGCTTACCTTTACGGACACAAGAACGGGATTGAGCGCCATTTCATCGACGGCGATATCGTCTCGCAGGAAATCGCTTGGGAGACCGACCAGAAGCACGGAGAATCGATCTTCTATGCCGATGGGAAACCTGAATCTCAATGGTACTACGCCGGGGAACGCGTCAGCAAGCACAAGTTCGACGACCTCAACAGACTCGACGAGATCATCTCTCGTCTTCCTTATCGAGAAGAAGACTACAAGCGTTAGATATCTTTCATCTTTCGGGAGGCAGCCGCCTCCCTTTTTTTATGACTAAAATAACTTCATTTTTGAACGGCCCAAAGATTCGCGTCACTCTTGAATTCGAAAATCTCGGACTCAGGAGAGCTTTGCTCTCCCTTGCAAATCGATTTGAATGCGAAGTGCGCGGCGAGGCTAATGAAATGCGGAAAAATGCCCTGCTGGCATTTTTGACGAGCTATGGGCAGAAAAAAGCTGCAGAAATTGAACTGCCACTCGACGACCAGTCTCTATTCAGAAAAACAGTGCTTAAGAGCCTTCAAAAGGTTCCTTTTGGCTCGACATTGACCTATGGCGAGCTCGCCATGGAGTCAGGCCATCCGGGGGCGGCAAGGGCTGTCGGGACCGCATGCCATTACAATCCCTTTCCCCTCTTCATCCCCTGCCACAGAGTAATTGCTAGTGGCAAAAAGATAGGAGGGTTTGCTTGCGATCTGGAAATTAAACAACTGCTGCTTGAGTTTGAAGATATCGAGGATTTATGTTGAAGCGCTTTTTACTGATAGCGACCTGTTTACTGCCAATGCTGTTGCAAGCATACGAAGAAGAGTTTCTTTTCGAGAACGAACAGGTGCGAATTTTTAAGTGGAAGCTGATGCCGATGGAGAAAATTGGACAGCACCGCGACGACTATCCTCAAGTGGTCATTGCCATGCAAGGGGGAACAATCAACCGTATCGGTGAGGACGGTTCCTTAACTGAAGTTATTTTACCCGCTGGGAAAGCAGTCTATCAAGAGGCAGACCTTGAGCTCCACGATGGGATCAACGCATCAAATACGGCGATTGAAGCAATTATGATCGAACTGAAAACTCAACCTTCGTCGTAAGTCATTCTGCTTTTGAAAGAAAAGGAATAAATATGAAACTGATCACGCTAAATATTTGGGGCGGACATGTGCATCGCCCACTTTTAGAATTTATCGAATCTCATCGAGAAGTTGACGTTTTTTGTTTTCAGGAAATGTATCATAATGCCGAGAGTAAAGTGTCAACGGACGATCGAACGGTTCATCTTAACATTTTTTCAGAATTGCAGGATTTACTCCCAAACCATCGCGCCTTTTTCAAACCCGCAGTACAGAACATCTATGGCATCGGGATGTTTATCAAAGATGACATTGAGGTCTTGGAGGAAGGAGAGATCACGATTTACGACAATCCGAACTATCAAGGGATGGGACCTTCTCACTCAAGAAATCTACAATGGGTGAAATGCCGCATCGATCATCAGGAACTGATCATATTAAATGTGCACGGCCTCTGGAATGGCAAGGGAAAGACCGATACCCCCGATCGAATCACTCAATCTCAGAATATTAAAAACTTCATGGACGCCATCCCCTGTCCGAAAATATTGTGCGGCGATTTTAACTTAAGACCAGACACCGCAAGTATTGAAATCCTCGAGAATGGGCTGAACAACCTCATTAAAATCCATGGCGTTACTTCCACACGCACAAGTCTGTACCCAAAAGAGGAAAAGTTTGCCGATTATATTTTCACTTCCCCGGAAATCATCGTTAATGCTTTTGAAACAATGAATGATGAAGTGTCCGACCACGCGCCTTTGTTCTTGGATTATGCAATAGAAAAGAACTATTAATTGAGGATTTCAGCGTCGAACAGAGATTCCAGTTTTGGTAAAAGCTCCTCATAGGACAACCCTGTGATGTCGGAAAATTCCTTGGATCTGTCTTTGCTGAACTGTTCCTCTTTAGAATTAAGGTATTTCCTTCTCGCCTCAGTTACAGGGCCTGTGATTTCCTGAAAAATCACAAGAAATGAGGCGTTTTCCCCTTCCTGGATCCACAGCTGCTGTTTGGAAATGCCGCGATGCCGATAAGTATCCTGGACCTGCTGACTCCAGTACTCCGACTTATCTTGAAACATTTTCTGCAGTTGGTCTTTTTTAGAAGGCAAGATGGGGTAAATGAAACAATATTCTTTTGTGAAAAACCCATCTTCTTTTTCGATGTCCAGTTGCAGCATGTTCGTTAATTCCTTCACATCGGCAAAGAGATCCTTTTGGCCAAGATCTAAGCTTAGAGCTTCTTTGTAGAGTTGATTCAACTGAATGGCTGACTCATCATTTTGATCGATCTTACTTTTCAAAGCAGCGAAAGACTTCCTCAAATCCTCTCCGCTGAAGAGATGGATTAAAAAATCTCGATTTTGAAGCTTTTGGACCCAGCGGTGACAGGTTGAGATTCCAAGATTTTGAAAAAGAAGGGTCTCTTCTTTGCTGTGGAAAAATGGGGATTCTTTTAAAAGATCTGTCTTTTCAGCTTCGATCGGCGTCGCTAAAACGAAGATTGTTTCTGTCCCCACGCCCCATAAAGAAAACTGGCAAAAAACCATCAATAGTGAAGCGATCAATTTTTTCATAGTGCTCACACTTATAGAACTATTCAAATTAAATGACAATTTTTAACGAGTGAGCAGCCGTCCGCGAAACACTCCAATTCCAATCAGCGCTGTAATGAGCATCATTGTTCCACCTATCCACATCGGAAGGGTAGGAAACTTGCCGACAAGCGAACCGGAGCAAAGTGGACTCAAGCCAAGGGCGAAGGCATTGACAGAGCTTAGGACGCCAAGCGCTTCGCCTTGGGAATTCGCTGCCGCGCTATTTGAAATCACCGTGATGGAATTAGGTGTAACGAATGCGAGAAAAAATTGGTTCAGGAACAAGAGAGGCCAGAGCCAATACGACGATGGGAGAAGGATAATGGCGAGAATTGTCAAGGCGGTGAAAAAATTCCCTCCGAAAAACAACGCCTCAGGCTTCATAAGACCAACAAACGGTCGAATCAACAATCCTGTGCTCAATGCGTAGAAGCCGCCAGCAGCTCCGTAGAAATAACCCAGATCACTCGCAGAAAATTGGAAGTGAGTGATTAAGTATACCGGAGCAAACTCAAAAAAATAGGACCACGCGAACTGGTGCAAAAATGAGCACAGAAGAATCGTTCTGAGTCCATAGAACTGAAATGCTTTTTTCAAGTGATCAATGCCGATCTTCCAGCTCAGTTTGCGTTGAAAGGTGAGATGATGAGTCTCCCTAAAGAAGATCATTGCAAACGCTAAATTGAGGAGTATGAGAAGAAAAGCAAATACAAAAGGAAGAGTATAGCTCCAGGCGGCAAGGCTCCCTCCGAAAAAAGGACCTAAAGTAAAACCGGCTCCAAGAGCCATGGCATAGAAACTGAAATTTTTAGCCTTTTCTTGGGAAGAGCTCAAATCGGCAATCGTGGCCTGAACAATCGACATATTGCCTGAAGCAATTCCAATGATCACTCTCGAGAGGAGAAGGAGTGCGATGCTATTTACACCCACACCGCATAAAGCGACAAGATAGCCCAAAGCCATGATCAAAATGCTGAGCAGTAGAGGTTTTTTACGCCCTTTGCTATCAGATAGAGCTCCCCATATTGGCGCACTAAAAAATAAGCTGAGCGGCATCAGTGCAATCAAAATGCCAAGCCATAGGCCCCGCATCCCTTCCGATGCATCTGCCGGTAAAAGGGTAAGCGAGGAATCGAAAAGCATCGAAGAAAAGAGCGGATAGATGAGTCCTACCCCCATGTTATCAATAAATGCCACACAGAGAGCGATATAGAGCGTGGATTTCATGGCTTTTCCGTATTTAATTGATTTATAAAGGCTTAAGAAATTGCCAAGAAGGCATGGAAACGACTCTATTTAAGGAGAGTCTACTGATCAGAGTACGTTCTCGGTATATGATCTGAAGGCTCGAAGATAATGAGCTCTTGGGGGTCGGGAAGCTCGCTGGCGATCACTTTGCGGTCCCTCTCTTCATCGGAGATCCAGTCATCCTCTTCATCCGCCATGACCATATTCTCATAGTCGGGCTCTTCCTCTTCTTGCTTTTGGGAGCAGGAAGAGGCAAATAATGCCATCAGAGACAAAAGGACCGGCAAACGCCTCATAGGATCACCCATTTTAGGCTATTGTAAACGAATATCTCTTTTTGACAAGATCCTTGAGGGATCATTTTTCTGCCTATTAAGCTGAATGACTTAAGGAATCCCAAAGAAGTGTTGGCATGCTTTTGGCATCTATTCCTATTTCGCCTTTAGATGAATATTGAGGAAAAACGATGACCAAGGAACAGATGCTGAAAAAGATCTCCGAACTGGAATCGATCAATGATCAACTCCAGGCTGAGATCCGCTATCTCGATAAGCTGCTCAGAGAGGTCGGGTTTGAAAACGGATTGAAAACGTTAAAATTTGCAGCTAAAGAGCTTATCGAGCAGGACAAGAACGGAGAGTTCGAAGACTTTTAATTGAGTAAATTGAGGAGATCTTCGAGGGAAGTCCGGTTGAATCCTTCTTCCGATTCGAGTAGATGCTGAGAAAGGGCTGTCTTGTGCTCCTTTAGCCGCATGATCTTCTCTTCAATGCTGAGCGCTGCGATATAGCGGCGGGCGATGACGGTGCCGGTTTTTCCTAAGCGGTGCGCACGGTCGATGGCCTGCCTCTCCACAGCTTCATTCCACCAAGGGTCATAGAGAAAAACATAATCCGCTGCAGTCAGGTTGAGCCCGACGCCGCCGGCTTTTAAACTGATCAGAAAGATCTGAACCCCAGCATCTTCCTGGAATTGCCGCACGACCTCTTCCCTGTTTTTTGTACTTCCGTCGAGATAGACGTATTTCCATCCCTGTTGTTTGACAGCTGTCTCGATTAATTTGAGCATCGACGTGAACTGGCTGTAGACCAATACCTTCTGTTGCTCTTCGACGACCTCCTGCAGGTCGGACATCAATCTTTCAAATTTTGCACTGGCATTTTGTGGGTCGATATCTTGCCTCTCTTCGACAAGCCAAGGGTGGGCGCAGAGCTGCCGCAAACGGAGGATTGCTTCCAGGATCTCCATGCGGTGAGAGGCGGCGCCATCAAGGCTGACCTTTTTGAGTAGTCCCTGTTTTGTACTTTGAAGCCACCGGTCATAGACTTGTCGTTCAGATTCTGTCATTTCAACGAACACCGTCTGCTCGAGTTTGGGGGGCAGCTCGATCGCGACCTGCTCCTTTTTACGCCGCAAGATAAAGGGGCGGATCTTCTTTTTCATGCGTGCGAAATACTGCGCATTGAGCTGAGCTGCCTGCATTTCAGACTGAAAATAGCGCCTCTCCCCCAGTAAGTCGGGCTGCAGAAAGCGAAAAATCGACCAGAGATCATCGAGGCGGTTTTCAATAGGGGTGCCCGTAATGGCAAGGCGGCTTTGGCTTTTCAGTCGGCAGCAGATCTGAGAGGTTTGACTATCGGGATTTTTGATAGCCTGGGCCTCGTCTAATATAACTAATTGATAATCAACTTTTTGCAATAATTCAATGTCGTTGCGGAGAAGGGCATAAGAGGTCAGGATGATCTGCTTTTGCTCAAGCTCTTCTTGACTCTGCAATCGATGAGCGCCTTTATGGCGGTAGACAGTAAAGGAGGGAAGGAATCTCTCGATCTCGCGCTGCCAGTTGAACAAAAGAGAGGTGGGCACCACGATGAGGAGTGGGTTTTGCAGGGTCAACTGGGAAAAAAGTGCCAGGACTTGTACGGTTTTTCCCAGTCCCATTTCATCGGCCAAAAGCCCCCCAAAACCCCCTTCATCCAAGAACTTGAGCCATTGAAGGCCTTCCTTTTGATAGGGAAAAAGCTCCCCGCGGAAATCTTTGCCCGCTTGGGCAGGTTCTGCGGGCTGGCATCGATTCAATCGAGCGATTTTTGCTTGGATCTCTTCCCTTAACGGGAGCTTGTCTTGATCGAGAAGAGGCTGCAGGAGCCCAAACTGATTTTTCTTGAGCGAGATCCCTTCGCTTGTGATCTCCTGCTCGGCCAGATCCCCCCAGTTCTCATTAAATTCCCGGTGGTCTATTAAAGCGACTTGGGTCTCAGAGAGCTGGACAAAATGTTCTCTTCGGTTAAACGCCCCGACGAGGTCCTTTAAATCCACCTCATGCTCATCGTAGCGCACCTTAGCGCGAACGATAATTTTCTGATCGGAAATAGCAGCATCGAAATCGACTTGCTTCTGTCTCAACACTTTTCTGCCGCGCGCATCGATGATTCTCCAGCCAATCTCTAGGAGGAAAGTCAGGCTTTTGGCGACTTTGTCAAGCGGACAGTAAAAATGAGAAAGATCGACTATTTTTTTGATGAAATCGGTTTCGAGAAGATCTTTTTCCAATCCTTTTTCCGCCTCGCGGTTTCTAAAGGAGGGAAGAGCGGGATCGTGCGCTGCAATTTTTCCAAAAGTCCCGTAGTCAAACCACAGGTCTGCAAATCCGCCGTGTCTGTCGGCAAGCACTAAAAAGGGGAAAGGATCGACAACGGTATTTGTCTGCGGGGTTTTCCACTCGATCCGGATTTCTGCATCGGCTTCGTCTAAAAATTTGATCAGAAATGAACCTTCCAAAGAAAGCGTGCCGCAAGCCGCGCGGCTCACCCATTTTCCGGAAACTTCATCCTTAACTGCGCGAATGATCCCCTCTTTGAGGATCCAGGATGGATCGGCGGGGAAGACCCAATCGCATTCCAATAATGGACCCGTTTTGCCGCTGAGCTCCCATCGTCCGAAAAACTGCGCTTTTTCTGAACCTTGACCCTCCCCTTCGAAATAAATGTCAAAAAAAGTAAATGGATCGATGACCACTTTTTTTCCCTGGTAGAAAACCCTTCCGGTCGTTCCAAGCATTTTGAGCAGATCGAATGACCGATCGGCGGAGACGAGGATGCGGTCTAGTGGAGACTGGGGCGTAATCCTCGCCTGTTCTTTCAGAAGAAGTTCCAGGGCGCTCCTTTCTCCCGATGCAGTTGCCGAGGAAAGCAAAGTCTCTCTGCCCCATTTTCGTTTGGAGGCGCTGACCAGACAAACAGCCAAATAATTTTTGCTGTTCCTGTTTTCACTCTCCAAGTGGTAACTTAAGTCTGACATAATCGATGATGTGAATGGATGGATAAATTAAAAATTTGGCAACAAGGCACTTCCTGGGAAGACGCGGAAAAAAAATGGGACGCTGAGAGTCTTCGCTTAAAGCAAACCCAGCCGATCAAAACCCTTGGCACGCTCCCTAAGATGCCCGGCATGACAGAGGAAACCGCCAAAGGGTTGAAATGGAAAAGCATCAAATATCTGCTTACCCATGATCCCAAACGCATTTTCCCCCATTATTTTTTTAAACATCCCTTCAAGTATACGCTGGGCTGGATAAAGTCCGCCTGGAAAAAACAATCCTATCTGCGCAGCGGCGACTTTTTCCTGTACGGCGTCGGAAGCGTTGATGAATTTCAAGCGCTTCTCGCCGAGCAGGATATCCTTTTGGCGGTCGGCTTTTCCTATTGCCATAAACCTTATGAGTGTCCTTCCGGCAGATTTTCTTCCGAGTGCATCCACGATCCAGATCACCCCGTCTGCCGCCAGTGCTTCATTGGAAAAGCTGTCAATGCCCTGCCTCTGCATCAGGACCACATTCGCCCTCTCTTCATTCCGACGATCCATTACATCGGCGAAAAAATGTTTGAGATCACTGAGGCCAACCCCGATAAAAAAATTCTTTTTCTGATCACCGCTTGCGAAATGACTCTGGAAATGTTCGGCGATTGGGGCAATATGGTTGGCGCTAGAGGCATTGGCGTACGTCTGGATGGAAGGATCTGCAACACGATGAAAGCCTTTGAGCTATCGGAAGCGGGCATTAAACCGGGGCTGACCGTCGTATTGCCTGAAACTCAAGCGCGTATCCTCGATCTGATCAAGACGCTGTGGATCCCTTCTTCCCCTCCTCGTAAAAATGAGAGCGGCGAAACGGTTTAGGCCGATCTTTTTGTTCATAGGGGCGCAGACGCTCTGCATGTGTGCAAGCTTCACAGCAGCACCCTTTTAATTTTTCAGCGCATTGCGGACAACTCAGAAAGAGTTCATTGCAGTCCATATTTGCGCAATTATAATACACATCGGATGGCACGCCGCAATGACGACAAAGACTGATGACCTCTTCTGTTTTCTCATCGATGGGAACAGCTAGGCGATCGTCGAAGACAAAGAGCTTCCCGCGCCATTTATCATGACCCTCTTTCAGCCCGTAATTGATCACTCCGCCATCGAGCTGATAGACATTTTCAAAACCTTCTTTCTTTAGGAGCGCAGAATAAAGCTCGCAACGGATCCCTCCGGTGCAGTACATCATAACCTTCGTTTCTTTGGGATCGCGCTTTTCTTTAAGCTCGCGGGCGTATTGGGGGAATTCGCGGAAGGTCTCCAATGTCGGTAGTTCAGCTCCGTCGAAATGGCCGATCACCCACTCATAGTCATTACGGACATCGAGCACAATCGTCTTGTCATCGCGCTGCTGGAGCATCTCCTTCCATTTTTCCGGAGACACATGCTCGCCTGTGAGAGACATGTCGACCTGCTGGTCAATGGCGACCAGTTGTTTGCGGTATTTCACGGTGGCCCTTGGGAAAACGTGTTCGTTGTGATGATGCACTTTAAAAACGGTATCTTTAAACCGCTGATCAGACCTCAACCATTCCTGATAGAGGAGCGATGCTTCTTCGGAAGCGCTCATCTGACCATTGATCCCCTCTTCAGAGATGTAAATGCGGCATCGGACATCCTTATCCTTAAAAAATTCCAGATGCCTGGATACCTCCAGATGAGGATCATCAACCCGGATAAAATGATAGTAGGCCAGAACGTGGAATGGAAAAGTTTTCACGGACATAGACTTTCCTTATTATGAA
>CAWESW010000098.1:0-24928 GCA_963811735.1 uncultured Verrucomicrobiae bacterium | reverse complement strand
GTGACGCAGTCGCTGAACCAGGCATACGCGCGCTCGATCTGTCTTTGCGCTTCGCATTTCGCCGCTGCATCCTGACGCAACTGGCGCAGCGAAGACACGAAGCGGTCGAGCGTCAGACTTCCCTGATACTGATCGAAGCAGGCGTATTTTTCGCAGTCGCTCTTCCCGGCTAGGCAGGCCTGGAGATCCGCGTAGGTCTGCGCCTCTCGCGCCTCTTTGCACTCCTGGTCCGCGGCGCGGCGAATCCCGTCCACCTCCGAAAAATGCTTGCCGTGCGGAAAGAGATTGAAGAAGCCGTTCGCACAGTCTCTGGCGGAGCAACCGCTCTTGCCCGCCGCACATCGCAGGAAATCGCTGTAGGCGGCCTCTTCAGGGTCGGGCCGAGGCGGAGGCAGAGGCGGAGGCGAGGGCTCGTCGGGCCGCGCGGCGACCGTGTGGCAGGGGGCTAGAAGCCCGTAGAGATGCTTCCTTACGCTCGGCGGCCCGACGGGATTGCAGACCAGCTTCTGCTCGAAATCGCTGTCGCGCAGGAACAGGATCGCTGCGCCCGCGATGAGCAGCGCGCCGAGGATGGCCGCCAGGATTGTCCAGATTCCTTTCGATCGCGACGGCTCAGATTTCGGAGCGGGCGGCACCGGCTTCGGGTCAAATGGCGGCTCGATTTCGGAAACCACAGGTCTCCGCAGGAACGGGGCTTCCAAAGGCGGGGACGGCGGGGGCGGAAGACGAAACTGGCGGCTCGATCGGCTTCCTGCCGAGGCTGAATTCCTCCCGGCCGGGCAGCGCGCTGTTGCCTCCGGCTCCCGCCCGGCCGCACGGTTGCCGGCCAGACCAGCGCGCCGAGCGCTGCGCCGTCGGGGCTGTAAAAGGCGATCGGGAGATCCGACGCAATGGCGTTGACGATTGCCGGTTCGAGGCGGACGCTGGTGGAGTTGATCGGCGCAACCGCGAGCAAGACGTGCTTTCGCGTCCATTGCCCGGCCTCGTTGAGGAACAACTCGGATGCGTGGTCCTCGATCGCCAGTTCCGCCGGCAGCCTGTCGCCGTCCGATGTCAGGATGGCGTAGCCGCCGCCCGGATGGGACGGGTCGCCGCGAACGCTCAAGCCCATGTCACACCCCCGCAGCCAGTCACGATTTGACGACCCGAACCGCCGCCCGCCAAACAGGTCGCAAATCAGAAAGTGGGCGCCGCCACGAAAATGACACGTGTACAATGGTGATCATGGATCTTGGCACGCGTGGTCGACACAATGGGGATCTTCGTGCTCGCGCCACGAACAGGAGGGCAGTTCGTCGCCCCGTTTCCATTCGATGGCAAGATCGCGCGCGATCATCGGCTTGCCGTCGTGCGTGAGCCTGCCGGCGGACCTGGGGAAGTACTCGACGACGCTCTCGCAAATGCGTTCTTCGTCCCCGAGCTTGAAGATCATCGTGAAGGGGATCTTCCTTCCGCGGACGGGATCGGTGACCTTGTAGACATAGGCGGCGATTCTCGAAAGACGCCCTCCGGGATGGAATGTCCCCAGACGGCGTGCTCGATCGGCGTGGACGAGACGTTCGTCGCGAGATTCTGATTGGCGTCCAAGTCTATAGCGCCGTCTCCGCAACTGCCGGGGTGATTGACGCCGCCGCCGATCGAGCCGCCGTCGGGGCAATAGACGACGAGATCGAGGTCGTCATACGTCTTCCAGGCGAGGAAGACCTCAAGCATTCCGCGCTCGCCGCCGCGATCATAAGTTCGCTGGATCGTCTGCTCCGCTCTGGCGTCCGGGACTGGCTGAGCCGCGCAGAGTGGTTTGTCGGCGAGCGTCATCTCGGCAGCGTGGATGAGCCGTTGCAGGCGCTCGCCGCGTTCAGCTTCGGCGATCGAGGCAGATCGGTCGATCGGGACCGGACGATCCGGACACGCCCACCGAGTTCGAGGCCGCAGGCGTACAAGAATTGTCCGCCGCCGATCGTCAGCAGCATAGCGAACGTAGCCCATAGAGCGACAGCAGTTCGCCCCTTCATTTTCCCCTCACGGAAAATGCGCGGGCAACCCGCAATCGCGGCCATAAACGTTCGGTGTTTATCCCACGCGTGCTCACCGCTTGTCGCATTCACCCCGCATGCAATAGTACCCTTGGCTCCTTATTTTCCAGTCGCACGAATTGGGCAACCCTTCACTTGGGGTCCAATACATGAATAGATTTTCTGTTCCTTTTATCTTCCCGGAAGGCGACCGGATGGCTTCATTTCTTGGAAACCACTTAACTTCTCCGCGACATTTCTTCTGGTCGTTCTCGATTTTGAACGTCATTTCGAAAGGGATCACCTTACGGACGTCGCCATCCACAGCCGTGAAAAAGAAGGCCTCGACCTTGAGTTGCCCGGCGGGCGTGGTGGTCGCCCATACGGCGTGTTCTTCGGGCGTATTCGAGACGTTTTCGGTTAGGTTTCTGTTGGCGTCGTGGTCGAGCTTTCCTTCGCCGCAACTGCCCGGGCGACCTTCCTGGCCTCCGATCTGGCCGTTGTCCGGGCAGAAGATCTTCAGATCGAGGTCATCGAGGGTATTCCAGCTCAGGTAAACCTCGACCTTTCCCTCATGCGCGCCTTCCCACAGGCTCGAATGCTCCGCGGGATTGAACTCGCGCGGACTGGCCGGCGCCGGGCGCGGGCGCCGCCGCGCACGGCGGTTTTTCGGCGAGCGTCATTTCGGCGACATGGACGAGCCTCTGCAGGCGTTCACCGCGCTCGGCCTCGGCGAGCGAGTGCCCGCGATCGATCGGCGCCGGACAATAGTTCCACGAGGGCGCGCCGAGGGTGAGCCCGCACGCATAGAGGGAAGTCTCTCCCGCCGATCGCCAGGAGGAGAGCGAAACCACCCGATAACCCCGCTACGCCCCAACGCATACTGCACCTCGTCGGCCACTGGCCTCAGGCCGCGATCGCTTTCAAAATCTCGCCGAGCTTCGCGTTCTGGCCCGGATCGTCGACGCCCGCGGTCGCAGACATAGCATTGCGCGCAACGGTGGTGCGGAACGCCTCGCCCCAATCCGACATGAATTCGCTCGTGAAGTCGCGCGCCTTGCGCGGCATGTCGAGCGTATCGAACTCGATCTTTCGCGGAACGAACGCCTGCTCGCGCAGGTCGTCGCCAAATATCCGGCGCTGTTCTGACGCGTCGAGGGAATTGAAATCGAGTTGAGAAACGAAACGATTAATGCGCCGTTCGGCCACAAGACTGATTTTGCGCGCGATCGCGTCGATCTGTTCGTTCGGCGAGTTGTTCTGGCGAATGAAGGAGGCGATGCGTTCGGCAAGATCCGCGCGCCGCGACGCAGCAGTGAACTCCACCACCAACTCCTTCAAGACGTCGCTGCCGACACCGATGCGACGAGAAGCGGCGTCCTCCGAGCGCTCGAACATCATGTTCGTCCATCGGTCGAGCGCCGCGTTGGCCACACGCGTCCACTTGTCGACCTGGGTATCCGTCCCCGGCGCCCGAACGGGCCGGCGGGTCCCGTGTCCATCGGCCGGTTCAGCGATTTGGACACGGCGGCGTAGAGGTCGGATGCATCGACAAAGCTGAAAAAGCCCATTATACGATCGAAAACAATGGAACTTTGGAACAACTCAAAACGAGCGTCAAGAGCCTCTATTCAACATTAACATAACCTCCCATCTTATGCTGCTGCACTTCAATTGATGAGCTGCTGAGATGGATTGAATTTTCAACTTAAGGAGTCTGATTTTCAATGAACCCAGAAGACACCGTTCAAGACATCCAGGAACCGGAAAACGATAAGTCTCATAGAGAGCATACCGATAGACAACAGTCAGAGTCTGTGACAAAAATCGCCGACTTGCAGCGGATGAACGTCGAGCAGCTCAATCATTTCGCCCGCAATGTGGGGCTGAAAAATCTCGGGGCCCTGGCGAAATCGCAAATCGTTTTCGAAATCGTCAAATACATCTCCGAAAAACCCGGGGAAGTCCTCGTGGGTGAAGGGGTATTGGAAGTCCTGCCGGACGGATTCGGATTCCTCCGCTCTCCCAACTACAACTATCTCCCCTCCGCAGAGGACATCTACGTCTCTCCGGCGCAAATCCGCAGATTCGACCTGAAAAAGGGAGACACCGTCTACGGCACGATCCGCTCGCCGAAGGAGAAGGAAAAGTACTTCGCCCTTCTCAAAGTTGAAAAAATCAATAATAAGCCGCCCGAAAAGGCGCGCGACCGCGTCCTCTTTGAAAACCTGACCCCTCTCTACCCTAGCTCCCGCCTGGTCATGGAAACGACAAAAGAGAAAATGACGACGCGCGTCCTCGACCTGACCTCGCCTATCGGCAAAGGCCAGAGAGCGCTCATCGTCGCGCCGCCCCGCACGGGAAAAACGATCATCCTTCAGAACATCGCCAACTCGATCAGCACAAATCATCCGGAAGTTGTCCTGATCGTCCTCCTGATCGACGAGCGCCCTGAAGAAGTGACGGACATGGTCCGCAGCGTCAATGGGGAAGTTGTCTCTTCGACATTTGACGAGCCCCCTGAAAGACACGTCCAAGTCGCTGAGATGGCCATCGAGAAGGCTCGCCGTCTCGTCGAATACGGACACGACGTCGTCATCCTCCTCGACTCCCTAACGCGTCTTGCCCGCGCTTATAACACTGTCCAACCCCACTCAGGAAAAATCCTGACCGGCGGTATTGACGCCAACGCGCTGCATAAGCCCAAACGCTTCTTCGGCGCTGCTCGCAATATCGAAGAAGGCGGATCGCTCACGATTATTGCTACCGCTTTGATCGATACCGGATCGCGCATGGACGAGGTGATCTTTGAAGAGTTTAAAGGCACCGGAAACATGGAATTGGTCCTCGATCGCAGGCTCGCCGACCGCAGGGTCTACCCCGCCATCGACATCATCAAGAGCGGAACCCGCAAAGAAGAGCTCCTATTCCATCCGGATGAGCTCGAGAAGATCTATCTCATGCGGCAGGCGTTATCGGATCTTGCTCCTCTGGACGCGATGAACTTGCTTATTGGTCGTCTCAAGAAGACCAACAGCAACGTCGAGTTTCTCCTCACGATGAAAGATTAATTTCTATGAGACACGGCGCAAAAGCACTTTTGCGCCGTTTTTGTCTGGAGGCAATTATATTATTATTCAATGAAAAGAATGGTATCTTCAAGTGCCTTCCAAAGAACTCTATCCGATCCTAACTCTCGCCAGTGCCAGCAAACACAAGATGCTCGCCCTAAATCCGCAGGGAGTAAAAAACTAAAAATATAATGGATCATTTCTGAAGGTAATTCATAATGAATAGAAGGGAGCTGAGGACTATTAAATTCATCCGATCGCCTTTTCTTTAAGGACACCCCTGCAGTTTGATCTGAATGATCAGATGGCTGGCGAGGATGTTTTCCGAGGGAAGAGGTTAATGCCTGTGACATGGTTTTTTCCTTTTTAAATTATTTATTTATTTTAGACAGAATACATGTAATAGAGTATTGCGCTTTGTCTTTGTGAATTAATACAGATATCTCCTACATCAAGGCGAGCATCGCTCCCATAAAACGAAGCTTGTCCGAAATCCCCTTCAAAAAAGATCGGACATCCCTTCTCCTCCCAGACATATTGAAAGACACCATGTCTGTGGACGGAATCTAATTCGTTAAAAAGACGGAATCCCTCTTCGTCATCGCCGCGCCCAAACGCCTCAGCAACCGGAGTCAAAAGTTTGATTTTTTGTATTTCATCAGGGGAACGGGGAGGAATCTCAGAGCTTGGAGCAAAAAGAGTCTCTGTGTCTTGAATCACTTTGTTAAGTTCATCGTGCAGACAGATTGCGTAGTTGCGGACAATCAGCGCTCTATCACTATTGCTGCAATGATGTTGAGAGTTTAGGTCACCAAAGCAACGGAACGAAGCCTTGCCAAAATCTCCATGAGGTGGAGGAGTTTGTTTATTAGGCCACTTATCAACCCAGGTCTGATAGTAACAGGAGTTTTTTTGATACTCGGGCAACGCATCGAACAATTCCATTGCAAATTCTGAACCACCCTCAAAGACATCCGCCAATTCTAATAAGGTTCCCAATTCTTTCTCGTTGATCTGCTTTATTTTTTTAGCAGCCTCGTTGATGTTAGTGCCATTAGAAAAGGCCAATCCCATCTCGCTGCCCAAAGTATCATTTGTATTAATGAGAATATATTTGATCGCAATGCTTCGATTTTGGAATTTAAAGACAGCCCAAAAACTGGAAACCGGCCGATTACCGACCACCCCAAACAGGGCATTGTCGGGAGAAAAGGCCAATGGTCCCTCATTTGTTGGATGGCAAGTGACAGGAAGTGATTTAAATCCATCGAACTGAATTCCTTCATTCGAGCGCACCGGATAGACATTCTGTGCGCAAAAAATCCCCATGTCCACATGGAATGTCACATCTGAGCCAATCTGGTAGTGGGGATGCACCCAGGCATGGGATGCAAGATTCAATACAATAGGTTTATTTTGTTGTTTTTTTAATTGAACCAATGCAGAGATATCTAGGACGTTCGAATAATATTCGACTTTTTTTCCCTTATTATCTCCAATCGCTTCCATCACCTCTTGAGGAATTTTTTCCACCTGCGCCGGATGAAGGCGGATCAGAGAATTTGAATCGGAAAAATGATATCCCTGGATGTCGTAGCTTCCGATAAAGGGAACTTTTAACATGGCATTGATCCCCATCAGAGCGGGAGGCATTTCAGGGCAGGTCAAGTTGAGATTTCCATAACGAAGAGACTGATCTCCCCAATCCAATGGAAAAGTGATTTCTTTCGTTGATTGTATGGTCAAACGCGCATTATCAACATCTTCTACCCAATGGTCAGAATTGGGTTGAGAAGAAAGGCGTTCTCTCACATAGACGTCGATTTCTAATTCCAGGTCAGCCAATTCTTGCCGAAGGAGAGGAGTAAACCTTCCATCGACCTGGTGAGAAAGGTTAAGAGCTCTGTCACAGAAACTTTGAGTCTGAGTCGGCATTACATAATTCATATAAACCTCGATTAATAATTAAATTATTGATTAATGCTTATTATACAATATTTGTAAATAAAATGAAATGCATTACGTTGCAATCAGACATTAAAATCAAATAGTTATAATAAATAATATTTAAATTCATAACCACCAAGAAAAATGCAATTCTCAAGCCACTAACAATCAATAATTTACATCAATAAAGCAATTTAGAAATTACAAACAAACAAGGCTCATTTATAATTAACAAGTCTTTAACTTTTAAATTAAGGATTTGCATGATAGACAAAATTAGCAACACCCCTTTAAGCCATCAGGATTCAGTCGCAGATAAAAATTCGCTCCCATCAACACCAACTGATCAAAGTCTTCCTCTTGAAAAAGTGGCCGCCTCAAAAGCCCATCAAAGAAAATTCAAGAACGAGAGTGTGACACAGAAAAATCTTCTCGACCTTTTAATGAATAAAACAATCGAAAAATCGAAAGTAAAAGACGTCCAAATTCTCACAGATGATTGGGGTTCGGGAGGAATTTGTCGAGCTTGAAAATGGGATCAAACTTCATGTGAGGTGGTATGAAGGCGGGTTTTTCAAAGATCAGGAAATAGGCCTTATTTTCCATAATGAAGGCAAAACTGTGACAGTGGTCAGATACCGAGACCATATCGAAGAAGACCGTCTTTGGTTAACCCGTAAAGGGAATGGGTTCTATTCCTAAATACAGGCTCCTATAATCGCCTTGGCGAATACCGCGAGGTCCAAAGGAGTGCGGGAGCTGATCAAGTTCCCATCGACCACCACGGGCTGGTCCTGCCAGATTGCGCCCGCATTTTCCAGGTCGTCCCTGATCGCCACAGTGCCTGTGGCTTTCCTCCCCTTTAATATCTTGGCAGAAATCGGCACCCACCCTCCATGGCAGATAAAGGCCACGGCCTTCCCCTTCGCAAATGTTTCTTTGACGCTATGCAAAACATCTAGCGAGCGGCGCAGGCGGTCCGGAGCAAACCCACCGGGGATGACGACAGCATCAAAGGCTCTCGCAGCAGCTTCTTTAAAGGAGAGATCAGCCTTGCAGGGATAGCCATGCTTGCCCTTATAGATGTGTCCTGCGACAGGGCCTGCAACGACGACCTCAAAACCGGCCTCCTCAAGACGAATCTTGGGATACCAAAGTTCCAAATCCTCATAAAGTTCTTCGACGAATACGACGATCTTTTTCACATTGACCTCCGTGATTAATATCCAATGGCTTGTGCGATTTATAAATCATTCTCTCTTTTCTTTCTTCAGTCATCAAAAATAAATCCCCTCTCTTTATGATTTACAAATAATCTCATTGTTTCCTATGTTGACTAGCTGATTACATTTTTGTGGAGACTCCAATGAGATTGTTTTCCAAATCTTACAAGGCATTGCAAACCGCATTACTCGCCACTTGCCTACTGGGCATATTTGGAGCCGCCTGTCAAAAGAAAACGACGCAGACAAGCCAGAGCAGATGCGTCCATCTTAATTTAAAAGGCGAACCGCCAACGCTCGATCCCAGAAAGGGAGGGGACGTCATTTCCTCGCATATGCACTTTTTGCTGTTCGAAGGTCTGGTCCGTTTGAATCCCGACAACTCCATCTCACCTGCGCAAGCACAATCCTTTGAAATTTCTGAAGAGGGAAGAGTCTACACATTCATCATGCGGGATACCTTTTGGTCCGACGGTACGCCCGTCACTGCCTATGACTTCGAAAAAGCCTGGAAGGATATCCTCGATCCCGCTTTCCCGAGCCTCAATGCCCACTTGCTCTACCCGATCAAAAACGCGGAAAGCGCAAAATGCGGGCGCGTTGCTTTGAATGAAGTCGGCATCGTCGCCGAGGATAGCAAGACGCTTGTCGTCACACTCGAAAAGCCAACGCCCTATTTTCTCGATCTGATCTCATTCTGCGTCTTCTTTCCGGTGAGCAGCCAAAAAGATAAAGCGCATCCCGATTGGGCTTATAACGCAGGAGAACATTTTCTCTCCAACGGCCCCTTCATCCTGAAAGAGTGGAAGCATAATAATGAACTCGTCGCGATGAAAAATCCCCTGTACTGGGACAACTCGCGCGTCAGGCCCGATCTCATCCACTTCAGCATGATCGACGATGAGATGACAGCTCTGCGGATGTTTGAGAACGGAGAGCTGGATATGATCGGCCAGCCGCTCTCACCCCTTGCCATCGACGCGTTGCCCGCTCTTAAGAAAAAAGGATTGGTGCAGAAGTACCCCATTGGCGGCACGACGATGATTGCTTTCAACGTCGATAAGGCGCCTTTCAATAATGCCAAAATCCGCAAAGCATTTGCCTATGCCATCGACCGGGAAGCGATCGTTAAAAACATCACTCAAATGGGAGAGGTCCCGGCGCTCAACGCTGTGCCCCCTGTGTTAAAGAACAACCGCAATCATGCTTTCTTCAAGGACGCTGACATCATCCAGGCCAAAGCACTTCTAGATGAAGGAATGAAAGAGCTGGGGATTACAAAGGAATCCTTCAAAGACGTTGTTTATTACTATACCTTATCGGACCTCAACCATATGATCGCACAGGCCATCCAGCAGCAATGGCAGAATGCCCTTGGCGTTCAGATCAAAATTGAGAATACCGAGCACAAAGTATTAATAGACAAACTCACTAAGCGCGACTACAGCCTGGCCCAAAATCTTTGGATCGCACAGTACAACGATCAAATGAATATTCTCGAGCGCTTTAAATTCAAAACAAATGCTAAAAACTACGCCAACTGGGAAAACCCAGAATACATCCGTCTCATCGAAGATTCCTTCTATGAAAACGGGCTTAAACGCGCTGAGATCCTTGAAAAAGCAGAAGAGATTTTCTTAACCGAAATGCCGATCTGTCCGATCTATCATTGGGATATGACTTTTATTGTACAGCCCCATCTGGACAACGTCGGAATCACACCGATCGGAGACCTCGTTTTTGAAAAGCTCAACATTAAAGAGAGGAATCCCGTGCGATGACCCTTTGCGACCGTAAGGAATCAGTACCATCTTCTAGGAAAAAGGGATTCCCTCGCCCGGGCGAGGGAGTTTTATTTTTTTCAGAAGAGGAAACTTCGCTCTGTTTAGATAGCCCTTCTTATCTCAGAGAGCACCCCTGCTCGCATCGCATCGCACTGCCTCGCCACGCGCCAGGAATTAGAAAGAAGTACCTCCCCTCATCAGGCCCGCCTATTCTTCGCACGGAATCAGCAACATCGAATTTGATGCCTATGTGGCGTTTATCGAACAGATCCTGCGCAATCTACTCCCCTCCTGACCTTGTCATCGCTCTGTCGACAGGAAAAGATCAGGAAACAATTAAAAAAAGCCTTCAATCCTTAAACGAACAATTACCCCTTCTCGCCTGGAATAACCCCGAGAGAGCTCCTTGTACGCTCTGCATTAGTTTGCTTTGCCATTCCGAATTCACAAGCGGGGTCGGCAGATATTTATGCGATACCATGTCCCGCTGGATCATCCCCGGGAATTTTTTAAATATCAGCTCAGTCCGCTCGCTTAATTTCAACTTTGTCGCTTATCCAGAGCAAAACCTTTTTTTTCACCAAGTCCTGCTCGACATCGATACGGACCAACAGCTCAGTATCAGCAAGAGCAATTGGGAAAATCTCAAAAAAGAAATCCGCTTAAGCATTCTCGCAGTACGCCATGCCAGAAATGTCGTTTCCATCAAGAAACTCTCTTCCGAACAGAAAAAGGCGATCATTGAAGAAAACATCGCCTCCGTGATCTTTCCTCCCTCGAAAAATCTCGAAAACAATATTTTTGACCAGATGCACAATTTCTGGCTCCACCTGAGCGCTGAAGACAAAATACAGCAGATCCAGGAACAATTTTCCCCCTATATGGAGCAGAGGCCCAAGATCTTCGATAAGTCGTTCTTCAACGAGATCAAACACTCCATTCTTCTGTTTGGCGATAAGTTCACCGGCATGCGCAACATTCGCCACGTCAGCCGCTTGATCTCCTACCAATACCTCTTCCGCAAAACCTTAATGCGCCGCATCATAGAATCTCCTGAAGAGCGTTTTTTAAGTATCAAGCTCATGAAGACCCGTCTCTCTTCGCCAAGTGGAAAAGACGGCAGCATCGTCCTTGGCATTCTTGGAGCCATGAACGTTTTACGGGAAAATGAACTCTTTGAAGAAAGGCACATCGTCGAAGCGATTACCCACTGCCTCCCTCACGTGCGCCAAGTGGAAAATTCATTCGTTCTCGACCGCCGCAGCCATGACCCTATCCGGCTGTTCTATCTTGAAGTTGAAAAATTGGACGGAAATACCTTCAGCATCGATGAGATCAAAGAGCTGAAAAAAAACCTTCCCCATGAACTCCAAGAAAGCGTTGAAAGCGTCCTCCACCCTGTCCTGATGCCGCGCAATGAAGAAGAGATCATGCGGAACATCTTTCTGCTCAGCCAGCAGCTCAAATACATCAACGATTTGCCTCAAGTGATCATCTCTTTCAATGCTCAAACGGAGCAATCGCTTCAATTTACTGTGATTCTCTTAAGGATTTTGCGCGATAACGACCTTACTTTGTCTGAAATTTTCGCGTCCTCCGGGACAGAACTCAAAATTGAAGAACTCGAAGTAAAAAAAGTCGGACTGCTTCGCAAGCGTTATCCCAAAGAGTCTAATGTTTTTAAAATCTCTTTGGACAAGAAACGATTTTTGCGCAGAGACTTTACAATCGATCTTTTCAAAGCGCGACAGGAACTCTCTTTAGAATTGAACATTATTTTTAATGGGATACGCGATTTTAACGGTGGAATTCTCTCCAAACAGCAGGAGGTATTTCAAGAACTCAGAAGTCTGATTCATGAAACTTCTTCGCAGAAAGATTTTCTTTTGGAGAATTTTTTCTATTCGATTACACCCCCCTTAAGACAGTCCATGATTGCCCCGGCTTCATTAAAAACGCTATTTCATCTGATGCAAGAAGCATTTGACGCCGATTATAAAAAAGAGACCTTCTTCATAAAGGGACAGTTCGAGTCGGATCAGTTGCTCATCATGGCAGCCTCTCCAATCGGCAGTATCAAGGAAGAGCTCTTTTCTCTTCTCACAAAGCTCAAAATTCCCTCTTCAGATCTCTCCTGCACTCATGTCAATGCCTATGGAATCCATTGCATCGGCTATCTCTATCAAAACCGCGATCAGAACATCCGCAATCTTTTTTATTCTACGTTGATGAGCTGCCTCATGGAATGGCAGGCCCGCATAAAAAAATAGACCTCTTGCTCTAATAAAGTTCAAATATAAGCCTCGGAAAGGGTGCAACTGAATAAAACGCAAAGACGCTAAGGCGCCAAGACGCAAAGATATTAATAAATAATTTCTCTGTGTCTTTGCGGCTTCGCGTCTTTGCGTTGATATCAGTTATGCTTATCAGTCTTTGTAGCCTGTTTTCATTGAGTACAACTTTTATACTCCACTCGGTTGAAAATGACACATTTGGGGTGCGTCAAAGCCCCGGGGTTCGATCGATCGCAAGTCGGTTCATATTCCTAATATTGACCGACTTGCGATCGTCGAACCGCGGAGCTTTCACGCAGCCCAAATGTATCATTTTCAACCGAGTGGAGTATAGTTGCACCCCCTCAGAAACAATAGGCGAAGTTGACGTCGGCTCCCCAGAAATTGTAGGAATTTCCCGGCAGGCCAAGACGAGTCCCGTTCGACAATTTTGCAGTCGTGTGCCCATCTTCCCAATGCTCATAGAAAGGATTGACGATGACAAAAAACCGTTTGTCTTTTGTTACTGAAAAAGTAAACGGGACCTCGACTGAATAGTTGCCCAAGTTGTTTGTCAAAGTCCAGTGATTGCCCTTCAATGGGTCAATGGAGACCGTAGGAAATATCTGAGCCATCCAGGTGAATCCAAGCCCCACGCAGAACCATGAGTTCACAGCATAGTCCGTCATAAATCCGAGAGGAACATAAAACTCACTGTACTTAAAGCGAACAGAGGCTCCTTCCTTTGGATTTAATCTTTGTTGAATATATCTGTAGCCTAATCCTGTGAAGAGAGTGAGCAGCCAGTCGTCGTTGTCGAAGCTAAAAGTATATCCCAATCGCTCTTGGGTATCGATGTAGAGAAGCGAGCGTTTCCCAGCACCGCCATGTGTCTTGCCTTCTTTCCATGCCAACTTTGCGGCCCCGTAAAAGCTGTCCATCGGCCGATACTCAAATAAGCCTTGTGCACCCCCAAGATTGCCGCGAAAGGAAGGGTGGCCATGCGGCGTAAGATTGACATGGGTATAATTACCGCCGATCTGCACGCGGAAGTCCAATTCATTGGCGCTGGCTGGATTCATTGGAGTCCCTTGATCAGATCCTTCCTCTGCATCCACGAGATGCATGGCAGTTGCCGCATTCTGAAAATCAAACAGAGGATCATCCAGACAATCTTCTGCAACAATGGGATCCTCGAAGTGCTCCGCTTGGGAAACAATGGGATCCTTATCAAACTCTCCTAATGCTTGGGGTTCGTCCACCGCTGAAAAAACGGCCACATTCCAGGTTAAGCCTATTAATGCCATCAAAAGACTGTTTTTACCCATGGTCATTACCATCCTTATGAGGAAATTGCAAACTCGCTTGTTTTTCCTTAGCCTAGCACTTGCCGTTTCAAGATAAAACAAAAAAATAACTAGCACCCATTTCTCACATCAGCTAAAACTGATAGGAAGATGATGATAAATATTTTGTTTTTTGAGAAAAAACCAAGGATTGTCCTATGAGGTACTTCTTTATCCTGATCGCCGGCATTTCATCCGCCTTTGCCCAACCTTCGCAAGGTACTTTTTCACAAGACCGTTTAACGACATTTTACGACGAATACCTCGATGAAGAGAAGCTGGTTTTATATAATGCCCATCTAACATCAGCCCCTACGACCCCTACTCCTTCTCCAACCCCTTCTCCACTACCTCCTCCTCCAGTACCTCCGCCGCCGCCTCCGCCACCCCCTGTCAATCCTCTGAATCCTGCTCCGATCAGTGGGTATCTGCCCGTTGTGATCTCAAATACGACAGGCCAACCCGATGACCAGGTCTATGTGATCTTGGCAGGACAGCAAACACCAGCCAACCTCACTCAGTATTTTTTCCAACTTGGCGAAAATGGCATTTTAAACCCCGTTGCAGCTTCTTCCGGAACTTTCTCTGCAAATTATTCTTATCCTCTCACCCTTTTGCCCAGATCAACGACGGGGGCACATGATTATCTTGTCTATGCTCCAGGGCTGAATGGCGCCAGATTCTATTTTTCCATAGGATCGCCGATGTTCCTTCAATCAGACACCTTAGTTGGTTCTCCCCCCAATCAGATAGTCGCACCCACCTATTTCGCCTTTTACGATCCAAATTATAGCAAATTGTACGAGTCGGTAGAGGCCACATTCTTCCCCACCGGAGGATCCGGAGGCGCTTCTGCAATTCCATGGACAGCTTCAGTGAATACTACTGAGGTCGATGCGTTTGGATTGCCTGTTGCGATCAGCTACTACTCTTACGATCCAATGAATCCGAGTACTGTCACGCCGCTCGTTCAAAACCCCAATGCCCTCCCTTCCGGGTTTGGCGTCAATGGGCTTTCAGGAGCGACGACGCGCAGCGGGATTTTGACAAGTGTGACTGCGGGATTGACCTCAGGCGATCAGACCGGAGCTAGTCCAAAGGTTTGGCCAAGACTTGCGATTCCCTTTTATACCGATCCCTATGCAGGGACCGGACTTCAAACCTATTTGCGCGTCCTTTCCCCAAAACAGAGCTTGGGGAATGCCGCGAATCCCCCTGTCGAAGGAGGATTGACGTCTTTCCACCTGGCAGCAGTCAATGGGACCGGTGCGACCCAGTTTAAGAATTACAATTTCCCCCCTTTCCCCTCTGATTATCTCAGTAGTACGAGTTATGGAGATGCGAATTCCTTTTTAACCGATCTCTTTAGCTACTACTTGCCCTCGAACCCGATGCCAAAATCGCTGTTTATTTCCACAGGAGGAGCATCCCCCACGGTCTATCAAGGAGTCGCCAGCGGCTCTGCACCCAATCTGACCCTTACATTTACGGGCATCTCAGGACCAAACATAAACACCACGTGCTCCTTGACCCAACCAACGATGAATACATTTGAGATGTATTCGGGCAGTCAGTTAATGATCCCAGGGGTTACCAATCCGTCTCCCGACTACAAAAACCTGGGATTTTATTTCGGTGATGCGTTCACCGTGGGATTTTTGCCAAGCACAATAGGCACAGTGATGGGGACCCCGATCAACATCACCGATGCCGTTTCCTGGCAGCCTGCCAATATTCCCAATTATTACATTCCACAATACGTTTCTCCTGTGACCGGAGGGCCATGGATGGACCTGTATGCAAAACTATTGCATGCTGTTGCTGTGAGGAACACCGTAACAGGAGACTTGAATGGAGTCGGGCTGTGCTATGCCTATGACTTTGATGATTCGCTGGGAATCAGCGGAACCATCACCCCAAGCAATTTGACGCCGCTCAGCGATAATCCTTATTTGGGGATTACCTTAGGGTCGATAGACACCGCAATTCCGAACTATTACTCAGACACAAACACCTATACAGTCGTGTTCAACATACTAGATCCAGCGACAAGTACTCTGCAATACCAACAAGGAAATGGGCCTTGGATTCCCGTCTCAAGCGGCACTGCTGTATCCAATTTGGTATCGAACAGTTCAAATCCGCTCCGGATCAGGTATGCGAATGGCCAGGGTCCATTTGCCTACCACGACTTTGTTGTGTACCTCTACTACCAATTCCTGCAGCCCATAAACGTTTACAACGCTTCGGAATTGAGCATCATCAACTCAACCACGATCGTACCGAACTCATCAACTCCAACGCAGTTCACGATCAATTTAGCTCCTTAAAAATATAGACCATCCGGGCTCAAACCTAAAGTTTGAGCTCGATCTTTCCATGATGAGACTATCCCACCATTTTTGGAGAAGGCTGACATTATACCGCGTTCGGTATAGCCATTGGAGGGAGCTGATTTCGCAAGCTATACGGGGAGCATATAATCATTTTTTAATTTTCTAGCAATCAAAGCATAAATTAAGAACACTTCACAAAAAAACAGGCAAATTATCCATTAAACAGTAATTGAACTGTTAGTAAATCCACAAAATTATTATAATGTTCGCGATTGTCCCGGGTTCCACATTGGGAAAACATGGAAACTAGAAACATCGTTAACACCCCCCTATCAGCAGATCCTCATCTCCAGCCGTCGCCACCGATTCATCATCAGCCCTTTATCCATGCGATCCTGTTTTTCAAAAACCTGCTCAAAAAAATGATAGATCCTACCCAGGAAAGCCAAGCCATCTCCAGCACCTACGGGACAGACCTGTTTTCGACAGATTCGCCTACAACTCTTCGCGACATCCCCTCCATTGATCCGGGAACATTTCACTTTGGAGTCTTTCTCCATGAGCTTGCGCGCCTAAAAGAAGAGGGGACGCTTTTACATTCGATTAAGGATAGGCGAGATGAACTGCTGGGCCAAAAAGAACACTGGCGAAGCTTTGTCGATGAATTGCGAAAGGGCGAAGACCGTTCTTTTTATTCCGATATCGAGAGCGTGTTAAACGAAGGCAAGCTCATTGCTAATCACGCAGGCTGCGGCGGCTCCTACTTTTTAGTCGACGCCCAAGCAGTCCCGCGCTATGTGATCAAACCCGGCGACGAAGATATCTTCTGTCTCAACAACCGAAAAGAGTTCGGTTCTCCATTCAATGATGACCAGCACCGAGTGAGAGACGACATTGCCCTTTACCTCTCTGCACAGGCTGACGCATTCACATGGGAAATCGCCTTCATGGCCGGGCTCGAAGGATCGACACCCAAAGCCGTCATGGGAATCGTCCAAAACGAAAAATTTTATGACTTTACAACCTGGATTCCAGATGCAGACAAGGAAAAATTGATCTCGGCGACCGGGTTTCCGGATAAAGAAAAGCTCTGTTCCATCCAGGAATTCATTCCCGCATCCCAGGATTTTATCGAACTGCTTCACGACTTCTATGCGAAAGACTTGACGGAAGAGGAGATCGCCTCGCACTTTGACCAGGAAGATTTTGAGCAGGTCTGTATGCTTCTTTGGCTCACCTATGATAATGATGGGCACGGTGGAAATTTCCGCACCTATGTCAAGAGGATCGATGAGACAGGCAAAAAAATCTATGGGATTAAAAAAATCGACAACGGCCTCTCTTTCCCGGAAAAAAACACGCATTATATCAACACTTTAGCATGGGCCCCAAACGCAACTTGTCCCATCAGTGAAAATCTCAAGCAAAAAATCGCTACCTTCCCCATGGAGAAAATTTTAAAAAGAATGGACGATTATGAACTCAAAAGCAGCAAGGAAGCCTTTGAGCAGCGGATCGAAATTCTACAAACATTGGCTCAAAGAGACGGGATTACGATTGGTGAAATCGATTTGCGCTTGCACTTCCTTTCCAAAGAAAACGGAACGGAATTGGCGCTCAGCACAATGACTACACAGGAAATCCTCGAACTTCTAACCGGAAAGCAGACGGAGACGTCGACACTGACGCAAAGTGGAGGCACCAATGAAGCCGCTTAATCAACTATTTTCAATTTTTGCCATCCTCGGCATTCTGGGAATGGTCAATCAGAACAGAGCACCAGAGGAGCAGCAAATGAAATTGATCAATCTGAAATCGGGATTCGTCGTCGCAGAATACCGTGGGGATAAAACGATCATCCACGATCGCATCCTCGAAAAAGAGATGACGGCAAGAGGGGTGACTATTCCGCCTCCTCTGAGAGCGGAATTCAATGGGAAAGATGCCATCCGCCTGAGCGACAAGGAATTTCAAAGAGCTTTTAAGGAGATTTATTCTCCTCAGGTTTTCAATCCGAAAAGCTACAGCTGGGAAGATTAAGAGGCTGTCTGCGAATTAAGGCTTCGTCGATTTTCGGGATTATTTTGGCCAATTTTCGATTCAAATTTGGGGGGTAATATACGAAATGTTGATATTACCCCCCAAATTTGAATCGAAAATTGGCTCAAAAGAACCCGAAAATCGACAGAAGCTTAATTCGCAGACAGCCTCCGAAGAATCCGAATAACCTCGTCGTCAGAGGTCTGCTCAAAAAGGCGATAAAAACTGCCGACAGCCTCAAAATAGACGGGACTACTGAGACAGACAGTTTCATCCACCTCCTTTTCCATTTTGCGCAGAGAATCAGGGGCTGCAACGGGAACAGCTAAAACGATCTTCTTAGCTCCTGCCTCGCGTACAGATTTGATCGCCACACGCATACTCGCACCCGTCGCAATCCCATCGTCGACCAAGATCACTGTCTTCCCTTTATAGTCGGGCGCCGGAGAATTTCCTCGATAAAGATCCAAACGCTGTTCCAAGATCTTCTTCTGCCGCTCGATCTCCATTTTCAAATAATCGGAAGAGACGCCCAAGATGCCGATCAGTTCATCATTGAATATGCCTTCGCCATGTTCGGCAATAGCTCCCAAAGCGAGCTCCTCGTTTCCGGGCGCTCCGATCTTGCGAACAACGACAACATTCAAAGGGACTCTAAGCCCAGAGGCAACCTCATCGGCAACGACCATTCCACCCCTGGCAAGACCAAGCACGATCATATTCTTTTGATCTTTATACTTCCCCAGCTTCAAAGCCAGCTGCCGCCCGGCATCGCGTCGATCATTAAATAGCATCCTTCTCCTGGATTTCTTCATTGCGGACCAAAGTGCGCTTGCTCACGACCTTCGGATTTAAATAGTTTCGCATCGCAGCATCGAATTTTTCAGCAGAGCATTTCTCTCCGCAGGTAAAAAGGTCGACAAAACAAGCTCCGTGTTCAGGATAGGTATGGATGCTGGCATGGCTCTCCGATAGCAGAAAGACCATCGTTAGCCCATTCGGGGGGAAAACCCAGCTGGAGGATTCCAGAATCGTAGCTCCACACTGCTCCACAGCGCTATTCATAGCGGCGCGCAAGTTATCCACATCGGAGAGTGCATCTTTATCGCAATCGCAGTAGCTGACGATAAAATGGACACCTCTAAATTGATACGCATGATCCTCTTCGTTTGCCATTGCGAGGACAGATGTGAGAATCAAGCAGAAAAAAGTAATTATTTTGCAAACCCAGCTCATGTTTTTTATTTAACTCCTCTGTTTGAAACAAATTAAGTAGTTTTCCCTCTCGAGTGTCGGCTCCTGCATTTCCCACTCGGAGAGTTTCCCTTTTTTTTCAAATCGCGTCTTCACTTCATCCGCGTTCCAAGCGACGACCCCATAGTGCTTTGGAAAAATGCGCCCCACGAGAAAACCGCAGCGGGAGCGGGAAAGGATACGATCGAAAAACAGTTCCTGGAAGGATCGATTGAACTCGGAAAAACTCATATCGGAAACAACCAGATCATAGCTCGCATCCTTCGAGAGCTGGTCCGGCGTCAGAAAAGCCACATTTTTTAAACCAAAGCCATCAAGATATCTTTTCGCCAATGCGAGCTGATCCGGAAGATCAACTAGAGTATAACTCCCAAATTCTGAAATAGAATGCAAAATCTTGCACAATCCCCCATAGCCGGCCCCGATCTGGACCACATTTTGCCCCTCCCAGCTGCCGAGCTTGGATTGCAGTTCTCCTGCGATCGCGGCAAGCCGCAGCGTCGAAGGGGAGAACATCCCTGCCTCTCCAAAAGCAAACACGCGCGGAGATCCCACCTGATCGCTCTGCCGAAAGAGATCGAACTTCTCTTTGAGAAAAGAATACTGGCCCTCAATGATCTGCAGCCATTGTTCCCCTTCCTCCATGGAAAGGTTTTCCCAGAGAAGGTTAAAGAAAGGGTTTTGCTTGAACCGCTCAAACTCCGCATCGTCTCTCACAGAAGAGAGTGCTGCTTCAGCGAACACAGCCTGGTCGTAAATGCAGCGCGGAAGATTTTTCACCTCTTTTTTGTGGCATCCCGCAAAAAGCAAACAACACAAGGTTAAACAGCTGACAAACTTTATCACTCTCATTGGCTCTTTATTTAATTAAGTTGCCATTAATATTATCGCCACGCGATTTTCTTGAACAGTTAGAAAATGGCAAAAAATGTCGGAAAGTTGCAAAATGAGGATTATACCGAACGTGATTCAAAAATCGGCCCTGGGCTGCAAGACAAGCTCCCGCGGTTCGACGATCGCAAGTCGGTCAATATTAGAAATATGAACCGACTTGCGATCGATCGAACCCCGGGGCTTTGACGCACCCCAGGACCAATTTTTGAAACACGTTCGGTATAACGAAGGAACTGTGCGATGCGCTTTCTGCTGACATTACTGACTTTGGGGTCCGCCTGCTATGGGCTATGGTGGCTTTCTGAAACAAGGCCTGAGGTGAAGACCAAGGTGGAAGAAATCCTGAATATGGGCTCTTTCAATACCCTGGAGGTGCGTTACACCGCCAATCAGATCATGGATGCCAATCGCAGAAACCTGCTTAAAGACAACCGGCACAAATACCTCGAACCCTCGATGAAGTTCTATCCTTACCTGCTGCTTGAGGTCAAATACACCATCTCTGACAAAAGGACCAAAGAAGGGGTCATCCTCTGGGACATGTACGATGGTGAAATGGTCCTCGAGACCAAGGATTGGAAAAAAACGCACGGTTTTGGGGATTGCATCAGCGCCAACACCGACCGGCATGAATTCAGGATCATCAACACGTTAGCCTCTAAAGGAGGCTCCGCTGACCGCGAAACGCTTACTAAAACCCTGCATGTGGAAAATGAAGTGTTAGACGCATGGATTGAGAGCTGCCGGCGGAAAAGGCTCATCGTGCAGTCGGGAAACCGCTACAGGCTCCATCTTGAAAAACCCCTGCTTCAAAGCATTCCCAATACTAAGATCGACGAGCGCCTTGTCACAAAAGCGCATCGCAACACAGAGCGAGTCCCCAGCCTCTACTCCCTCTCTCAAATTGAAAAAATTGCTAGAGCCGCCTTTGGGACCGATTTTGCCATCCGAAAAACAATCGATCTGTACCTACCTGTGCATTGCATCGTCGTCCAAAACCCCGACGGCTCCATCCACACCAGCCATTGGAACGCCCTCAACGGAAAGCGCATGCGGCCTCTTTCCTAAATTATAGCAATGGAGAACACCATGTCTAAAAAACTTGAAGGCAAAGTCGCAGTTGTCACAGGTGCATCGAAGGGAATCGGAGCATCGATTGCCCTCCATCTCGCAGCAAAAGGAGCTGCTGTGGCGGTCAACTATTCCTCCAGCAAAGAAGGCGCCGATCGCGTCGTCAAGGAAATTCAGCACAATGGGGGCAAAGCGGTAGCCATCCAGGCCAACATGTCCAACCAGAAGGACATTCAACGCCTCTTTTCCGAAACGCAGAAAGCCTTTGGCAAGCTCGATATCCTCATCAACAACGCCGGCATTTACGCATTTACTCCCATCGAAGAATTGACCGCAGAGCATTTCCACAAAATGTTCGATCTTAATGTCCTCGGCTTGTTGCTCGCCTCCCAGGAAGCTGTTAAGAGCTTCGGAACTAAGTTGCCGACGCGCACGGCAGTTTCTCCCATGCGGCGGCGCAGTTCGTCGTCCACCGCAGGAGAAGGGCACTCCTCCACGACCTTCTGATGGCGGCGTTGCAGTGAGCATTCGCGCTCGCCCAGGTAGATCAAATGGCCGTGGTGGTCGCCAAGAATTTGAATTTCCACGTGGCGCGGGTGCTCGATGTACTTTTCGAGGTAGACGGAGGAATCGTTAAAAGCGTTTTGCGCCTCAGACCTTGCGGTGCGGTAGGCGGACTCGGAGTTCAGCTTCCGCCCTCACCAAGCGCATTCCCTTGCCGCCGCCCCCCGCAGACGCCTTGAGCATCACCGGGTAGCCGATTTCCCGGGCGATGCGCTGCACTTCCCTCGAAGCTCTCCAGGTTGCGGTCGGCGCCGGGAACCACCGGCAGTCCCTCCCGGATGAGTGCATGGCGGGATGCGGTCTTCGACCCCCATCAGTTCCATGGCGCTCACCGGCGGACCGATGAAAACGACCCCTGCCGTATCGCACGCCCGGGCGAAATCGGGATTCTCCGCCAGGAATCCGTAGCCGGGGTGAATGGCTTCCGCGCCACTCCGACGCGCCACCTCAAGAATGTGGTCGATGCGCAAGTAGCTTTCCGTGGACGGCGCCGGGCCCACCGCGTAAGCCTCATCCGCATAGCGCACGTGCAGCGATTTGCGGTCGACGGCGGAAAACACCGCGACGGTGCGGATGCCCATCTCGCGGCACGCGCGCATGATGCGCACGGCAATCTCACCGCGATTGGCAATCACGATCTTGCGGAACATGCATTCTCCTGGCCCGGAAATTCCTTGCCCATTCGCGCCTGCTGATTATACCTGCTCTTGCCTTTTCTCACCGTGGACAGAATCGGGCTGAAAGATGGCCAAAAGCTGGCAAAACCTTCAGTTTCTATTTTGGCGCTACGTCCTACGCTCTACCCCGTTGCAACTCCGGGGTACCCGGTGGTTCCGCATTCACCATGCGGAACGCCGGGTAGGGCAAGCCCGGCATCTCGTGATTGCATTCACCCGTTCGACCGGCGCCTGAGGTTGTGTGACCCGGAGGTGGCCATGGCCAATTCGTCTTGGGAATTGACCGTGGGTTCGTCATCGAAGGGAAAAGCCCATCGTGAGCCCCAAAGGGGCGACCTATCACAGCCCGGCCAGCGGCCTGGGTCAGGAAAACCCCATCTGTATCCATCCGCGAGCCCTGAAGGGGCGCGCTAACGGTTGCGTCCTTCACCTTCCCAACGGCATTATCATCTCGATCTGTGGGACGAAACGGTGGGTTCCGTAGATCGCCCTTTCAGGGCTCGGTGCGGGAAACAATCCGTTAACCCGGCCGTTGGCCTGGGCTGTAATAGGTCGCCCCTTTGGGGCTCAAGCGGCACAAACTTCGTTGTCCTGAACCTGATGTCCGCAAGACCTTTCGCCGTAGGGGTCGCCGCCGCCCCTGGTTCCGCATTCACCATGCGGAACGCCGGGTAGGGCAAGCCCGGCATCTCGTGATTGCATTCACCCGTTCGAACGGCGCCTGAGGTTGTGTGACCCGGAGGTGGCCACGGCCAATTCGTCTTGGGAATTGACCGTGGGTTGGTCATCGAAGGAAAAGCCCACGGGCACGGAAGATAGTCCGCCATCAGGATTGGCGGACTTTCAGCCGCGGCAACAATCGCTGCCTGCCGTAAATCGTCTCTTTACACAGTACAAATGCCGGTCGGTGAGAGATTTCGCGGACCCTGCGCCAGTCAGCGTTGTTGATCAATGGCGATTCACAGCAACTTTTCCAGTTCGTCGAGGCTCAGTTCAGCGTCGCGCATGATGCTTTTTAGAACCTTGGGGTGGAGGATCTTCGCGGCGTGAAATGGAATCGTGGCCCTCATGCCTGCGGCATTCTTGTAAATCTGGTGGCTACCGCTCTGGCGGGTTAGGGAAATCCAAGCTTTTCCAGTACCGAGGCCATCTGGCGGGCTGTGACGCGGGGCAACTTCGGCATTAGACGGAAACTTCCACGGTGGAGAGGCTCACGGAAACCGCTTCGGGAAATTCCTCGCCGTTCGCCAGGCGATCTTCAAGATGCAGCCGCATAGCATCCTTGATATTCGCCATGGCCTCTTCGTAGGTCTCCCCTTGGCTGTAACAGCCCTGGAGTGCCGGGCAGGAGACGAAATAGCCGTCTTGGTCGCTCTCAAGAATTACAGGAAGCGTTAGGCGCTGCATGAGAGAAGTATATTCCTTTCTCTCAGGAAATAACAACCTGTCTTCGGAGCAGGCGTAGCGTGGACCTGCTCGGTTCCGCATTCAGCACCCGGAACGCCGGGTAGGGCAAGCCCGGCACTCTCATGGTTGCATTCACCCGTTCGAACGGCGCCTGAGGTTGTGTGACCCGGAGGTGGCCGCGGGCAGTTCGTCTTGGGAATTGACCGTGGGTTTGTCATCGAAGGAAAGGGCCACGATCAAAAAAGGAGTGATCGTTTCCTGCGCGCCAAGCGCAGAAGTAAAAAGACCGCAGTCCGCGCTGGGGAGCCGATGTACAATAGGGTCGGAGGTTTTGAAGCGATGCGGGGTTATGAATTCACGGTGGTGATTGAGAGGGACGAGGATGGCCGGTTCGTGGCCATTTGTCCTGCCCTCCAGGGTTGCTATACCGAGGGGGAGACCGAGGAAGAAGCCCGCCGACTCATCGAAGACGCCATCCGGCTGCATGTCGAAAGCCGAATTGCCCGAGACGAGCCGATTTACGAGGAAGTGGGTTCCCATAAGGTGCGGGTCGCGGTGTGAGCCCAAAGCTTCCTTCCTTTAATTCCCGCCAAGTCATTTCCATCCTCAATAGGCACGGCTTCGCGCTGGATCGACAATCGGGAAGCCATGCGGTCTTCATTCATCCCGACGGGCGCAGAACCACTGTTCCGATCCACGGCAAACGCGATTTGGGCAAAGGAATCCTTCGCCAAATCATGAGGGATGCGGAGCTCACTTTTGACGACATGCTGAACGGATAACGCGGCTGGCGCAGGGATTAGAGCCCGAACGGCGCCTGAGGTTGTGTGACCCGGAGGTCGCCACGCCCAACTCGCCTTGAGAATTGACCGTGGGTTCGTCATTGAAGGAAAAGCCCGTGGTCTCGAGAGCAGTGGCCGTGGCTCGGGCGGCGCTTGCGGACAAGACGGTGTACACTCTGTGAAGGTTGGAGGGTCGCAAAAGAACTTAGTATTAGCAAGCCATTTTCCGGCCCATGGAGGGCACCTA
>CAWESW010000097.1:0-28966 GCA_963811735.1 uncultured Verrucomicrobiae bacterium | reverse complement strand
TGTTATGTTCATCTACTCATTCATGATACGCTATATATTTTACTCATTGCATTGAGTGAAATCTCTCGGTATGCTGAGTAAAAGTAAATGATTGAAGAGGTCTTATGAAAAGACGGCCTATTTTTACCCAGCTAGTTGAGCGTCTTCAGGAGCCACGAAAGTTCATTCAAGTACTGCTTGGACCAAGACAGGTGGGTAAAACTACATTGGCATTGCAAGTGGCCGAAGAGATTAAGAAGCCATCGCATTATATATCTGCAGATCTGGCTACTTTACAAAGTGTGGCTTGGATTCAACAGCAGTGGGAAGTAGCAAGAAATAAAGTGGAGTCTGCACAGGGCGCATTGCTCATTATTGACGAGGTGCAAAAGATTCCTCATTGGTCTGATACGATAAAATCGCTTTGGGACCATGACACTCGCAACAAAATTAACTTATCTGTGGTAATCCTGGGCTCTTCTCCCTGGTTAATGCAAAAAGGGCTTTCAGAAAGCTTGGCAGGACGTTTTGAGAGTATTCCTATTACGCACTGGTCATTTGGAGAAATGCATGAACACTTTAATTGGAATTTAGATCGGTATCTTTATTTTGGCGGCTATCCGGGAGCAGCATCATTAGCCGATGAAAATGACCCTTCTCGATGGGGAAATTATATTAATGAATCCTTAATTGAGACGACCATTTCGCGCGATATTCTTTTTAATGACCCAAGTTAATAAGCCGGCTTTGCTTCGACGATTATTTCAGCTGGGTTGTGCCTATTCAGGCCAGATTCTTTCTTATTCTAAAATGTTGGGAGAGCTGCAAGATGCCGGAAATACAACAACATTGGCTCACTATCTCGAATTATTGTCAGGCGCAGGTTTACTGGGTGGAATACAGAAATTCGCAAAACAGCTGGTGAGACAAAAGGGATCCAGTCCAAAATTTTCTGTATATAATACAGCCTTAATGTCTGCGCAATCGGGTAAAACTTTTAAACAGGCCCGTGAAGACCGAGTCTTCTGGGGAAGGCTTATTGAATCTGCTGTTGGAGCATACCTTTTAAATAGCATTCGGGGTACGCAAATAGAGCTTTTTTATTGGCGTGAGGGAGATAAAGAAGTCGATTTTGTTCTTCGGAAAGGAGATTTTATTACAGCAATCGAGGTTAAAAGTGGGCAAGAGTTCATCAACCAAACAGGAATCGATCTTTTTATCAGCAAATTCAAGCCCGACCGCATTCTTTTAGTCGGGGATCAGGGCATACCTATTGAGAAATTCTTTTTGACTCCTCTTTCAAATTTCATCTAATTCGACACGCGGATACCCCGTCCTTTAGGTCGGGGAGGAAGCGTGCTCCCTTTTTAAGTTTGAAAATAAAATTATTGTGGTGCATCCTTTTTACTTATGAAACGTACGATAAGCATAAGACTTGAAACGATTAAAGAGGAAAGCAAAAAACTGCTTGCCTTGAGAGAAGCATTTCTTTCCGTGTGCAACGAGCTCACTCAGCCTGTAATGGAACACCGATGCTGGAATCGAGTCGCTCTGCACCATTTGAGCTATTCTAAAATCCGAGCAAGTTCTTCGCTTGGTTCGCAAATGGTATGCAACGCCATCTTCGCTGTCTGCAAGGCTTATAAAAATCGCAATATCGTTAAAGATGAGATAGTACCTCAAATCCAATTTCACAAAAATGGCAGCGTCCATTTCGATAAACGCACCTATTCGATTAAAGGAGATCGCCTTTCTTTGTACACATTGGAAGGCAGGATAACTGTTAGGATGCGGTTGGGAAGCTTTCAACAAAGCTATTTTTCTCAAGGAGAGCCAAAAGAGGCAGAACTGATCTTTAAAAAAGGACACTGGTATTTTAACCTTGTCCTGGATTTTCCTGACCCACTCCTTACCGAAAACACAGCAGTTCTTGGGGTTGACCTTGGAGAAAACAATCTCGCAGCAATCAGCAGCGGACAAATTTACGGCGGTGGCAATCCGCCATGAACGAGATCAATTTCTTGCCAAACGGCGTACGCTCCAGTCGACCAGTTCTCAATCTGCAAAGCAATTGCAGAAGAAAATCTCTGGTAGAGAGATGCGCCGGATGAAACAGATTAACCACGAAGTGAGCAAACAAATCGTTAAAGAGGCTATAAGACAAGATGCTGGAGTGATTGTACTGGAAAATCTGACCAACATTCGCAAACGGATTAAGGGCGGAAAAAGAATCAGAACACGGCTGCACCGTTGGACCTTTGCTCAGCTCCAGACGTTTATTCAGTATAAAGCAGAGGCAATCGGCATTCGCATTGCTTTTGTCAATCCGGCTTATAGCAGTCAAACATGCTCCTGTTGTGGTGCATTGGGTGTCCGTGAAAGACACACATTTAAATGTTCTTGTGGAAACCAACAGCACAGTGACTTGAATGCAAGTCGCAATCTCTGTAGGTTTGCGCTCTCTTTAGGGAGCACAACGTGCGCAGTAAACCGCACGCAGGTGGCAGCGAGGAGCTGACCATAAAGCTTCTGCCTTTAGGCAGGAGTTGTTTACGAACTGAATACCCCATACACTACCAATGATCAAAATGGGCATATCAACCGTTTTCTCTTAGCTTAAAAACTCCTAGTACTCTGTAAAGTAAGTTTTTACTGTTTCGGCTAGCGTGAAAGCTCCGCGGTTCGAAGATCGTAAAAGGGGGTAGTATTAATGCAATACAACCCCCTTTTACGATCTTCGAACCCCGGGGTTTTGACGCAGCCCAAACAGCAAAAACTTCTCTTTACAGAGTACTAGTGGTCCGTAACAAAAGTTTTTAAGAAATTTGACCCATCTTTTACCGCATCTCGCGCCCCCGAAAAACCTGCCTACATGGCCATGTATGTCTGGTTTTTCGGGCCGCGATCTGCACTAAAATCTGGGCGCAAATTTCTTTAAAAACTTTTGTTACGGACCACTAGTAACTCGGTCTGTCCAAATTTGACAAATCGTAAAATTTTGCGTTGAGCATATTCCCTCTCCCAAGTATTTTTGTTAACCAATGAACAAAAATCTATTTCGCCGTTTATTCTGTCTGACCCTCCTCTCCGCATCGATCTCCTATGCCGACTCGGCGATTCCAGAACAGCCTCGCAATGAACAACCGGCCTCCCTCCATCCTGCAGGCCTGGGCATCAGCTCAAACCCCGGCGCTGTAAATATCTTTACGGGAACAGGCGGCTTAGGGCGTTTGATGGGAATCAAAGACCGGTACCCGGTCCGGTTCGGCGGGCTTTGGGTAGGGGATGGAGATGTGATCCTTACCGGCGGGATCAAACATCACAAGAAGACCCTCTCCGGCAACGATCTGCTGATCCTCAGCCTTACTCTCGACACCGAAAAAATGTCTCCATGGAAAGGCGGACTTTTTGGCGCTGAATTTTTGCAATTCAACGGAATGAACACTAATTTCTATGCCGGCTCCGTCCAGGGCTACGACTCTCTTCCCGGGCCCAGTCCATTGGGCCGCTCCGAACTCTACCAGCTCTGGTACCGGCAGTCCCTCTTTCACGACAAGCTGGTATTCCGCATCGGAAAAATGGTCCCCAGCTTTGATTTCAACAACGTCCTCAGGCCCATTCCCGTCCAAGATCAAACTCTCGCCATCCCCTCAGTCAGCGGACTTCTCTATACCCCGATCTTCGTCAACTCGAGCATGCTCGGCATCCTGCCCGGCTACTACAACTCCGCCTATGGAATCGTCGCGACCTTCTCGCCGACAAATAGCTTTTATCTTTCCGCCGGCGCCTACGACGGCAATTTGGCCAGAGGCAAACAGACAGGCCTTAGAGGCCCCCATTTTGACGGGTATTATCTCTACATCTCGGAAGCCGGCTACTCCTGGCAATTGGGAGCCCATAAGATGCCCGGGTTCGCCGCCATCGGAGGCTGGGACCAGACCGGCAAATTATCCATCCCCACCAAAACCGAGCACGGGACCCAAGGCATCTACGCCTTCGGATCACAAAGACTTTGGCTGCGCCATCCCGGCAGAGATAACAGCGGCATCTCCGGATTTTTCCAACTCGGCATTAACAATTCCAAAACTCTGCCCATGAACCAATTTGTCGGCCTCGGCCTCACCGCCTTCGCTCTGACCCGCCCTCTCGACTCTATGGGTGTCGGTATGGCCTGGGCCTGGCTCAACCCCAGATCGTTCAACAGATCCAGCGAACTAATGTTCCAGGCCTACTATCAGGCCCATCTCTTTTACGCCACCTACTTCCAGCCCGCGATCACCTACATCCCCACACCCGGGGCCTCCAAACACCTGCCCCAAACATGGACCGGCATCGCACGCATAATCGCTCTCTTCTAAATAACGCGCATTTTGGATAAGCACCTCTGCAGAAAGGCCTATCTTTCGGCGTTTTTTGCACCAAAATTGCCTCGAAGACGGCGTCTTCGACGTCATCTTCGTCAATTTTGATGCAAAAACCATCCGAAATCTAGACCTTTCTGCAGGGTGGTTCTCCAAAACCCGCGTTAAAGTAAACTCCAAAGACAAACGATTTCCAATAGATACAAACCCGCAAGAGCTAAAAGCCCAAGCGCGTTCGCCCGAAACTTATGATCCGGATTTGGATTCAGCCACCAGCCCAAAAGGCGGATCGCCAGACCCATCATCGGCCAGGATACCAAAGAAACGCTGATCGCATTTCCGATAAACGTCCCTACAGACGGATTAAGGTTTTTTATCAGCGGCACTAAAAACTTCATCTCAAGCATGACGATCGGAAACAGCACCAGCAAAACCAGCATCGTCTGTTTCCACACAGGAGGAGCTTCCCCCGCAGTTTTTGCAAAATTGGCAAACCACCCCGCAAAAGGACTCACCACCTGATGGCTTTGCAGCTCTTCCACCATCGATTCCGCTTCCTTCAAAATCTGCTTCCGTTCCTTCGACTGAAGCCAATTGTTGAGGTGCTCAGGAGTATCAAATCGCAGCATCGTGATCCAACCCCCATGAGGATCAGACGGAGGCGGAGCCTGAACATACACCCCCTGGTATCCGGGGAATGTGGACTCAATCCGCTGCACCTTTGTGGCCCACGCGCTGTAAGCCTCCCGCATCTTGGGGCTCACCTTCGTGACAAACACCTCTGTGACATTCTCCTTCGCCATAGTATCGGAAGGCTTGACCACCTTGATGTCCTCAGCCAGCATCGGCCTGACTTCCTCAAGCAAACTCCTGCGCACAGGCGAATTGCCCCACGCCTCCACATCTTTTTCCGAGATAAAGCGCTGGATAATCGTCCATTCCATGTTCCCAGCACTCGGAGGAAAGATCTCCATGCTGACAAACCCCGGAAAAGAGGCCACAGCCGAATCCATTTTCTCACGCCATACAGCGTAAGATTGCAATGTTTCCGGCCGCACCTTCATTGTAATAATGACTGAAGTTGGCATATTGATTTAACCTTGATGAAATAAACCCAAACGCAGGTTAGTATCTCGCGCGGTCGGGCATTTTTGAGAACTTCTTCCAAACTTCAACCGCTTCTTCGCGCATGAACTCAACCATCGGGATTTTGCGATCTTTTGTGTCTTTGCAGATCTCTTTAAAATAGTCCAAGTCCTTGAAATCGCCGTACTTCATCGAGTCTTCTACTGTAGCGCCGTAGTAAATCTTAGAGATATGCGCCCAATAAGCCGCGCAAAGGCACATCGGACAGCAGTATGCGCTCGTGTAAAGAATGCAACCATCCAACAGGGGATTGTTCAACTTCTTTCCCGCATTTCGAATTGCATCGATCTCCGCATGGCAAGTGGCATCGCAGTCCTTTACAACCCGGTTATACCCCTCGGCAAGAATTTTCCCATCTTTGACAACCACCGCGCCAAACACACCGCCGCTTTTCAATTTCATGGAAGCCATTTCGCTCAATTCAATGGCCCTGCGCATAAACTTTTCATGATCTTCTTTGTTCATAAAACTCCTATCCGTTGAGATTCATTTGCCTAACAACCCAACCTCCGTTTAACAAACAAAAAAATATTCGACAAGGCTTTGCTCGAATTCTCATTGACATTCTGCTCCCATAAACTCCAATATAATTTGCCTTGAAAGCAAACTTAAAAACCTATGCGCTTATTACTACTTATGTTAACCATCTGCACTCCTCTAGCTGCCCAAAATACCCATGCCATCCGCGCAGCAATTGATATTGGCTCAAGCGGGCCCAAATTGCGAGTGGCTGAAGTTGATCCCACGACAAATAAGATCGTCAAAATTCTCCACACAAAGCGCTACGTCGTCTTTTTCCAGGAAAATTATCCCCGAACCTACGAAATCAGCCCCGAAGCTATGCATCACGGCCTCTCTGCCATCGAAGACGCCATCGCCGCCGCAAAATCCTACCAAACAGACGGCATTGCGATCGTTGGGGCCTCCATCTTCCGCACCGCACCCAATGGAGAGCAATTTGCCGACCGCATCCATGCAAAGACCGGCCTCAAGGTCCATCTCCTCGACCAAGAGTTAGAAGGCAAACTGGCCTTTCAGGCAGCCCAAGCCAAGATGGACGTCGAACCTGAAGACCTCATCGTATGGGATATCGGCAGCAGCACGCAGATCAGTGGAACAACGCCAGAGGGCTTCTACCTCATCGACGCGAGCCATGAAGGATCCAGGGCTTTCCGAGATTTCATCATCGAATCGATCCAGTCCCGCGATCTCAAACAGCACAAAAGCCCCAACCCATTCTCTTCCGAACACGCCAGCCTCGCAGAAGCCCACGCCCGCTCCCTCTTCGCAAAAATCGATCAGGTCTACAAAGAAAAGATCCAACAGCCCACCACCCAAATTGTCGGTGTTGGCAGCGCCTTCAGCAACGGCATCGCTCCTTTAATGGCCGGTAAAAACCCATTCACCATTGATGACCTTGCCTCCACCATCACCAGCCTCATCGGCAAGACCGACGAAGACCTCGGCGGCACCGAGTTCGCCTCTGTCGAAGTTTCCAATGCACTGCTCGTCCTCGGCTTCATGAAAGAGCTCGACATCCCGCAGATGAGCATCGTCGATGTCAACAATGCCGACGGCGCTATGGTTTATGAGGATTTTTGGGAATGAAGGCTTCAGCTCCCGTTCGATTTTTCCTCTAGAAAGTGCATGTCTATGCATCTGAAGCTCAGCCCAGGGGCACTGCCCCTGGGCTGAGGGTAAGACTTTTAAATTTCCCCTCGTAGCGAGAAGAATTTTGGATTTTTCTGAATTTTCCCCTCGGGAAAATTCAGACTCTTAATTGCTGAGATCGATTTCAATGGCTAGCAAAAAAATCAGAAAAGACTTAATGTGATCCGCTTCATGAATTATCGACCTATAGAAGGGTCAACAATGACTATGGTTTTCACTCCCATTCTTGCAAATCTCATGTGGCCTGGTCTTTTTGTAGAATCTGGCTTGATCTCTGTGTGGGCTGTTATCCTTGGGCTCCTGATTGAATGGCCCTTTATAAGGTGGGTATCAGCAGCGGGTTGGATCAGGAGTTTAGGAATGACGGCTGCAGTCAATGCTGTCTCCTTCGTAGTCGGATACTTCATCAACCCCATAGTAAGCTTCTATGTTATAATTCCGCACGATCTCCTTGGAGAATTGATAGATAAAAGCGGAACGTTTGGTGCATCTGGATGGATATTTACCTACCATGGGATTGTTCTGGCAACAGCTGGTATAGAGTATTTGGCTTTTCGCTTTTTCTATTCAGAAAAGTATTACCGGAAGCACCAATTGGATAGACCACCTTCCAGGAAAATATGGTTTGGAGTCTGGCTTGCCAATTTAGCAAGCGTGGCGGTCGCCTTCTTTTTTATCAAAGGGCAACAGTGGTACTAAAGGATATTGGTTTAATTTCGTGCATTTTATCCTACGCAGCTGATTCTTCCACAGGAGAAACCGGCAAAATTGCAGTCGTGCTGTACGAAATTAAACCAATACCCAAAAATAAAAAAAGTCATATTGCGAACGAATTTTAATTCATATAGCATTGACCTCTTCTTGCAAGATCGAAAGGAGCCTGTATGTCGCGATTCTGGAAAAATGTACTGTGTTTATTCTGTAGCTGTTTTTTTTGTTCTTCTTCAAGAGCTGACGATTTAGATCCTGCTTCGAGCGCTTATCTTTCTGATATGAAATACGCAAAAAATATTGAAGTAAAAGCATATTTAGTTACGAAAGATCAAGTTGCAAAGCTATTTAGCGAGGAAAATGGGGAGGTTACTCAAAAAACGAATAAAGAGCTCCATGGTCGAGAGATTTTTCTTTTAGTTCGTTGCAAAAATTTTGGGGATTACAGGTCTTTTGGCACTATAAACTGTAAGATTTCAAATCGGGGTGGTCCCATATCAATTGAAATAATGATGATGCCAGGCTATATGAAATCTTACTACGATTCTGTTCTTCCCATATACAGTGGAATTATTCCCAATGATAATAAGATCCCTATCATTAGCTGCGAATGGAAGAGCCTGTATACGATATAGTGTCCAAAATGAAAAAGTTCTCTTGGAGTTTCTTGCTCCCCACCTCTATTTTTTGCTTCTCAGCCGAATACGCAGAGAAGTAAAAATGCCTTTCCAAAGAAATGCTCATCCAAAACTCACGCTTTTTATCAGCTTTCAGCATTGTAATTAAATTTTAATTCATATAACATTGATGTCTTCTTGCAAAACTGAAGGGGATTATGACACGATTCTGGAAAAAAAATCTCGTTTGTTTCTTTCTCCTCTTCACCATTTTTGGATTCTCAGCAGAATATACTCAGAAATCGTTAGATTACGCTGTCAATGGGAATATTGCGAAGCTCATGGTTCCCCGCGTTGGAGAAATCACTCTTTCCTATGATCCTCTCGAGGTGGGGGCTCAGGCGGGCCCAAATTGAGAGTGATCGTTAAAATTCTCCACACCAAGCATTACTCTGTCTTCTTCCAGGAAAACCTCTCCCGAAACCGTGTATGTGAAAATTATCTTTGGTAAAAAAAATAGCCAGGGATTAAATTTTGCCATTATCAATAGTAATGGCAAGATGAAATACTTATTTTTAATGCTCTGTTCGACCTCAATTTTTTATCAATCGATCGCTGAAGAGGCGCCTTCACCTGAATCCCCTGCCGTTTATTCTGATTGGATAGAACTCACATTACCCGGTTGGATAGAACTTACCGCACCTCCATCTTTTTATACGGACGATTGGGATCCAAAAGAGAAGCTGCCCCTTATGCTTCCTGGTATCCGAGTTAAAGAGGGTAACTTAATCGTCGACCTCGACAAGGCGATCAAGGAATCCAGAGAAAAACAAGATTTGTTGAGGAGTGAAAGTAGTTGGCTCTCTGAAACTTCCTTTTGGCCTATTTCTGTTGAGTCTCTCGAGAAATACTATGAAGAGATAGAAGATGAGGAGGAGTCGGAATGAAAAACAATATATTAAACATTAGATTCAATAATGAGTTGTCCTCTAAAGATGACGATTTAAATCTGATTTTTATATTCACCATTTAGTTTTAAATTAAGGAGACAATGTGCGCCGTTTTAAAATTCTATGGGGCTCAATTGGAGTGCTCATTTTAATTTTTGGGATTTACCTTATTGCCAATTTTTATCCCTCATTTTTTTTCTATAACACAGCATATGGCAAGTATACTCAGCTTAGAGGGTATGTCTTAACTGATGAGCAAATTGTCCAGGCTGGAAATTTTTTTTTAAAAAATGAGCAATTTTCCCCACAACAACTAAGCTTTGCCACGTTAAATAAACACAAGAATAGTTTTATTGTGATTTTAGCTAAAAATACTGGCAATAAGCAAGTCTTTGGAACTTTGAGATGTATTGCTGGCCGCAGAAATGTTGAAGTTTCTGTGATTGGGTTGAGGCCTCATATGAAAGAATCTGATGTATGGATTATTCCTGTAGGCAGCGCAATTCTAGGAGATGGTTCTGATCTGCCTCAGGTTTCAGTGGAATGGGCAACACTCTATGCAAAATAAGTCCAACAGTGAAGCCAAAATATGGTAAAGACATTTCCATTTTATAAGTTTAATAGGCACATACCCATCTTTCTATGGGCATTCTCTGTTCTAGCTCCATGCATCTCCAATGCCGTCTCAGTGAAGTCGTATTCTTATGACCGATATGGGAATTTAGAAAAAATCACGGATCCAAGAGGATTTATCACCCAATATCACTATGACTGTTTAAATAGAGTAGAAAAAATTGACTTCCAAGACGGTAAAAATGTCAAATATTCCTACGATTTGAGTGGCGTCCGGATAAAAATGGAAGATCATCATGGGATAACGTCATTCGAACCAGATGAGTTTGGACGGATCAACAAGGTCACCTTTCCTGATGGGCAATCTGTTTCTTATCGCTATGACTTAGTGGGTAATCTCATAAAGCTGATCTATCCCGATGATTATGAGGTCGAGTATGCCTATGATCTTTCTAATCGATTAGAGGCAATTAAAGATTTCTCAGGGATTACGAAGTTTGAATACGATGAGTTAAGCAACACATTAAAAAAGAAAATTCTCCCAAATGGAGTGACAACGGATTACCAATACCATAAAACACGAAAAACATCGAATGTTACTCATAAGAAATCTGATGGAAGCTTGATAGAAGAATTTCGCTATACCTATGACGAAAATGGGAATCGAACCAAAATTGAAAAAATCACCCCCCAAGAAAATTCAACCATCACTTACACCTACGATAGACTCAATAGACTCACAAGAGCAGAATACTCAGATGGATTCTTTGAAGAGTTTACATATGATGGGGCAGGAAATCGAAGCAGCGTAACAACGCCGAAGGGGACAATAACGTATGAGTATGAAAGTGATGAAAATCGGCTAATCAAAGCGGGCAATACTGTTTTTGTCTATGATTTGTCGGGCAATTTAATCGAGAAATCCTCATCTGGACGTAAGGCTATCTATACTTATGATGTCAATAATCGTCTTACTGCCTATTCGGATGAATCAAGTAACGTTATTTTTGAGTACGATGGGAGCGGCAATCGGATTTCTAAAACTGTCAATGGAATACGCACAGAATATATCAACGATCTTATAGCCCCAATTAGCCAAGTCCTTCTCAAGCGAATACAAGGGAATTGGTGGAAAGGAGAAAAGAAGATTCATTATGTTTACGGAGGTTCAAGGATCAGTCAATCAGCTGAAGGAAAAACGCAGTTTTACCTCTACGATAGCAGTAAAAATGTTACCGCATTGGTGAATGCTTCAGGGAAAGTATTAAATAGTTATGATTATGATGCATTCGGCTACTTTCTTTCAGAAGAGCAAAATATTCCGAATGTTTACAAATACTCTGGAGAGCAATTTGATGAGGAAACTGGCCTCATTTTTTTAAGAAATCGTTACTATGATCCAGAAATCGGTCGATTCATTTCTAAAGACCCCCTTCCTGGTAGACTAAATCGCCCTTCGACTCTTAACTCCTATCTCTACGTAAATAATAATCCAGTTAATTTCATTGATCCACTGGGACTGGAAGAGTTAACGGTTTTTGCTGACTTTCCTAACGATTGGGACTGGGGTGATTTTGGACATGGATGGAGCGAGCTTAAAGACAAAGATGGCTCAAGTATATGTCGGGGAAATTATTTTGGCGGCCCTCAGGATGATTCAGGTCGAGCAACCGAGAGGACGGCATCAGTTAAATTCGAAATTTCAACAGAGCAAGCACTTCTAGTCGCTGAAATTCTCGAAAATCCAGGAGAATATCATTTATTGAAGAATAACTGTATTGATATGGTCGCCAAAGTTCTCGATGTTTGCGAAGTTGGGCATCCTAGTTTTAAGGATTTCATCGGCATATCTCAACCGACAAAATTACACAGGTGGATTGGTCAACACGACAATGCAGGTCACTTAGAAGCAACGATTAAGCCTTCATTAGGCATGAGCTCTTTGTTCCCTTTAGACTTTGGAGGCGTGAGCTTGGCTAAAACAGCAGAACTCCAATTAAGCATTGCAGATATTACTGGAGCTGCCTTTGATCCTGCTACAGGACAAATCATCCTCTTTGGTCCTCAGGATCGCCATTTACCGCCCGTGGATCTCGATGATTTGGCAGTCGCAATTAAGTCCGTATATGGCATTGGAACACCCCCACAAGATCCAGGAATATCCATGGATTTTTCTACAGGTTCTCCTGGGCAAGTGAAAGTTCGCTATGATGGGGCCACTGCCAACACTGCATTTGGGCAAGCTATATTTGAAGCTGATTATCTTCTAAAATGTCTTGCTCTCGGCAAAAATAATATAACAGGACTACCCTTTAATCTTAATGTACCTGGCTATTCAAATATCCTTAATAGGCTCGCAGCCCACCAATGGACTGGAGGCCAATTAGATCTTATCCGTTTTTGGTTCATACCCAGTCAAATCACATTGGTAGAAGCCGAAGATCACAAGGGAATGGTTTTTAGTGACGTACGCATGAAAGTCATGACGGAAGCTCTGCTTAAAGGCTCACCAACGGATCATCCTGCTTCCCGTGAATTTGCAGAGAACTTCACGACATACTATGATGATTTTGCAAAGCAATTGCCCATCCTGGAAAAACTCAAAAATTTAGGGAAAATCACCGCTATTGTTAAATGGCTTAGAGAAAACAATATTCCCTTCGATACCTCCTTTTTTGCGAATTATCAACCTAAATGGGAAGAAACTCCCAATTACGTAGCGCCCATAGAAACCACTTATCAATGGACATCCAGACAAATTGAAAGACGGCATGTACCAGGGCACAAACACAAGAAAAAAGTAGAAGTTGACTATACCTATACTATACCGATATCCGGAGGCGTTGTTTACAGGCTAAATAATCAGAATTTCGCTACTTATAAGCACCCAGCCGCTAATGAATTTGCCTATTCGGCATTAACATCCAGGCCTTCAGAAAACGATTTCTGCTGGTCTTTTAATTCTCCAACTAATCAAGAGACCCTCATTGCAGTCGCACAGAGTATCCATCGGACGAAAAAGCCAGGAAATGTGAAAAAATTCTATACCGATATGAGTTTTTCTGTTCCCGGCAGCCAAAAGTTATCCCTGCAGCGCATCTATAATTCTTTTTCCGAGAAAGAATCCCCATTTGGTCAGGGATGGAGAATGATTCCTTATGAATTGGAACTGCCTACTGAAAAAATTCGAGCGACTGCAGAAAATGGACAAGAATGCATCAGCTATCCGATGATCCTCGTTAGAACGCCGGAAGGAGAAGATTTTTATCAGCTTTGCATGTTAAGTAATAACGAACTTCCGATCTTAAAAGGCTCTATCAACTCCAATTTCCTGCAGGATAATCTCAACGGTACCTTTACTTTGTTCATTCCTCATGTTGGCCATATGGATTTTGATAGCCAAGGCAGGCTTTTAAAAATATTGGATGCAGAAGGTATTGTTACTGAATACCAGTTCCGGGATCATCATCTGGCCGCTATTCGCCACCAGAATGGGTCAGCAATACTGCTTGAATATGAAGGCGATCGTATGGTCAAAGCATTGGGGCCTGGCAACAGCATTGTGCAATATGCCTACCATAGCAACGGACAACTCGCTGCTGTTGGAGATGTTCATAAAATCCATGTGCATTACTCATACGATCCGGATAAACGCCTCAATAAAGTGACTGATCATTTGGACAGTGTTCTTTTTGCAGCTGAATATGACGACTATAATCGCGCTACTGCAGTGAGGGAAGGATCCATAAGCTATCAATCCGACTTTTCTTTGGAGAAGAAGACGATGAAAACTACCGATAGCCTTGGGAGAGAATCTATTTTGCAATTTGATGATAGAAATCGGCTGATCCATCAAGAAGACTCCTCGGGGCTCAACTGGGAATTTGCCTATGAGCAAGATGACATCCATTTTCCCACCAAAGTCACAGATCCCAAGGGGGGCATTACAAAATGCCGTTATGATCCTCTTGGAAATCTGCTCTACCTGAAAAACCCTGTCGGAGCTGAGTGGAGATTTTTTTATGATTTAGATGGAAATCTGATTGCACAGAAAGAACCAAATGGCAGAGCGATTGTAAACATGTATGACAGGAAAAATCGGCTTGACCGAACCTTTTTAAAAGCCTCTTTGAAGACTGATAAAAACGACTGCTTTGCGTCTGACTATAGTGGATTCCGCGTTGATGGGCAATATGCAGTATATTTTTGTTATGATGCAGAAACAGGGCAGTTGACAAGCCGTAGGAATGTCAAAGAAGCACAGACTTCTTTTACCTACCATAAAAACGGTCAGCTAAAAGAGATTATCTACCCCACTGGGTATGTGTTTGAGCGTAAAGTGGATGAAAAAGGGAATGTTTTGGAAATCTCTGATGGGTTCAGTATCCAGAGGAGTTATGATTATGATGAGACTAATCGAATTAAAGCAATTCGAACTGCCGCAGGTACGACTCATTTTACTTATGACGATGGAGGGGATCTGAAGCTGATCTTAGACCCCAGAGGTTTTACGACTTCTTATAGCTATGACAGCCAGCACAACCTAAAAGAGGTAACCGATGGGGAAGGCGGGATTAGCGCTTATGAATACAATTCCCTTAACCAATTGACTCATCTCACGTTGCCCAATGGCTCATGCAAAACGATTGAATATGATTCCTTTGGGCGCCTCTATCGGGAAATCTGGGGGCAATGAAGAGGGGCTGGCTTCCCTGAAGCTTCATATCAAAAAAGTGGGACAAGCTGGACTTGAAACCCAACCAGCAGGCTATGAGGGAGAGAGAGCTCGCTTATGATCAGCGTCATTCAACCTAAACCAGCATGATTATAACGTCATATTTACTAAAAGGTACGCCGGCATTTGCTGGTTAGTGCCGGTGCAATGGGCAAGTCACTGCACCGTTTTTGCACCGCGGAGTAAGGGGAGGCGGGTTAGTTCGGATTGGCGATTTTTTCGATTTCTGCCGTGAGTTGCTCATCGAATATCTGAGCATTTGTAAATTCAACAATTTTCTTGGCTATTTTCAAGGTTGCTTCCACTGGATTGGACGATGCTTCTTCACGGCTTAATTCGATTTCAAATGAAATTTTAGGAGCTGCGATTTCAGATGCTTTAAAAAAAGGCACAGGTTGGTCTAGGGGTAGATAAACATGAGTACAGGGAAGTCGTTGATAAGTATTCGAGATCAATAATTTAATTTTGAACTGGCTGATCTTAGGCATAAAATCGAAGAATTTCGCTAAGAAGCCCACCGCTCGGTAAACAGTCAAAAACGTCTGTAAAATCAAAAATGGCTTCCTGGATCTATTCGAGTCGTAAGCGGATGTTAACTCCTCCTGATAGACGGCCAAGCCTGAGGTGTCCAGTCCGAAAACAGAGTGGAGTTCTCCATCGCTAAAGCGTTTGCTAGACGCATGGACAAGGCATCCATCACTGAGAGTGTATGATTCTTTTCTGACTTCAAAATCAGGACAAGGAAAGGACCAGCCGCGATGAAAAAAACACGATCTGCTTAGCTTACTTTGAAGGGTTTTAGTGTCGAATAGATCTTTTTCATATTGTATGGGGTGAATGATAATTTGGAGGATCGGATCAGACAACTTTGGCAACGTTTCAAGTTTTTTGTAAATTAGGTCTTGTTCTTTCTTCCAATTTTGAAGAAATTCCCTTTTTGCCAACGGATCGTTTACTTCGCCCTGTACATACCTATTAATCAAGTCATCAATAGCAGAGGTAAGCTTTTTTCTCCCTTTAAGAACCGCGCGGTCAATCAAGTCACGCATATCTTGCTCGGAAGAAATCTCGCAAGTGCGAGCGCTCCCTGTTTTGCTTCTAATGTACACTGCGCCTTCTCTAAGAAATGGAAGACGATCTCCTTCAAAATGTGCACTCTGTGAGCAGATGACCGGTACTTCGGTAAACTCTTTGACGTGGATAATAATAGCCTGGGTACCGTCTGGAGACAATCCTGAATAGACGCTGAATGTAGGTTCGGGTTTGCCATATGACTTCACTTTGTCATGCACTTTGGTGTTATCGAAGGACCGAAGTACTTCTTCATCGCAGTTAACCGCTTCGCCTGTGACGTCCTTTTTTCCTATGATGATGAATCCCCCTCCTTCTCGGTTTGACATTGCTAGAATGTCTTTTACGAGACCGCATACCTGCTTTTTAGGGGCTAAGTCCAGACGAAAGGGCTCTTTAAAATCGACTCTATCTTCGTGTTGATTCCATAATTCTGCCAGTAATGCATCGTAGTCAGTCACAGTTACAGCATTTTCAAAAGTCGTCATGAAGGCTCCGATACCGAGAGGAATATCAAAAAGACGAAGTATATCACTGTTTTATTTTATTTAAATTTTTAATTTATCATAATTTAAAAAAATGAATTAAATATATTTTTCTATTATAATATAACCATCAAAATATATTTGAGGTAAGGCTATGGCATTCAAAGTTTCTAGTCAGCACGTGCAGAATCCCTATTTTCAGACTCAAGGCAGTCCTATTTCATCGAGCAGCGCAACGACACTGCAGCAAACGTCGTGGCGAGTGGGCGAGCATCCTAAACTCTATGAGAGCAGGGGAGCTCAGTATCGGGATGGGGAGACGACGTTTCGGGTGTATGCGCCGAATGCGAGGAATGTCTCGGTTGTTCTGACGGCGTTTGGGAGGGAAGAGCATCGGCTTGCGATGAAGAGGAATGCAGAAGGGGAGTGGGAGGTTGGGACGAGGCATGCGAGGCCGGGGAGGACTTACCTTTATTGCGTGGAGGATTGCCAGGGAAAGGTGATGCTGCGGACGGACCCATTTAGCTTTTCGACGGTGAATGTGCGGGAAACGGGGCAGGTGCAGTCTGTGGTGGTGGATTTTGGGAAGTATGAATGGAATGACGGGGATTGGATGGAGCGGAGGGCGCAGGGGGATCCCATGAGGGCGCCATTGTCGATTTATGAGGTGCACTTGAAGTCGTGGAAGAGCGGTGTGCATCAGCCTATGAATTTTAGGGAGATGGCGCCGGAGCTAGTTGCTTATTGTCAAAAGATGGGATTTACGCATGTCGAGGCTTTTGGGCTGTTGGAGCATTATTTTAGACTGGGGCGGGGCTATCAGGTGGCGAATTTCTTTGCGCCTTATCGGGGGTGTGGGAGTTGCGACGATTTTAAATATTTGGTGGATCAGCTTCATCAAAATGGGATAGGGGTGATCATCGATTGGATTCCGACGCATTTTCAACACTATGCGCAGGGGAATAATTACTCAGTGTCGATGCATGAGTTTGACGGGACGAATTTGTTCGCGGGGGAGGCTGCGCCATGGGGGACGTTGTATTTGGATTACGGGAAGGAAGAGACGCGGCGTTTGATGTTTGCGAGCGCTTTGTATTTCCTGGATCAGCTACATGTGGATGGGATTCGGTATGATGCGATCAGTCAATTGGTGCGCAGAGGGGGAAAGGAGATTCCGGAGGGGATTTCTTTTCTGAAGGAGCTCAATGACACGGTACGGGCTTGTTATCCGGGGGTGATGACGATTGCGGAGGAGACGGAGGGGTTTCCTAATGTCACGAGGCCGACGAAGGATGGGGGACTTGGTTTTGATATGAAATGGAACATTGGCTGGAGCCATGATTCCCGCAATTTTATGCGGACGCCTTATCAGGAGAGGCACGGGCATTGGCACAAGGTGATGAATTTTTTAAATTCGGTGCAGCGAGGGGAGAGGGTGATCCTGACGCATTCGCATGACGATACCGACTCGGGAGAGAGCAATAATGGGAAGGTGCTTTTGCAGTGTGTGTCCCATGTGCAGAAGGAGGAGGAGAAGTTTGCCAATTTGAGGAACTTTTTCGCTTGGCAGGCGTTTGCTCCGAGCTGTGGGCATATGCTGAACATGGGCGACGAGGTGGTTCAAAATGAGTCGTGGTACCAGAGGTTTCGTAAGAATGTGCCTGGGGTGGACTGGTCTGCTGAAGAGGATCCTATGCACCGTGGGGTTCAGGAGTGTGTGAGTGATCTCAATGCGCTTTATTTGAGCAGGCCGCAGTTTTGGGAGGGAGATCGCGAGTTTAAGTTGATTGCAGAGCATCGTTCAAACACGGTGGTGGCTTACCATCGGGGGACAAAAGAGAACAAGCGGGTGGCTGTGGTCCACAATTTCTCCGAGAAGGGATACCCTGTTTATGATGTGCCATTGCCCTTGGGGGAGCGGATTCAGAAGGTGGGTGTGATTTTTAGCTCGGATGATTCCAAGTATGGGGGAACGGGGGCGTTTGAGAATCGAGAGGTGGAGGTTCTCCGCCGGCCTGGCGGAGAGCCTATGGGTTTGAGAATGGCGCTTCCGCCTCTTTCTACGGTTGTGCTTGAGGAGGAGTTAAACGGCAACTAATTGACGCCATTGCTTGGCTAGGGTGTCGCGGTCATCTGGGTGCGCGATGCCAATGAGTGCTTTAGCGCGTTCGGACAGGGTTTTTCCGTAGAGGTCGGCAATGCCGTATTCGGTTACGACATGGTGGACGTGGGCTCGGGTGGTCACCACTCCGGCTCCTGTTTTTAGGACGCTGACAATGCGCGCATTGCCTTTGCTGCTGCGGCTGGAGAGGGCGATGATCGATTTGCCTTCTTTAGAAATCGAGGCGCCTCGCATAAAATCCATTTGTCCGCCGACGCCGGAGATGAGATGGGGGCCGACGGAATCGGCGCAAACCTGGCCGGTGAGATCGATTTCAACAGCGGAGTTGATCGCTGTCACGCGTGGGTTACGGGCAATGATCTCGGGGTTGTTGACATAGGCGATGTCGAGCTGGACAACGGAGGGGTTGTCGTGAATAAAGTCGTAGAGCTTTTGCGTGCCGATTAAAAAAGAGGAGACGGTTTTTCCGGGGTGGACTGTCTTTTTAGAGTTGTCTACAACGCCGGATTGGATCAGAGGAAGAAGAGAATCGGTCCATACTTCTGAATGAATTCCTAAATTTTTATGGTTTTTAAGCGCGCCGAGCACTGCGTTGGGGATTTTTCCGATGCCGATTTGCAGGGCGGCGCCGTCTTCGATCAGGCTTGCCACATGCTGGCCGATTTTCTGCTCTAAGTCTGTGAGGGGTGGGGCCTCTTCCTGTGGGAGTGGGTGATCGACATTGATCGCAAAATGAATTTTGCTCTCGTGGATGAAGCCATCTCCATGGACGCGGGGCATATGGGGATTGATCTGTGCGATGATCGTGTGCGCCGAGTCGACGGCGGCTCGTGCGATGTCTACGCTTGTTCCCAATGTGCAATAGCCATGGTGGTCCGGGGGTGAGACTTGGATCAAAGCGCAATCGATCGGTCTTTTTTTCTGACGGAACAGATTGGGAATTTCAGAGAGGAAGCAGGGGAGGTAGTCGACTCTGTCATAGTCCAATGCATCCCTGACATTGGCGCCTACAAATAAATTGGCGACCTTGAAGCTTTTCTTAAAGCTCTCCTTGCGATAGGGGACTTTTCCCATGAGATGGATGTGGATCAATTCGACATTCTCTAATTGCCCGGCCCTTTCATCGAGGGCCTGCAGCAAGTCGTGCGGGGTCGCCGCCCCGCCATGGACAAAAATCCTCTGGCCGGAAGTAATGGAGGCGACGGCCTCTTTTGCCGATGGCACAATTTTCATGGATGACCTCTTGTTTTTCTTCTTAGCAGATTTGACTTTTAAAATATATTCTGTACATTCTAAAAAAGAACTTAATAGGGAGACGAAGATGAAAATTCTAATCGTTTTGTATGATGATCCTGTAGACGGATATCCTAAAACATACGCGAGGGACTCGATCCCAAAATTGGAGCGTTATCCGGACGGCCGGACTCTTCCGACTCCCCAAAAAATCGATTTCAAACCGGGACAGCTCCTGGGTTGCGTTTCCGGAGGCCTGGGCTTGCGCAAATTTCTGGAAGACCTTGGCCACAAGGTGATCATCACTTCGGATAAAGATGGGCCTCAGTGCGTGTTTGAAAAAGAGCTTCCCGATGCCGACATCGTTATTTCCCAACCTTTCTGGCCTGCTTACTTGACAGAAGAGAGGATCGCCAAGGCGAAAAAGCTCAAACTTGCGATCACAGCGGGAATTGGTTCAGACCATGTCGACCTGCAAGCTGCGATGGAGAGCGAGATCACTGTGGCCGAAGTCTCCTGGTGCAATAGCGTGAGTGTGTCTGAGCACGTTTTAATGATGATCCTAGGACTCGTGAGAAACTACATTCCTTCCTATCAGTGGGTGATTGACAAGGGTTGGAATATCGCTGATTGTGTCGAGCGGTCCTACGACTTGGAAGGGATGGACGTAGGCACTGTTGGTTCAGGGCACATCGGTCTGGAGGTCCTAAGAAGACTGAAGCCTTTTGGGGTCAAGCTGCACTACGTCGACAGACATCGCCTGCCAAAGAATATCGAGAAAGAGCTGAATGCGACCCACCATGCCACTATCGAATCGATGGTCCGCATCTGCGATGTGGTCACGATTAACTGCCCGCTGCATGCTGAAACGGAGAACTTGTTTGATGAGGAGCTTGTCGGGCAAATGAAGCGCGGCTCCTATCTGGTCAACACGGCGCGTGGGAAAATATGCAATCGCGACGCCATCGTTAAAGCCCTTGAGAGCGGCCATTTGGCAGGTTATGCGGGCGATGTGTGGTTCCCGCAGCCGGCACCTAAAGATCATCCCTGGCGGACCATGCCCCATCATGGCATGACGCCTCACATCGCGGGCACCAGCTTGCCTGCTCAGGCGCGTTATGCGGCGGGCGTGCGCGAAATCCTCGAATGCTGGTTTGCTAGCCGTCCTATTCGAAATGAGTACTTGATCGTCGATCATGGTAAACTCGCCGGAATGGGCATGCATTCCTACAGCGCGGGAGACACAACCGGCGGCTCCGAGGATGCGCAGCGCTACAAAATCGGCTAAACTCCTGTTTTGGAAAGGTAGGATTTGACGGCCTCGAGGCGCAGATCGCTTGGCACATCGCAATTTTCAATGCGGTGGAAGGCGGCTTTGCCAAAATCGGGGTGATTGATCGGGATCCCTCTTCTTTGCGCGGCGAAATACAGCTCTCCGTAGACGGGGTTTCGGAGAGTGTCTGCGGAGAGGCCTTCGAAGAGGTCCAGGGCTTTGGCTTCTTGATTGGACTCGAGGAGCGAGCTCACTTCGCGGAGCAAGCAGCGCTCGATGGCTTTTAAGCGGATGGAATTGGAGATGTCAACACCATCGCGGCCATAGAAGGCGGCTTCGCCGAAATTGGGATGGGTGATATGCCTGCCGTTTCGTTTTTCGATCTCATAGGCGCAAAAGTGCACTTGGATGCGTATGGGATGGGATAGCTGGGACAGTTGGGACCGGGCTTGGGTTGTTTGCTCTTTTTTTAAGAGGAAAGCAATTTCCTGCAGTTGGGATCGTTCGTAGCGGCGGACTGCGCTGATCAAGAGGGGATTGTCTAATTTTTGGTAGAGGGCGTCTAGATCATTTTCGACGTCGCTGAGAAGAGCGTGAAAGAGGGAGGCGAGCTCTTCGTACTCTTCTTGGGTGTGCTCAGAGAATTTCATTTCTTCGTTAAAGGCTTCAAAGAGCGCGTGTTTGATGGAATGGGGCTCTTGTTTGTTTTGTGTGCGGAGTCCGGAGGGGAACACGAGGTCTGCTGTGATCGGGAGGTGGTCGGAGGGTTCGCTTTTCGTTTTTAATTCGGATGGATTTCCATCGACATTCGCTGAGTGGACATGGATCCCTTTAGGAACGAAGATGTAATCGAGGCGGCGGTTCTCGTCGATATAGGTTTTTTTAGAGGAATGATTGAGGGGATCGCGCAGAGTTTCAATGTCGAGTGCTTGGAGAGCCTGCGAGCTTGGGGTTGCATTCAGATCGCCGCACACGATGGTGGGATCTTCTTGATGGTCGAGCACGAATGTGCGCAGCTGCTGCATTTCTTCGATGTCGTGTTTGTTTTGCCAGGTGACGTGGGTGCTGATCAGGTTAAAGGGGGCTGCGCCGTCTACGGGCTGCAGCTTGAGCATGAGGGCGGATCTCCACAGGTGGTCTTTATAGTGAAGCGTTTCTTGTTTGAGCACTTTGAAGCGATCTGTTTTAAAGAAGATGGCGACGTCTCTGTCTTGTACTCGATAACCTGTATATCCTCGCTGATACATTAAATGGGCCAGATCGTTGAAGCGGTCGACTTCTTGCAAACAGAGGCAGTCGGCGTTCAGGTTGCACATCCTGTTCACAAGTTCCACTTTGCGGTTTTCCCAACAGCCTAGAAACATCGGTTTGCAGGGGTTCACCCAACCGTCAGCCAGGACATTGTAACAGGCAACTTTATAGGATTCCGGTCTTAAGCTCATGGGATAACCTCCATATTAATTAGAGGTTAATTATAAGTTTTATAACAATTTAATTAAACTGTTAATTATTATTTTAAAATAAAAGAAAAAGGGCTTCTGAAAAAGCCCTTTTATATGGAGTTAAATCAAAAGAGAAACTACGCGAAAGGTCTCACGTGGTTCATTTTGCGCTCCTACGCTGTTATAGATTTGCACGGGGCAAACGACTGCATGGTCAGTAGTTGTGATGATTTCTAGAATTTTGCCCTCCAGGGTATAGCGAGTGGGGGACGTATATTCTTGGATCACTGCAGCGACGGATTTGGTCTCATAGCGCAGGTATAATGGCCGGTTGCCCGCTGCGTCGGGGCAACCAATGATCATCTGTTTTGTAGACCCCGTTGCTGCAACACCATAGAGGATGTGATTATCCCGGCGGTCAGCGAATACTGCGCTTACCTGGCCGGCCATCACCTCTGGCGTTGTCTGGGCATAGGGCTGCACTACTTGGGGCTCTTCGTTGACTCCATGAAAGGTCTCTATCGAGCTTTCAAGACGGACCTGTGCACCGGAAACAGTTACAAGTGAAGAAGTCATAACTACCTCATTGGGGTATTGTTATTTTATAATTTTGTTGGGGTTTCGCTTAAAGCAATCGAGAAGAAAAGGCGAGGGCCTCCATATTCTTGGACGTCTCTGAGGATGTCCATTCCCAATCTTTGCAAGAGTTGCACGGAATAGATGTTTGTGGGACTGGCTAGCGCTGTGATGTTATCAACGGGCTTGCCTTCTACGGTATATCCCTCTTTAAGCGTTGTCGGGGCGTAGACTTTCGTGATTGCGCCGACAGCTTCCGTTGCAAAATGTTGATTCCAATGCTTTTTCTTAAATAGGAATCCAAGCTGAGCTTCTCCCGGATCATCTCCATGTCCAATGGCCACATGGCCGATGAATTCTTTTGTGTCCTTTTTGAAGACGGCAAAGCCGCTAAAGGGGTCATTATCATTCCAGCGCTTGGCCCAGCGATTTTTGATTGTTGCTTCAATTTCTTCTCTCGACATTGTTTTTCCGCTGGCATAAGAGATCATGACGTTTTTCTTCTTAGTCATGCCGGCATAAGCTGTGACATCTTCTTCAGTGTGTTCGACCGATCGCAGAAACAATCTGGCGGTCTCGATGGTGACTCTAAGAGCACCATCCGGTGTTCGATTGTAGGTCACTTTTATGGTTTGATCGCTGCTCTCATAAACATGAGGGTAAGCACGTTCTGTTGGTAAACACGTCATAGTCACCTCTGGGGTTATATTTAAAATGGAACATGACTAATGTTTTGGAGAGATTTTCTCTTTTTGGCTCATTTAATTGCCAAAAAAATGTGAAAAAACCAGGATGTGTTTTGAATATTGGAGTGCGATGTTGCAACGCATTTGGACCTTTTTCAAACAGTATCCGATCCCGGTTTTTGCGCTGCTTGGGATTTTGGCGGGAGCGGTGTTTTACTTTGGAGTTCCGGGGTCTGGCATTAGCCACTGGATCTGGCTGGCCACTTTGATCGTCGGCGGACTGCCGATCGTGTATCAAACGGTGAAGGGGATGCTGCGTGGGCAATTCGCCGCGGACATCATCGCCATGCTGGCCATCATCACTGCTGTCTTGACGGGCCAGGCCTTTGCAGGGGCTGTAGTCGTCTTGATGCAATCGGGGGGCGAGGCGATCGAGTTTTATGGCTTGAGCAGAGCCTCTTCTTCTCTGACGGCTCTTTTGGAGAGGGCGCCTAGCTTTGCGCGGCGGAAACGAGGGGACAAGCTCGAAGAAATCCATGTCCAGGAAGTCCAGGTGAATGATCTGCTCGTCGTGAGGCCGGGTGATCTTATTCCCGTCGATGGGACGATTGTGGAGGGGGAAGCGGAAATCGATGAGTCTTCGATAACGGGAGAACCTTTAGCGCGGAGCCGGACAGTGGGCGACCCCGTGCTCAGCGGCAGCGTGGATGTGAATGGGGCCATCAGCATGCGGGCGGACAAGGTGAGCAGCGAGAGCCAGTACGCCAAGATCGTCATGCTGGTGAAAAAAGCGCAAGAGGAAAAAGCCCCCATTCAGCGGCTGGCTGACCTCTATGCGATTTACTTTACGCCTCTGACGATCGTCATTGCTTTCATTGGGTATTTGATGACGGGGGAGATCACGACGGCCCTTGCTGTTCTTGTGGTCGCGACTCCCTGTCCTTTGATTTTGGCCACGCCTATCGCTGTCATCTGCGGGATCAACAAGGCGTCGGATGTCGGGATTATCGTGAAGGGGGGAGCTGCTATGGAGCAGGTCGCTTCGGTGCAGGTCGCTCTTTTTGATAAGACGGGGACGATTACCTTTGGAACGCCAGTTGTGGAAAAGGTAGTTCGCTTAAGCGACATGACGGAAGAGAGCATTCTTTATCACGCGGCGATCATCGAGCAGTTCTCTTCGCATTCCATTGCGGCCGCAGTTGTGAAAAAGGCGTTAGAGACTGCGAAGACACTTCCTCTGCCTCAGCTTTTCAAGGAAACTCCCGGGCCGAGGGAACAGAAGGGGACATCGATGGGCAGCATTATCTCGTTGGATCGATTGATTTTATAGGGAGCCGGATAGGGAAGGAAAATATCAGCAACCATCAGGCTGTTGTCAATGGCTACTATGAGAAGGGGAAGACGCTGATCTTCCTGGCGAAAGATCATACCTGCATAGGGTTTTTGGTCATTTCCGATCACATTCGGCCGGGAGTGCCGCAAATCATGGAGAGGCTGCGCGGTCTGGGGGTGAAGGAAATTGCGATGGTCACGGGAGATTCGAGAAAAAGCGCGCAGGCGGTCGCTTTCCAGGCGGGCATTGCAAAGTTTGAGGCGGAATTGATGCCTGAGCAAAAAGTGAACGTCGTCAAGCAGTATGAGGATTCGCACGAGTCGGTCATGATGGTGGGCGATGGGATTAATGATGCTCCGGCCCTTGCGACGGCCACTGTGGGGGTTGCGATGGGGGCCTGTGGGACTGCGATCTCGGCGGAATCTGCCGATATTGTGCTTTTAGTCGACGATCTGTCCAAGGTCGCAGATGCGGTCGCGATCGGTAAACGCATGCTCTACATCGCCAAACAGAGCATTCTGATTGGCATTGGGCTGAGCTTGGTGCTCATGGCCATCGCTGTGTTTGGCTACATCCCTCCGGCGATTGGGGCGATGCTTCAAGAGATCATCGATGTGGCTGTGATCTTGAATGCTCTACGCGCACGTTGAGAAGGCTGTTATCAAGCTGTTTGCATCGCTTGTATTTCCATCCTGGAGTTGATTCATTATGTTCACACAGATGGCCCGAATACTTTGATACTCAAGGGATTTTTGGGGACTCCTGCATGATTTTAAAATGATGTCACAGTCTCGAAGAGCTTCTTTACCGATTTTTTCAGCATCTGTAAGCTGATTTTGTTCTTTGAGATCATAAACTTTTTTCATCATCACGAATAATGGATCCGGATTGACAGCTTGCATCAATTCAATCTTAGCCAATGCCTTCTTGGTCTTTTTTTGTTCTACAAGCAAACTGATTACTGAATTAAGAGCGTCAATTTTCGATTTTAAAGCAAGTTTGTTCGTTGGGTCTTTAGCCAAAATGCTGTTTGCAAAATCCAGAAATTCATTGAACCTCTGTTTTAAAGCGAATTTATTCGAGGGGTCTTTAGCCAAAGCCTCTGTGATACAATTTCGAAATGCGTCAATTCGACCTAAATGTCTGTAGGCTGTAGCTTGGTAAGTTAAGGCCATGGCCTCCATCGATTTGTATTGTTCCTCTTTGGGTAGAATTTCCAAAACGAGGGTTGCTATTTTTAAAGATTCATCCCATTTACGCTGCTTAATAAGGTCTTTTATTTTGATAAATAAAAGCTCTGTTCCTACCAGATAGTCAGCAGGAGACATATCATGTAAAACTTCCATTTTTAAGATTAATGCTTCTGAATTAGAGGGATCTTTGTTTAAAACTTCTTCTATCACAACTAGAGAATCAAAATATAGACCTTGATTATGGAGGTCTTCAGCATGTTCCATTGAATTCGTTTTTGGAGGGGAGGGGATTGGCGAATAGGAATAGGCTTCTATTTCTGGCAAAGGAAGTCTCTGAACCATTGTCGGACCCATCTGTTGCATCGGCTGGGGAGAGGATGGGATGGATTCCGGCTGAATAACTCTTTCATTAAGCTCTTGTTGTTGCAAATGAGCTAGCATTTTTCCATTTTCAGCCGCTATTCTTTTACAGGTTGCAATTGCCTGGGACAAATCCATATTTTTTCGGTTCCCGAGATGGGTATTGTTGATAGGATTGTCTGAGGATGAGGTTCCAGATGTTGTCGTTCTCAAACCCGTCTGTTTTATCGGCTGGGGGGATGGGATAGATTCGGGCAAGCTGACTATTGGGCTAAACGGGGCATTTCCGTCATTTTGTCGTTGAAAAGAAGCTAACGCCATTTCTCATTTGCGGCCATCAAATTCTGGAGAGCTGAAATTTGCTTAGAATGATCTATAGAGGTATTGCTCACACGCAGCTGATCATTGGGGAATGAACCATCCAGGCATGGTCTCTTGGAGACCCCTGAGCGGCAACTTTCTCACCATTGCCCTGGGGAAGGGGCGTTTGTTATTGCTTATTAATGACATATTAACTCCTTGTTTTTGTTTTGTATTATAACTAAATCATTTGTTTATTTATAGTATTTATTTTGTTTATGTTATTAACTATCTAATTTCTAAATAGATAGTCTTTGCTTCGCTAGCGCTCTTGTTCCCTCGGGTTAGTCCTCACTTTCTGCTTGCCCGAATCACTTGAGTTCAGTATCTTACGTCAAAAAATTGGAGGTTCGAATGCGTATTCTAAATCGACTGCTGGCTTGGTGTTTTTCGTTCTATGCATGAATTTTGCTTTTGTACAGGCGGACATTTATCCCGTTTTTGATGTGGAACAGACGAAAGAGGAGATCACTCTTGAGCTTTCTCAAAATTTGAAGGGCAGCCCTCATGAAGAGCCGATGATCCTTTTGGTAGGCGGTTATCCGGGCGCCGGGAAGACAACGTTGATCAATGCTTTAGCGGACAAACATGGGATCACCGTTATATCATGGAATGCAGTGCGTCAGGCTACTTTTAGATAGACGCCTCGAAGGCTCGCCTCATGACTTCGAGATCGTGATCGCCGTCTATCGCAATTTGTTGAGAATGTGCATGCAGCGTCATCTCAATGTAGCTATCGATATGAATGCTCATTCGAGCAACATCAAAGAAGTTGAATCCTTTGTCAAAAGAGAACAGGACGGGCAAGGCTATCAAGTCGTTAAAATCTGTCTAAATCCCTCCGTTGAAGCGCTTTTTGCCAGAGTGCGCGCCCGTCCACAAATAGAAGGACTCCATCAGGGAACGGAAAAAGACGTTCAAAATGATATCAGTGCAACGATAAAAAAAATCGATTTCAACGATTACGCTCTGGTTGTCAATTCTGAGATTGTTCCTTTTGAAACGGAGTTCAACTTCTTTGATGTTGCTCGAATGAGCATTCATATCGATAGCTACATTGAGATGACGCTGCATGCACATTCTCAACAAATTGCGATAGACGGCGATCACGATTGCCAAGTCATGACGACAGCTTAACATACCTTGTCTAAAAGAGCCTGACGCACTGCATTCCATGAAATAACGGTGATCCCATGTTTGTCCGCTAAAGCATTGATCAACGTTGTCTTCCCGCGCCCGGATAAACCGCCCTACCAAAAGGATCATCAGCTCTTCATCAGGCTGCCTTCAAAGTTTGAAACCAAAAGCTAGAAGGTGATCTCCTCTTTCGTCTGTTCCACATCAAAAACGGGATAAATGTCCGCCTGTACAAAAGCAAAATTCATGCATAGAACGAAAAACACCAAGCGGTCAGTCGATTTAGAATACGCATTCGAAGCCTCCAATTTTTTGACATACTGAACCCAAGTGATTCGGCAAGCGGAAAGTAAGACTAACTTGATATTCGAACAGAGCGCCAGCGAAGCAAAGACTATCTATTTAGCAATTAGATAGTTAACTATAAAACAAAATAAATACTATAAATAAACAAAATGAATTAGTTATAATATAAAACAAAAACAAGGAGATAATATGTCATTAATAAATAATAACAAACGTAGCGTTGGTGATGGAGAGAAAGTTGCCACTCAGGGGGCTCCAAAGAGACCATGCCTGGATGGTTCATTACCCAATGATGTGCGAGCAATACCTCTATAGATCATTCTGAGAAATTTCAACTCTCCAGAATTTAATGGCAGCAAATAAAATGGCGTTAGCTTCTTTTCAACGACAAAATGACGGAAATGCCCCGTTTAGCCCAATAGTTAGCTTGCCGAATCTATCGTGCCACATAAAACAAGACGGATTTTGAGAACGACAACATCTGTGAAGCTGTGATCCTCAGACAATCCTATCAACAATACCCATCTCGGGAACGAAAAAATATGGATTTGTCCGGCAATTGCAACCTGTAAAAGAATAGCGGCTGAAAATGGAAAATACTGTTTCATTTGCAACAACAAGAGCTTAATGAAAGATTTATCACATA
>CAWESW010000096.1:0-15895 GCA_963811735.1 uncultured Verrucomicrobiae bacterium | reverse complement strand
CAAGAAGCTTTCTTTGTGCGATGCCAAAGGAGACAGCCATCTGCTCAATTTGGACGAACTGGAATTTGTCGTTCAGCGAAAAGCAGAACTTGCCTTCGCAAAGATCGATTCCCTGATGCAAAACAAAGAGTGCGAAGGCGCAAAAAGAGCCATAGACAAGCTCCTCAAACTGAGCCTGGAACTCAACCGGAGGGGATTCCGCGATCGGGATCCTAATTTGCGCTCTAACTGCGGCTTTATTGGGGATAAGGCCATTTTGATCGACGTCGGAAGGATCGTCTACAGCGAAGAGGTCAAAGAGCCAAAAAAAATGAAACGCGAGCTGATGAGGACCACAATGCGTTTTCGAAAATATCTCAGCAGCCACTATCCACAGCTCCTCTCCTACTTTGACAACTGCATTGCGAAGATCCTCGAATCCGACAATAATGTATCCTATGAACCTGAGATTTAGAAAACTATTCCTCTTGGCCCTTTCTGTTTTGCTTTTGAAAGTTGTGTATTCCTTCACAGCCTCTTTCTGCGACAGGCAGACGGATGGGTTTTCTATCGCAAAAATCCATTCCGACCTTTCTTATGATCCAAAGTGGGAGACCGCCCCTCTTTCGCTAGAAAACCAAAATCGACTCAATGAGGCTCTCTCGCAAAAATTTCATTATTTGGAATGCGGAGGCCAGTGCTTTGCCTTTGCTTCTGAAGATGATCAATATGTGATCAAATTTTTCAAGCACAAGATTCGAAAACCCTACAGTTATTTTCTCAAAACATATCTCGGGCCGTTTGATGCTCAGCGCCAGCGCAAACTCAACAAGGCACTGTTCAAACTCAATCGAGATTTCACAAGTTATAAAATCGCCTACGAAGACCTTCAGGATGAGACCGGCCTGATTTACATCCATCTCAATAAAGGCACATCTCTTGGCCGCTCTCTCACGATTGTCGATAAGATCGGCATTGAGCATCAGGTGCCTTTGGACGAGGTCGAATTCATTGTGCAGGCCCATGCCCAGCTGCTTTATTCCCGTATAGACGATTTGATGGCACGTGGAGATGCCGACGGAGCAAGGCAGGCTTTGCACGCAATCCTGGAATTGATCGTCAGCCGGTGTAAGAAAGGGGTGTTCGACGAAGATCCCCGCCTCCACCGCAATTTCGGATTTATTGGCGACAAACCCATCTTTATCGATGTGGGGCGGTTTGTGCGCGACCCCAAGCGTAAAGAATGCGCCGTTTATAAGGCTGACCTGCATAACATCACTAAACGTTTTCGCGACTATCTCACTGATTCTCACCCCGAACTGGTCTCTACCCTGGATAAAGAGCTGTGTCAATCACCCCTCCCTAAAGGGAGAGGCTTGAAAGGAAACTAACAAGCCCCGGTTGACCAGGGAAAGCGGTATCCAATCCGCTAAGTTGTAACAAGGTTCAAGACCCACTCCGGGATGCTTCCTCAGTCCCGGACACTGGAAGCAGCGATTGCAGACAACCGAAAGGGTAAGGACGAAACGGATCGCTGCCTCATGCCGTGTTACAACATTCCCGAGGGGAGCCCGCCGTAAGGCGGCGTTACAAGGCCCGTAAGGGCATTATTTTGGAAGTGTATGGCTGTATTTGTATTAGATAAACATCACAAACCCTTGATGCCCTGCTCTGAAAAACGAGCACGGCTTCTACTCACCAGGAGAAAAGCGCGTATACACACAATGTATCCTTTTACCATTCGCCTTGTAAAACAAACGGCCCTGCAAAGCACCTTGCAACCGATTCGTTGCAAGATTGATCCGGGAAGCAAAACAACGGGAATGGCTATTGTCCGAGAAAAAGAAAGTCAACAGACCGTCTTATTCTTGTTAGAGCTAACGCATCGAGGATCGGTCATCCGGGATGCCCTGCGAGCGAGGTCTCGTCTGCGAAGACGTCGCCGTTTTAATTTACAGTATCGTCCTAAACGCTTTTTCAATCGAAGGAAATGCCCAGGATGGTTAGCTCCTTCCTTATTGCATCGATTGGAAAATATACTAACGTGGATTTCCCGTTTGCGAAATCGGGCACCGATCACTTCTATAACCTGCGAAAAAGTTCGATTCGATATGCAAAAACTCCTCAATCCTGAAATAGAAGGGATTGAATATCAGAGAGGGACCCTTTTTGGCTGTGAAATTCGGGAATATTTATTGGAAAAATGGGGCCGTCGATGCGCTTACTGCGATGCACATAATATTCCGCTGCAGATCGATCATATCGTTCCTAAAAGCCATGGTGGCTCTAATCGAATTGATAATCTCACATTAGCTTGTAGTTCTTGCAACCTCAAGAAAAGCAATCTGAGTATAGAAATATTTAGCCCCAAACGGGCAAAGACCATTCAATCCAAGCCTTCTCTCCAAGGAGCCGCTGCTGTAAACAGCACCCGAACCGTTCTTTGGGAGGCCCTCATGGCGCTGCCGCTCACTTGCGAGGCCGGTACAGGCGGCCAGACCAAATACAATCGAGAACGCCTGAGTATTCCTAAAACCCATGCTCTAGACGCTGCTTGTACAGGAATCGTTCAACAATTAAATAACTGGCAAATACCCATTCAACAGATCCGTTCCACAGGAAGAGGTTCCTACCAAAGGACGCGTTCCAACCGATTTGGTTTTCCTCGAGGCTTTCTCTTACGCGAAAAAAAAGTACACGGTTTCCAGACCGGCGATCAGATAATCGCTACTGTTCCATCCAGCAAAAAACAGGGCATCTATCCAGGCCGGGTGGCGATTCGCGCTTCAGGCTCTTTTAATGTGCAAACGGCTCATGGCGTAGTTCAAGGAATAAGCAGTAAATATTGCCGACTTATACAGCATGCGGATGGCTATCATTACCTAGGCCAATCGCCTGTATGTAAAATGAAAGAAAACAATACTTCAAATAAACAAATAGAGGAGCGGCGCTTCCTCCCAGCCCTAAAGGGCTGGGTTTCCGCGCCGTCAAATGGATGAATTTGAAGCCCAAGATTAAGTGCGCTCTCTTTATGATCACTTGCCTCATCGCAAGCGTCGGCATTGCTCGATTTTGCCATCATGCCACTCATGGTTTTAGCCTCTCCAAAGTCCAATCCAATCTGATTCAAAGCGAGCCAACCCAAGAGGCCAGCGAAAATGAACAAGCGCTCGTTAGCGCTTTTTTTGAGCAAAAGTTCCATTTCATTGGAAGAGGGCTTCAAAGTTTTGTCTTTGAATCTGAAGACGGACATTATGTCCTCAAACTCTTCAACAACCGCTACCAAAGGAAAATTTTTCTCTTCTCCCTCCTCTCCCATTTGCCCTTCCTGAAAGAGTGGGCGTTTGGCAGACAACATTACTTCGAAGAAAAGCTCCTCAAGACCTTTAAAAGCTATCGGATCGCCTCCGAAGAGATGCAGGATAAGACAGGGCTTCTCTATGTCCATCTTAGTCAAACATCGAATCTCTCTCCCCGTGTGACCCTGATCGATCCCCTCAATATCTGCCATGAGATCGATCCGAACAAAATGGGTTTTTTGATCCAAAAGAAGGCCACCTTGGTCTACCCTGCCCTAAATGAATATTTGAAACAGCAGGATATGATCGGCGCAAAACACGCCCTTTCTTCCCTTCTTGAATTATTTTTTTGGAAAGGGCGGAATGCCATCGCCGATAACGATCCTTTGATCCGGACCAACTACGGCTTTATCAATGGCAACGCGATCCAGATCGACGTTGGGCCCCTCTCAAAACTGTCCTCCTTGCAGAGCATCGATCAGCGCCGCCAAGAAATCGAGAGGATCACCGCTAGTTTAAAATTTTGGCTTACAGAAAATGCACCCGAGCTCACTGCCTTCCTTGATCAGGAATTAGAGCAACAATTATCATCTGAGAGATGATTAAAAGAGCTTCTACTTTTGTTTTTAAGTTCCTGATTGCAATCGGGCTATTTATCGGGCTGCAGCAGCTGGTCGAACTCAAGACGCGCGGATTTTGCCTGCAGAAAATTTTAGCAGACGACATCCCCTTCCAGCCACAGTGGCAGACATCCCCTCTTTCTGCCGATGAAGAAAGAGAAGTAGACGCTCTGCTCTCCCAGTCTTACCGCATGATCGGAGCGGGCAGCGAATGCTTTGCCTTTGCCAGCGAGGATGGGAAAGCCGTCATCAAATTTTTCAAGCTCGACCACGCCCGCCCCGTCTATCTCCACCGCGGGATCTTGCTTGAGGACCATAGCGCCCTTGCCGGCACGATTTCCAACCACCCCCTCACGCGACTCATCCTCCCCTCCCCGATGGATCAATGGCTTAAGCGATTTTTAGGCATCCGCGAATTCCGCATTCAGCGCTCGTTCAATAGCATCAAACTCAGCTTTGACCATCTCAAGGATGAAACAGGGCTGATCTACCTCCACTTAAACCCCACCGATCACTTGCAGCGCAAGCTTACGATTTACGATTCCTGCGGGATCCTCCATCAGGTCGATCTCGATAAGGCCAAATTCTTCCTGCAGAAGCGCGCGACTCCCCTGACGACACACTTGACTGCATTAAAGGTAAAAGGAGCGGATGAAGAGGCAAAAAAAAGCATCGACTCGCTCATTGAGATGATCCTTGTCCGCTGCAAGAAAGGATTTGCCGACAGAGACATCATCAACCGCAATTTCGGCTACATCGGAACGAAGGCGATCGAGATCGACTCGGGCTCGTTTCTTAAGAACCCCCGCATGAAAGAGCCCTGGATCTACAAGCAAGAGCTGTTCTACGCCACATTGGAATTAAAAGACTGGCTGAAAAAAAACTACCCTGAAATGGTCTGCTACCTCGAAGATAGGGTCACTGAAGAAGTGAAGCGCGGTAAAGAGATTTAACGCAAAGACGCGAAGGCGCAAAGAATTTAATGATGACTCCCTTTGCGCCTTCGCGTCTTTGCGTTAAATCTTCCTAATGAGCGTTATCCGCTTTTGAACCATGCCTACAGAGTAAACTTAGAACAGTAGAAATGAAGTACAAATCGTTCCTAATAGCGGCAATCTGCATGACAGCCTTGATCGGAGTCGAAAGAGCATACTATTTTCAGAATGGGGGATTCCGCCCCTCCAAATTGATTTCCACCTTACCTCCCGTTCTAAATCCACCGCCCACCGAAATCGATTCTCTTCTCAATCAGTCCTTTCGCTTCTTAGGCCGCGGCGGCACATCCTTTGTCTTCCTCGGAGAAGATGGGACCACTGTCCTCAAACTCTTCAAGCATCAGCATCTTTTGCAAAAAAGCCCCCTCTTTCGCATTGCCCTCCCCGGCATCACCGATGCCCTGCGGATAAATAAGATTCTCAGCAAACAAAAGAGACACGCGCATAAGCATCAGTCCTTCTTCTTCAATAGCTGCCGTTTGGCCTATGACGCGCTCAAAGAGGAAACCGGATTGATCTACCTCTGTCTGCAGCCCAACCCCCATTTTGCACAGCCCATCACCCTGATCGACGCGTGGGGATTTGCCCACCACATCGATTTCTCACAGACAGAGTTTGCTATCCAGCAGAAGGCCGACTTGCTCTTTCCCCACCTCGAAAACCTGGTTAAAACAGGGCGCAAAGAAGAGATAAAGCTGGCCATCGACGCCCTCCTGCAACAGATTCGATGCCGCTGCCGCAAAGGGATCGGCGACAGAGATCCCAACCTGCTGATCAATTTTGGGTTTATTGAGGGAAAAGCGATTGAGTTTGACCTCGGCTCGTTTTATGCCAACCCCGCCTTGAAAAACCCACTTGCCGAAGCCAGGGAGCTTTTCTTCACGACGCATGCACTGCAAGCGTGGCTGGAAAAACACTCCCCCGAACTTTTGGACTACCTATTAGAGAGTATCGCCAAGCCGACATTAAAAAACTCTAACGATGAGGTCTGATAGGCAGTAAATCAGGAATTTTAGCATTAATGGTTTTTTCTATGGCATGCGTTGTTTGAGAAGGAAAACGAAGAAAGAGATAACTAATCAAACAAGAAATTGCAATGGGGACGCCAAAAATGCACACCCAAAATTTCCAACTTTTTAGAATTGCAGAAATAAAAATCCGATCTGCATCTTTGCGATTTCCTAAAGCAGCAAGGATTTTCTGTATGGCATCTTCATGACCTAGGCAGTCGAGGATATCTTCTTTTGTGGTCGATTTGTAGGGCTCAATGCCTCTAATCCCTTTTACGACTTTTTCATATTTTCTATTCTTAAGCCCTTTTTTACTTGTCAAGCAGGCTTCTCCGAAAAGCAATCATGGCCTCAGAGACTTTGAAAATATTCGCAAGCTTCTTATTCGTCACAGAAGAGCCGGATATTTTTTGAAGAAAATCTATTGGCACCAATAGATTTGCAGCAAAGCAATTTGCCTCTTGCTCTAGTGGGTCGGTTTCATCGTCGATAGATCTCCTATAGAGCACCACAAGATCGCGGTCATTTTGCAATTCCTTTTGGTGAAGAATCCAATGCCCTAATTCATGGGCAATAGTGAATCTCTGTCGGGAGATAGAATCATACTTATTAACTAGGATTAACTTTTTCTCAAAATCAATAAACCCTGATATACCTTCTCCTTCAAATTCTGCAACCGCAATATTAAGCCCTTCTCCTTCAGCAATTTCTTCTAAAGAGGTAGGAGGAGAAGTGATGCGATTTTTTTGTAGGACTCTGGTGGCCTCACTTTCAGCATGCCTAAAATCTGCTTGTTCCTTGCTCATTCAAAATCTCATGCTTGTGCGAAAAGTTAAAATTATAATGTAGCAGACTATGACTAATGGTTCAAGACGATATCCTACTTGTTCCAATCCTATCATATTAAAATTTTAATAAATCAGTAAGATCCCACTTTCACTGATAGTCTAAGTGCTCTCTCACCTTCGGCTTCCTTCACTCTTAATATTAATAAATATTTTATTAATATTAATAGAGCCTTTTTAGAAAAAATAATAACACGAAATTTACTATTGAAATTTAATCAATTCTTTGGTATTATTTTTATTATACATTAAAAATAAGTAATATCAATGTCAAAGCCTGTAAATCAAACAACTCCCTCTCAAACGGCCACGCTCACCGCCGTAGAATATAGCTCTTCTATTCTAACCCTGCCGGATGAAGTCGCCATCCATATTTTCAATTATGTAAATAATGCACGCGACATTACAGCGTGCGGTCTAGTCTGCAAGCAATGGAGAGACCTTACCCAAGATGGGGTTCTCTGGAAAAGCCTGTTTAGGTCCCTATTTCCTGAGAGTAAGGAGTTAGAAACTAAAGATTTAGACTTTCAAAAAGTCTGTCAAGAAGCTTACCGGGATCAACTTGTTAGTCAAAACATTGCAAACGGTGTATACGCTTCGGGCACCATGGATCCCCACGACGAGGTTTTCCAGCTAAAGATTGTTGATGGGAGGCTTATTTCAAACTCTACATCCTTCGGCATCAAAATATGGGACTTGAAAACGCATCAATGTTTATCCAGATATGGACGTAAAACGATGATTGATGAGTGGTCTCCTGATTTCAATGTCGATGGAAAATGCTTTTCAGTTTGTTACAGCAATGGCACTACCATCAAAATTACAGACATCAAAACCAAACAACATTTACACCCCATTAAAATTGAACCCTATGCTAATCCCTTTGTTCGTAATCCGAATCCGATAACGTCCCTTGATTTTTGCGATGGCTTACTTTTAGTACAATACTGGCTTGGATCACTCGAGATCTGGGATGTAAAAACGGGCGCACGTTTATCCTCCTTTGAGTTGGTGGACAGTGGTCAGAGATCAAAAAAAAATTGTGCTTATCTCATTATCGATAGTTGTGCTTATCTCATTATCGATAGTGGGCAATTCTATGAAAAATTTGCATGCGGCAGCGACGGTAAGATCGTTATTTTTCAAAAAGAGAGGGACAAAGAGGATGACTGTAAACCACTTCGCCTTACAGGGCATAAGGATTTGGTTACCTCATTTGCGAGCGCAGGTAAGATGCTCTTTTCAGGCTCTTTTGATAAAACGATCAAAATCTGGGACAGAGAGACAGGCCAGTGTTTGCAAACCCTTACTGCCCATACAGGCAAAGTCTTCGACATTGCCTATGATGACGGAAAGCTGTTTTCTTGCGGAAATCAAGAGAACGTAATCAGAATCTGGGACTTTAAGGCTTCCAATCATGTCATCTTTGCAGAAATCGCAGGCCTGTTTATGAAAAGCGATGCTTCAGCGATGGACCGATTCAACAGAATGCCTCAAAGAGAAAAGGACGCAATATATGGCGAACTTCACAGAATTGTTTCCTTTAAAAATGACTATTTTGGATGTGCTGAGCATGCATTTCACGATCAACACGGACTAAGGACCACTCCGCAGCAAAAAGCTCAGGCGATTCACAATCACTTGCTTCGAAAGATCGCTAATCTCTTTGAAGTGAATTCTACACGCGCGATGGAGAAATTCACACAGCTGCCCAAAGAAGTCAGAGACAAGATCTACGGTGAACTCTATGAAATAATCAAGCACAACCCTTCCTTTAAAAGCTATGATTGCTGTGGAGAGCATGCTTTCCATGATCAATTCAGACTCAGTTCTACTCCACAACAAAAAGCTGAAGCAATTAGAAAGTACTTAAGCAGGACATCCAAGTAGTCCGAATCCGAACAGAATGTAGCGGTCAACAGCACAATGCTCTTTTGTGAAGAGCATTGCTCCGATGCTTGTACAATAGACCGAGATGTGGGCAGTCTCATTGCCCTGCTACTTGCTCCCGGATTGGATCTGACCCGGCGTGAAAAAGAATGTAATCTCTTTTTTCGCGTTTTCCAGCGAGTCGGAACCATGGACGGCATTTCTGTCGAGGCTTGTGCCAAATTCCTTTCTTAGCGTCCCAGGAAGCGCTTTAGCGGGGTCTGTCGCGCCCATCAGCTTGCGGTAGGCATCGACGCTGTTATCGCCCTCTAAAACCATCGCGACGATGGGCCCCGAGCTCATGAACTCGATCAAGGACCTGTAGAAGGGACGGTCTTTGTGGACGGCGTAAAAGATTGCAGCCTGGTCTTTTGTCATCCGGGTCATCTTCATCGCGACGACATGAAGCCCTGAAGCCTCGATATGGGCGATGACAGGGCCCACTTTATCCGCTGCAACGGCATCCGGCTTGATGATTGAAAGGGTCTGCTGGACCTCTTTTCGTGAAGAATTATCTTTAGCCAATAGGGGGACGCACCCAAGGGCAGCGACCACTAAAAGCAAACCTGCAAAAAATTTATTCATATGTAACTTCTCCATTTTCAGGCCGATAGCCTGAAGCCCTCAAAGTTTACGCCAGAAGGATAAACTTGTCCAGAAACGAGCTTCCGTATTATCGCGGAGCATGTTATTCTATAGCCTTTTAAAATTAAATTCTGACGTTTAAATGAACGAAACACTCTTCCTCGTCCATGTCATTGTGGTCATGGGTTTTGGGCTTGCCTCGCTCAAAATGGGAAAGACCGCGCTCACCGCCTGGGTCGCCCTGCAGGCAGTCCTAGCGAATCTCTTTGTCCTCAAACAGATCTGCTTCTTTCATTTTCACGTGACATGCAGCGATGTCTTCGCGATCGGAAGTGTTTTCGGCCTCAATCTGCTACGCGAATATTTTGGAAAGGAGGCCGCCAAAAAAGCGCTGTGGGCCTGCTTTTCCGCCATGGTGTTTTTCGTCGCGATGGCCCAACTGCATCTCTTGTACAAACCCAGCCCGTATGACACTGCGCATCAGGCCTTTGAAACGATCCTCTCCTCCTCGCCGCGCCTGCTTTTTGCCTCTCTTGCCGTTTTCTTCATCGTCCAACAGATCGACCTCCGCCTGTTTGGCTACCTGAAAGAAAAGTTTTTCCGCATCCCCTTAAGCATCAGGAACGCTTTTTCTCTGGCGACGACCCAATTCCTCGACACCTTCCTTTTCTCCATTTTTGGCCTGTGGGGACTTGTGGCCAGCCTTTCCGACATCATCCTCGTCAGCTTTTTGATTAAACTGTTGGTGATTGCGCTGATGAGCCCCTTAATCCACTTTTCAAAACGGTTTGTCTCGCATTATGACCGCATTTAAATTCGAAGTCCTCCATACATCATCTAAATCGCGGGCGCGGGTGGGCCAAATCACCACTGCCCACGGCGTGATCGACACACCCAATTTCGTCGGAGTCGGCACAAACGGCACTTTAAAGGCCCTGGACAACGCCGCCGTCCACGAGATCGGACTGCAGCTCATGTTCTGCAATACCTATCACCTGATGATCCAACCGGGCACGCAGACCGTTCGCGAAGCTGGCGGACTGCATCGCTTTATCAACCGCTCCCTTCCGATCATCACCGATTCGGGGGGATTCCAGGTCTTCAGTTTGGCTTATGGATCAGTAGCCGATGAACTCAAAAGCCGCGGTACAAAAAAACAGGACGGCCACGTCCTAAAAATCAATGAAGAGGGCGTTCTCTTCCGCTCCTACCGCGATGGTTCAAAACTCTTGCTAACCCCCGAAACATCGATCGCCGCACAAAAAGACTTGATGGCCGACATCATCATCCCCTTTGACGAACTGCCCCCCTATCACATCGCCCACATCGATCTGAAACAATCGCTCGACCGCACGCACCGCTGGGAGGAGCGCTCGCTGGGTGCCCACCTGGCCAATCCCCAGAATCAGGCGATGTACGCTGTCGTCCACGGTGGAGTGCACAAGGAGTTAAGACAGGCCAGCTGTGAGTTTTTAACTCGCCTGCCCTTCGACGGCTATGCAGTCGGCGGAAGCATGGGAAAGACCAAAGCTGAAATGCTCGAAATGCTCCGCTTTGCAATGCCCCTGCTTCCAACGGACAAACCCAACCACCTGCTCGGGATCGGCGATCTGGAGTCAATTGAGGGTTGCGTCCCTTTGGGCATCGACACGTTTGATTCCTCTTATCCGACCCGCGCTGCCAGACATGGAATCCTGCTCACCAAAAATGGTCCTCTCAAAATCACCAAAAGCAATCACGCCAAAGCCTTCTCTCCTCCTGAAGAGAATTGCCCTTGTCCCACCTGCCGCCAATTTTCGCTGGCTTACCTCCATCACCTCTTCAAAGCCCGCGAAATGACCTGCATGACGCTGGCGAGCATTCACAACCTGCATTTCATGGTCGACCTGATGCAGCGCTACCGTCAAAAAATCTTAAATGATGAGATTTAATTTCCCCCTTGCGTTAATCTTTTTGCTGAAACCAAGGTAAAATAGAGGAAACCCATGCGACTATTGACTTATCTGTTTCTGATCCTCATTGCTCCACTAACTGCACATACAAAGCTTGTGATCGGCATTGCCGGCGGAACCGGCTCCGGGAAATCGACGATGTCGGAAAAACTCATCGAGACCTTCGGTGGGCGCGCTATCCTGGTCAACCAGGACGATTACTATAAAGAACTCTCCCATTTGACCGAAGAAGAGCGGGCAAAGCAGAATTTCGATCATCCCGACTCGATTGATTTTGAGCTGCTGCAAAAGCATCTCCTCCAATTGAAGGATAACAAGTCCATCGAAGTTCCCATCTACAATTTCTGCCATCACGCCCGAGAGGCCACTACCCGTACTGTCAAACCCGCAGACATCATCGTCCTCGAAGGGATCTTGCTGTTCGCCGTCCCCGAAATCCGCAATTTGTGCGATCTTAAAGTGTTTGTCGAAACGGATGACGATGTCAGGCTCTTAAGGAGGATTGAACGGGATATGAATGAAAGAGCGCGCGATTTCACTAGCATCCGCGATCAGTATATGACGACTGTCAAGCCCATGCACGATGCCTTCGTAGAGCCCAGCAAACGGTTTGCCGACGTGATCATCCCCACATTAACGCGCAATGACAATGGCGTCGCCCTGATCATCTCCGGAGTGAAAAAAGACCTCGACCACCTCGCAGCACACGAGCAGGAACAGGCTCCCCGTCTGAATTAATTCAATTGGAATGGCTTCCCGCTGCGCCTCCTCAGGAGCTCTCAGCGGGAATGGGTCTTATACATTCACAAGCTGCTCTTGGTGCTTCGTTGCCTCTTCGACCTGCTTATCGTAGCACTTGAAGCAGACAGGGTAATACTTTTCTTCGGCGCCCAATTGAACAGTGGGCCCGTCGAGCGCTGCAACTCCATCGACGTGCCTGATGTTCGCGATCGCTTTTCTGTTGCAATAATGGCAGGTCGTCTTGACCTCCTCGATCGAATCTGCCAGCTCCATCAACCGCAAGGATCCTTCAAACAACCGCGTACGAAAATCAGTTCGCAGTCCATAACAGATGACCGGAATGTCTTTAAGAAGAGTGATCTTTCTCAGCTCTTCGATATGCAGTGCTGAAAGAAATTGGGCCTCATCGACGAGGATGCAGCTCACCCCCTCCCAATTCATCTCGAGAAGTTTGGTATTAGGCGCGACGAGAATGTCAGCCTCCATCTCAAGGCCTGCGCGCGATTTGATGCTCTCTTTGCCGAACCGAATATCCAATTCCGGCTTTAAAAGAAGGATATATTTGCCCTGCTGCCGATAATTATGGGCAACCGCGAGCAGATTCAAAGTCTTTGCACTTCCAACAGTTCCGTAGCGAAAATATAACTTGGCCATCGCATCTCTCTCCAATTCGTTTTCTTGTGAAAGATACTGCACCCATTGATTTTCGTAAATTTCCTCTTTAACTTTTATCCCCTTTTCGTCATAAGGAACTCTTATTTTTCAAATTTTTTTGGAGGAAATGCATGATGCTGATGACTGACATCCACGTACGCTCATTCACTGGCTCAGGCCTTAAACCCTACCTTCATTCGATCGCCAAACTGCGTGCGGAAGTGTTCAAAGATTATCCCTATTTCGAAGATCCCGATATCGATCGAGAAACGAACTATTTAAGAAAGCTCTTCTCCTGCAAAGAAACGATCGGCGTACTGATCTTCGACAACACGACCCTCGTCGGTGTTTCGCTGGGATGTCCCCTCAGTGTGGAAGAGCCTGCCCTCCACCGCCCCTTCAAAGAGCGCCGTCTTGATATCGACTCTTATTTCTATTTCGGAGATTCCGCTCTGCTCAAGCATTACCGCGGACGTGGCATAGGGCATCATTTTTTTGATGCCAGAGAAGCCCACGTCGCCCATTTTAAGAAGTTCAAACACATCTGCTTCTGCGTCCCCGACTGTCCCGAGACAGACCCAAAGCGCCCCAAGGACTATGTCCCCCTCGTCGATTTTTGGCGCAAAAGAGGCTATATGCATCATCCGGAAATGAAATGCTTTCTCTCCTGGAAAAAAATCGATGAGCCCCATTCATCGGAAATCCAGATGAGCTTCTGGATCAAAGACGTGAACCTATCCCAGTAAAAAGTTTCTGTCGATTTTCGGGATATAATCCCGAAAATCGACGAAAAATTTTACTGGGATAGGTTCCTGCACTAAGAAATCTCGAAAGAATCTAGAAAGGGATTTCCTTCCAGCTCTTTCACATGCGATGGAGGATAGACGATGGTCAGCTTGTACAAAGTACCGCCGACGATGATCAAACGCCCTTTCATCTCCTCTTTTCCCTGGCTCATGCGAAAATCGAGCACGCGGTGGCTTCCATACATTTTGAACTCTTTTTCAATGAGCTGAGCGCCTTCAAGGTGTTTGACCATCTGATCGAGCACACCTTTGAGAAGCGTCGTATTACCGGCAAGCCTCCACTTTCTGGGGAGTTCGAGGTGCGCCACCGCATAGTGGAACTTCTCGTCTTCATCGCTTGTGATTTCCTGGTATGGGAGAACTTTGCCGCTGTCGGGAATCACGAGTTCTTTAGAAGCGGACTCTGGGTCTGTGGGAAACGAGACTTTAAATCCCGCATCATCCGACGAATACTGCACCCATCCTTCGGGAGATATTCCTTTCTCCAACCCGACGCTCCACAGCGCCAGGACATTTCCATAAATCGCCGCCATCACAAAGGCAGAGCACGTTACAAAAGCGCACAGTTTCCTTTTCCAGGAGACGGCCTTTTGACGCACAACGCCTGGTCTGCCGGGCAGGAACAGGGCGCGTTTCAACGCAGCCGGATAGGACAGGTTTTGGCCCATTCCATTCCCCACCGAAAGCCCAAAAAAGGCCTTGCCCGGGGTCGTCCCCCATTTGCTGATCAGAAAAGCCTCTACAGGGGCCCACAGGAAAGGAATGGCAAGAGCCAGATAGTAATAGAAGAAAGGACCATAAAAATAAGGAAGGAAGAGGGTCACCGCCCCAAGAAACAGAAAGAAGATGGAGTAATCGCAAAAACGGGCAAGCGCGCGGAACCAATTATTGATCTCAAAATTGAACATGATATAATTCCCTCTTTTTAACTTGAGGCATTATACCATTATGTCAATTTAATAAAACTAACACAAAACTTTAATACTAAGTACAAATTAACTAAAACTGCTTATTATCGACATAAATAATATTATTAAAATGAAAACGAATAGTCTGCGGTTTTTTAAAAAGGCCCATTCCTAGCAAAATCAAACACGCTCGGAGGGGCCAAACAAACTATTCCCTGGCAAGCAATGCCCCTGTTGTAAGATCCCAGACATAGGAAATATTACTTAATAATATGCTTGTACGAAGGCGAACTCTATCTTCATCTTCTATGATTAGAAGACTTCCGATCGGGCCATCATGAGGCAGTGTTAAAAGGCAATTGCTTGTGGATTGATCCCAAATCTTAACCACCCCATCTTGAGAGCCTGTGATTAGTTGGTCGTTATATTCTTCAATGCATGTGATCTCGCCTTGATGCCCTTCAAATATTTGAAGACAATGAGGGCTCTTTATATTCTGGCTTAGATCCTCTTCTAAATCCCGGATCTTAATTGCTGTCTTGTCCGAGTCCTCAGAAATAAGCTTTCCATCTGAAAGTACACATAGTTTGATCATATTGAAGGTCTCAAGAAAGTCTTCGTCACCAGCAGTCTCTATCGAGATCAGATCATTCGGGATCACATCATCGTCGATGACAAAATCCGACTCTTCCTGCTCATTCATTACATCTGGATTAGAGCGGTCTCGATTCCCCCCTCGACGGCGCGAGGACATCCCTCTCCTGGCCAATTACTTCCTGCGGCGTTATGCCGAGCGTTACAGGAAACCTCTCACCGCATTTGACCCTGCGGCGATTCAATTCCTTCTGGATTACGCCTGGCCCGGCAACGTGCGCGAACTCGAGCATGCCGTCGAGCGGGCTGTCCTGATGGCGCAGGGCGACGTGGTGCGGCCGAGTGATTTTGGCCTGCGGACGGAGCGGGAAGGCGGATCGCGCCTGGAAGAACTGAGTCTCGAAGAAGTGGAGTGCCTGCTCATCAAGAAAGCTGTGTCGCGATACGGGGGGAACGTGAGCCAGGCCGCCTCGGCGCTGGGCTTGAGCCGCAGCGGCCTGTACCGACGACTGAGGAAGTATGGGCTTTAGGCGATTGAAGATTGTCGATTGCCGATTGTCGATTGAATACCGCCGATTCTCGGGTGATCAAAGAGCCAGCCCGTATCTCTGAAAGGGGGCGCCGCGAAATATGAGCTCGCTCCGCGATGTGGACTGGTCGAGCCTTCACGAAAATCGACAATCGGCAATCATCAATCGACGACCGTCCATCGCCGACGAGCATGGCCATAGATCCCGAAGAGAGCGAACTTGGCATGGGGGCGCGGCTGGAGCGCTCGCGCCGCCGTCTGGCGCTTGAAAATCGCTTGGCGCTTATGGCCCTGGCTGCGGGTTTCCCCGCCATTCTCGTCGCCATCATCCTGTTGTGGACAGGTTCCCTTCCTCTCAAACGCGCTGGACTTTAACCCTTATTCTAGTCGTTGTTTGGTTGGGGTTTTCTCTTGGCTTGCGCGGCGAAGTCGTGCACCCTACAGACTCT
>CAWESW010000095.1:0-54568 GCA_963811735.1 uncultured Verrucomicrobiae bacterium | reverse complement strand
AACCGGATAGACCGTGCCATGGATTTGAGTTGCGGTGATTTGAATTTCTTTCATTCCTTCTACAGCCTCTTTCACCGTCGCAAAGTTATCGAGTAAATAGCGAACCCACTTCCCATAGGAAACACCAGGGCGCGCATCCCTTGTGCCGTAGTCCGTATCATCCAAGTAGAGTAAATGCGCAGCCAGCCCAACTTCATTGATCCCTTCAATTCCGGCGTCTTCGTAACGCATCGCCTGGACGACCAAACTTCCATATTTCGATGTCCATTTGGCTACCGGCTTATCTGCCCCGCCGTCGACTTGCAGTCCTTTGGGAAATATCCATAATTCATCTTCTAAAGGAACATCCCAGTCCAACGATCGACTGCAGACGATACTGCCTGGAGTTTTGTTATATAAAATCCTCGAACAGCAATTCCCTTCCATTGCGACCAAAATCGAAATAAGGAATAAGATTTTTTTTATACCTCGCGCGGCTGGCAAATTGGAATTTCGACTGCACCAAAGCCTTAGGGGTAGACGATCGCAAAGAGGTCCGTATTGCACTGACCTCTTTGCGATCGATCGAACCGCGGGAGCTTTCGCGCGGTCCAAATTCCAATTTGCTAGCCGCGCGGGGTATAACATCATTCCAAATCCTCAATTTGAAAGGGATTCTTTTTCGACAGGACCTTTATCCATCGTAGATCAGCCGCTTTTTCCTGATTCTTAAAAATGGCGTCAGGCTGTGCAATTTTGCTGTTTTGCGGCTTTGGATGTGTAGGACTTTCCAATGTTTCACTGTGAGGGCATCGGCAATCAAGCTCCGATGGCAGCGCCAAGGGACAGCCTCACTGCACATCAGAGCACAGCGTTTCTTCTTCGCTATTTTCTGCAGTTCCTTCAAAGCTTTCTCGAAATCGGGTGTTTGCATGTAATCGGCATAACCGCGAAAGGAAGCGTTGATCCACGTGGTATTTGGAGAGTCTTTAAGAGGATGGCGCAACCCCCCGAGAGCCTTCATATGCCGATAGGCGATCCTGGATTTGATGAGGGAGTTTTTAAGCCTTTGCTGGCCAAATTGAGGGCAATACCGGGATCTGGGGATCGACCTGACATCGATCACCATTTGAATTTGATGGGCGTTCAATAACTCAATGAACGTTTTAATTGGACGTGTTGAATGTCCAATTGTATAGATTCTTGTAGACATAGCAGTTATTGTCTACCGATATCAGATGACTTGGTATTACTTCAAGGTGGTAGATTAAATGTCACCTGGGAATACCTGATCGAGGCGGAGCAGGCTTTGTTCAAGAAAGTCCTCTCCCCAGCATTTGAATTCGAAGTCGATGGGAGAGATTTCGGCCTGCAGATAGCACCAGAGCGCCCATCTTGCATCAGCTAAAATCCGCATAAGGTACAATCGGGAGAATTCTTCCGGCTCAGGTTTTCTCCCTTCAAGATAGGCTTGAAGGAGCTGCTGCATTTCGCTGTCGGAGAAATTTTCCGTCGAGGCTACTGTAGCCAGGTCGAAATAAGGGTCCCCCATTGCAGAGTATTCCCAATCGATTAACCACATTCTCTTTCCGTCATCGAGCACATTGCCATGGTGCAGGTCAAGATGGCAAGGGGCGGTTTGGGAAAAGGCTTTTACTTTTGGTTTTAACCGCGCGATCAGCGGAAGCAGTTTGGAGAAGACGGCATCGGGGATATCAGCCCCTGCCTCCAGGGCATTCTTGACATAATTGCCAATCGACTCAAAAGGGCAGAAATGATTGGGGAATTCGACATCGAGGCTATGCAAACTTTTGACGAGGGAGCAGAACTTTAGAAGGGAAGAGGGATCGCGCAGGTTCACGTCTTTGCCATGCGTTTCGACAAAATCAGTGACAAGGATTCCCTCATCGGAGTCATAGAGGTGAGCCTTAGGGGCAAGCCCAGCTGCCGAAGCCATTTTGGAGCAGTGCCATTCCATTTCCATCGATGAGCCCAGAAGACGGTTCTGGCTGCAGCTACAACGGATAAAATAGGAGTGGGAATCGATGTCGACTTTGAAATTTAAGTTGGTCAGGCCTCCGTCAAGAGTGTGAATCGCTGCAAAGGCGCTCTTAGAATTGGTTAATTGCGTTGAGACCCGGATGATTTTATCTAGAGGATCGTCTTCGGCATGCAGAATTGAGAAATTCAGAAATAGGAAGAGGGGTAGGGGAAATATTTTTCTAATGAATTGCATCTGTGTTTAACCAAAGTAAATGGAAATTGAAAAGATATGGTAGGTGTCTACGGTTTATTAATCAATTTGTTAGCGCGCATTTTAAAATAATTATTTTAAAATTTAGTTCGCAGACACCCTCTAACACAGTTTGAATTGAATTTCAGCAGAGGACAATGCTATCATAATAGAACTATGATCCAAGTTGACGATTTGACACTTTCTTACAGCGGCGATCCTGTTCTTGAAGACGTCTCTTTTACCGTAGGTCCTAAAGAGCGCTGCGGGCTGATCGGACGCAACGGCTCCGGAAAAACGACACTAATGAGGCTTTTAGTTGGCCAGGAGACGCCGGACAAGGGAACGATCAGCTTTTCAAAGGGGTATAAGCTCGGTTATCTCGACCAGCATATCCGTTTTTCCTGCAACACGGTGATCGAGGAGGCCTGTCTGGGACTCAAACCGGAAGAGCGCGGGGACATCTATAGGGCTGAGAAAATTCTTTTTGGACTTGGGTTTAAAGAAGAAGATCTGGACATCCCTCCCCAGCAAATGTCTGGCGGTTATCATTTACGGCTGCACCTTTGCAAGGTGCTTCTCTCTGAGCCCGACTGTCTGCTGCTCGATGAACCGACCAACTACCTGGATATCCTCTCGATCCGTTTCCTGGCTCGCTTCTTAACACAGTGGAAAGGGGAGCTGATCCTGATTTCGCACGACCGCGAGTTTATGGACTCCGTCACGACGCATACTCTTGGGGTCCACCGCAAGAAAGTGCGCAAGTTTAAAGGGGGGACGACGACTTTTTTCGAACAGATCGTTCAAGAAGAGGAGGTCTATGAGCGGACGCGGGCCAACCTTGAGAAAAAAAAGGCGCACCTTCAGTCCTTTGTCGAGCGTTTTGGAGCCAAGGCTTCCAAAGCGGCCCAGGCCCAGTCCAAGCAAAAAATGCTCAGCAGGATTCCCGCCTTGGAGCAGCTCAAAGCTCTCTATGATTTGAACTTCAATTTCCATGAACGCCCTTTCCCCGGCAAAAAAATGCTGGAGGTCAAAGAGATCGCTTTTGCGTATCACGATGACAAGCCGATTATTCACGATTTGTCCCTTGTGATAGAGAAAGGAGAGCGCATCGCAATTATCGGCAAAAATGGATATGGGAAATCGACTCTCCTCCGTCTAATCGCGGGCGAACTATCGCCTCAACGAGGAGAGGTCCGCATGGCCGATCAATCTGCGATCGGCTATTTCGGCCAGACGAATATCCAAAGGCTTAAAAGTGATGCCACAATTGAAGAAGAGATCTCAGCTGCAAATCCCGCTTTGAACCTGACAGAGGTCAAAGGGATCTGCGGGCGCATGATGTTCGGCGGCGATACGTCGAAAAAGAAGATCTCTGTGCTCTCGGGCGGAGAGAAGAGCCGCGTGCTCCTCGGAAAAATCCTGGCAAGGCCATGTAACCTCTTGCTGTTGGATGAACCGACTCACCACCTCGACGTCGAATCGATTGAAGCTCTCATCGATGCCTTGGAAGACTTTGAGGGAGCGGTCGTTATCGTCACGCACAGCGAGCTGATCTTAAAACGCCTAGCTTTGGACAAACTGGTCGTTTGCCATGTGGGCAGGCAGGTGCTCTTCAACGGCCACTACGAAGAATTCCTGGATAAAGTGGGTTGGGAAGAAGAAGTGGAAAAGGGGAAAAATAAGAGCGGCCCTTCCGAAAAAGAGGAGCGCAAGCGACGGCATGAGGAATTGATGGCCGCCAGAGCGCAGATCCGACCTTTGGAAAATGAACTTCGCAAAGTCGAAAAAGCGATCAGTGAAATGGAAGAGCAGCAGAAGAGGGAAAATCAACTGTTGATCGAAGCTTCCCAAGAGAGCGAGGCCCAAAAAATTCAGGATCTGCTCAAATCGGTCGGCCAGAGAGAAAAGGACCTTCAGTCCCACTATGAAAAGTTCATGCAGCTCAGCGAAAAGCTCCAGTCTCTCAGAGCTAGCCTCTAACTATAGAATCCAATTCAACGCATTTTTCTCCCGATCAATCATTTTTTTACGACAAAGTTTTTCTTTCTTCGATATAATTAAAAACCCAACAGGTTTTTTGTCGTTTTTCTCTCTACCAATGGAGCTGCCATGCGCATTGTCCTCTTGATTGCCATTTTCTTTCAAAGTTTCCTCATTGCTGCCCAGACCGATTTTGATGTCGCCATTGTCGGAACGAGCCCGGTATCGATGCTTGAGGCGATTTACCACATTCACCTCAATGAGAGAGTCTTGATCCTGGAGGCAGATGAGAAGTGCGGCGGAGCCTGGAAGAGCGTCGATATGTGCGGGATTGCCAATGCCGACCTCGGCTGCCATTTGATCGGCTCCGATGCCAAATTGAAGGAGTTCTTTGAAGATTATTTCGGCTGCAGATTTATTTGTTTGGAACACTCAAACTTTGAGGCTGGGGGAGAACATGCCCGATGTCCCAACGGTTTTTATTTCTCAAAAGGCTGCCATGAACTCATTTCAAAACTAAAGAGCGCAATCGAAAGCAGTGAGAATGCTCTTCTCATCAATCAAAAACTCGATAGCATCTATGTCGATGAAGAGCGCGCTCATATTGAGCTTGAATTGGGCTGCAGACGTTATACGACAGCAAAACTCATTATTACACCTACTGAGCGATTTTCACGTGAGGAACCCCAATTTTAGCAACCAGGATCATCCTAAGCACAGCTATTATCATCTCTATATTGTGGTCGAAGACCCGACTCCTGCGCGTTTTACCTATCTGAATGGGATCGCTAAGGGGATGTCCCGCGCAATGAATCTGACCCCGTTTCTTGAGATGCCAAGCGAAGGGCTACAGTTAATCGTCATTCAGACTCATGGAAAACAGGAAGGCGACGAGATGAATACATTTCTCGATGCTTTTAAGAATAAGGGGCTTCTCTCTGAAAATGCCAAAATCCTCGCATCGGACACCTATGTCTATCAACAGGCCTATTCAAATACCACTCCTCTATTACAGCTCGGAGGAAGTCTTATCGAGATGCTCGATACCTCCAGCTTCGGCAGCATGACGAGATACTTTAATAAGTGGAAACAGGCGATGGTCCCTTTGAAAACGAGCCCGAGCCCGTGTGCGAGCCCGTGCCTGAAGGGGAGTTAGAATGGCTTAAGTCTCTCTCAATTCAGGCTCGGGCTCGGTCATTACCTCAAGGAAGAGAGGAGGGAATCGAGGGTTTGCAATGCGTCTCCTTAATGCGCGACAGTGTCAGCAAGGAGATAATGAGATAAGCCGGAAGGGTTAAAAAAGCAGCTTTGTAGGCCGACACAGAAAAAACCCTGGCCCCGTCTACCATTGTACCATTCCACCCCATATCGAGAAATTTTCCTGTCATCGGATCGGAAAAGGCGCCGAAGAGGGCATCAAAAGCGTTCATGAAGCCAATGGCCGTCGCAGCGAGAATAGGCAGGCTGATCTCACGGATCATTGTAAAGCAAAGAAGGAAGCTACTGATGCAAAAACCGAAGAGGAACAGCAGTAAATTGAGAGAAGAATGGCTAAGACCTGGGGCATAGATGACAGCCGAGATCATGATCAGCGACAGAAGAGTTCCCCAGAACATGACGATGATCCTTCTTCCCAACCAGTCTGAAAACCAGCCGAAGAAAGGAGCTCCCACGGCAAAACCGATGAAGATGAGGGATACGGACTGCGCTGAAATGTTCGAAGAAATCTCGAACGCCTCAGAAATGAAGGAAACGCCCCAAAGACCGCCGAAAATCATGACGGGGGCAAAGGCAAATCCGCTGTAAACAGAAAGCCACCATGCCTGCCGGTTTTTCAGCACGCGTTTGATACTTTGGAAAAAGGAGATGTTTTGAGAGACGATATGCTTTTCCTTTTTATGCTCCGGCGAGAGGTCGCGCACTGTCAGCCAGAAAAGGGCTGCGAGGACAAGTCCTGCAAATCCGATGAACTCCATTGCGTAGCGCCAATCCATGGCATCGATAAAGGCGGCAAGTGGCGCCTGTCCGCCGACAGCGCCGAGCATGGCGACTGTCATCATCAGACCTGCCATAAAAGCAAATTGTTTGGTCGGGAACCAGTTCGCGATGAGTTTTAAGCAGTTGACCGCGGCAAAGGCAGCGCCTGCCCCCGTTAAAAAACGGCCGCTTCCGGCTACTAGCAGGCTGTCCGCTTTTGCGAAGACTAGGCTTCCAAGGGCGCATAACGCAATGGCAAGCGTTGTTACTTTTCTGGGGCCGATTTTATCGAGGAGCAGGCCGGCGGGAATCTGGAACAGAAGATAAGCGTAAAAGTAGCAAGCAGCCAAATTTCCGAGCTCGGCGCCGTCAATGTGAAAAGTGCCCATCAAAGTAGAGGTCATGACGCTAGGGGAGACTTCCAGCGCGTATTTATAGAACATGAACAGGGCGCTCAGGAGCCAGATCACCCACGCATGGATGGAAACTAGGCGCTTCTTTTTATCTTGGGAACGCGGTGTTTTATCTGTAGCCATGACTATCCTCGATTATCTTAAAAAAACTTCGAAGAGGTTACAGACTGAATTTTAATTCGTCAACCTTCTTCTTGCAATGAGGTTGCCGATGATGTAAAACTGATCTAACCAAAAAAAATCTTCAATTTTGATGGAGAAAATCATGAAAAGTCAAATCGCGCATCTCCTTTTAAAACTCCCTGTGCATAGAACAAAAAATAGACTTGCTGCAATTATCCTTGGCATCGCGATGGTCGCGACTGTCTCCGCAAAAGAGGCAGACTCAAAAAAAGAGAAGCCCAACATAGAGGTTTTGAAGAAGATCCAGCAGAATCGACACAATGAAAAGGTGTTGGCCGAACTCCTTCCCATCGTTCATTGTTCCTTTAGGCCCAGTAAATATGAACAAGTTCTGGTCTCCCAATTGCGCGATAGCCGCACCTCCACAACGCAATTCCGACTCGTTTCAGAAAAGGTGGGGAATCTACTCGTTAACAAGGTCATCGAATGTCTTCCCTCCAAAACCATTGAGATAGAGACTCCTGTGACAACGTGCCGCGGCGAAGTCCTCACAGGCCGCGTCGAACTTGTATCGGTGATGCGTTCAGGGGATGCTTTGCTCGACACGTTTATCAACCATTTTCCCGACGCCAATGTCAGCAAGTTCCTAGTTCAGCGCGATGAGAAAACCGCCGAGGCCCAATTTAAATACATGAAAATTTCTCCCGAGCTCTCTTCAGGACATCCCGTCGTGATCACTGAACCCATGATCGCAACAGGCGGAAGCTTGGACATGGTGATCTCTATTCTGAAGGACAAAGGGGTCAAGGAAGAGAATATCATTGTTGCCTCCGTTTGTGTTGCTCCTGAAGGGCTGGTTCATTTGAACGAAAAGTTCCCCAAAATCAAAGTCGTGATGACCACCCTCGATGAAAAGCTCAATGAGCGGAAGTACATCGTTCCGGGACTCGGAGACTTTGGCGATCGCTTTTTTGGAACAACTGAGAATTAAGATTCCAATGCTTGGGGTCTGGGTCAAGGTTGACCCAGTCCAAGCACCTAGTACTCTGTAAAGAAAGTTTCTAAGGAAATTTGACCCATCTTTTATCGCATCTTGCGGCCCCAAAAAACCTGCCTACATATCCATGTATGTCTGGTTTTTCGGGGCCGCAACCTGCGCTAAAATCTGAGCGCAAATTTCTTTAAAAACTTTCTTTACAGAGCACTAGGATTTCGTTTAAAGAATGCTAGAGCGCATTTGGAATAAATGCGACGAGGACATCTTTTTTTGTATATCCATCTTCAAAGACGATGGAATAATCAGGGTTGATCTCTTTCAATTTGCTGATGATTGCATTGATCGATGTGTCATCAAATTCCCATGTTCCAAATAGTCTGACATCATCGATAAGGATGGTATGCGTTTTTATCGGGTGATTTTTAATTGCATCCAGTTCTTTGAGAATTGGGGTCATCGTGTCCCCTTTTGCAGTATCGCCCAAACTGCAGTGCCCATCCAGCCAAAAGGTCACAGGTTCATTGATGTGTTCTAAAAGCAGAGGCAGCATTGTTGCTGAGTCGCCGAGCACAAGTGTAACGTTAGGATTACCTGAGAAGCGGTTTTGACACATTTCATAGTATTTTTCTGAAAGCTCAATGGAGTAAACATGTTGAAATCCCGCATCCAGGGCCTTTTGGATCCCTCTGCCAATATAAGAACCGGTCTCTACGAAGCACCTGTTTTTGTATTTCGCAAAGACTTCAACAGTTGTGGTTGCACAAAGCGAAATGCCCATGCTTAAGAATGCCATTACGGCACATGTGAAGGTCTTCATTTTTTTTCTCCATTAGTGTGGATTGTTTGGTCAAGCACCTCGAAAGATTGGCAAAGATGCGAAGGCCTGGTCGACAGGCATCATTTCTATCGTGTTGATGTTCACATGCGGTGGAAGGGAATGGCAGAAATAGATCACTTCTGCAATGTCGTCGGGATTAAGGGGTTTGGTTTTCTCGTACACTTTTTTAGCGCGCTCTTTGTCGCCGCGAAAACGCACCACTGAAAACTCTGTTCCCTCGACAAGTCCCGGCTCAATGCAACTGACCCGCACTTTTTTTCCAAGGAGATCGGCCCTCAAGTTGAGCGAGAACTGGCGAACGAAAGCCTTTGTAGCGCCATAGACGTTTCCCCCGGGGTAGGGATAGCTTGCCGCAACAGACCCCAAGTTGATGATATGCCCAACGTTTCGCTCTACCATCGAGGGGAGAACGGCACGCGTACAGTAGAGCAGGCCGTTGATATTGGTTTGGACGCATTGGTCCCATTCCTCCAGCTTTGCCTCGTAAGCAGGCTCCAGTCCAAACGCACATCCGGCGTTATTCACGAGGATATCGACCGGGCCATTTTCTTTTTCGATGAGCCGAAAGGCCGAAGCAACGGCGTCGTCGGAACGGATGTCGAGTTCGTAGATGGAAGTTTCCGTGGAGAGTTCTTTTTGAAGAACAGCGAGCCGATCCAGCCGTCTGGCCATTAGAGCGAGGCGGTATCCTTCCTTGGCGAATCGGCGTGCCGTAGAAGCTCCGATTCCAATCGAGGCGCCCGTAATAGCGACAAGAGGTTTTCTTGAAGAATTTGTCATGAATAAGATTCTCTTAAATTGGGGATTTTTTTTACAGTCTGGACTTTGAATCTATCCCAGTAAAATTTTTCGTCGATTTTTGGGTTCTTTTACCCCTAGGGTCATATCAACTTGCATATATGACCCTAGGGCAAAAGAATCCGAAAATCGACAGAAACTTTTTACTGGGATAGGTTCTTAGGTAGTTGATTTTTGGGTTATTTCCATTTATTACTCATCATAAGAATATGGATGAGGAGTTGGGATGATTGGCGAAAGATTGTTTTCAATACTCTGTTGTGCTTTTTCTTTATTGGGTGGGGCCGCCCTTTGCGCTATCGAAAATCCTCCCTCGTATTCCATCGATGATTCTCCTCAGTTGCCCTTGGAGGTCTATTCGGATGAGTTCGCAGCGATCCTGGGGGAAAAGCCTAAATTGACGCTGCTGGCAAAGGGATTTGGGTTCACCGAGGGGCCTGTCTATTTTGCAGACAAAGAGAATAGCGATTCAGGTTTTTTGATCTTTACCGACCAGATCAACGACAACATCAACATGATCCGTTGGAAGGGGCTGCAGCCGTTCAATCAGATCAGCGCTCTATCCTGGAGCGCGCCTGCGGTGTTCCGACATCCTTCCAACATCGCCGATGGTCAGACTGCCGATTTGCAGGGACGCCTTTTGACCGCTGAGACGACGGGAAGGAGAGTCTCAATCACAGAGAGCGACGGCACTGTACGCACTCTTGTTGGCATGTATCAGGGCAAGCCGCTTAACTCCCCGAATGATCTGGTGGTCAAATCGGATGGCAGCGTCTGGTTCACCGATCCAAGTTATGGGTGTCTACAGTTTCCTCAAGAGTGTTATCTGCCCTGCAACGTCTATCGCTATGACCCTACGACCAAAGAAATGACTGTTGTGATTGGAGATTTGAAAATGCCCAACGGGATCGCTTTTTCTCCCGATGAATCGATCCTCTACGTCATCGATAGCGCGGCCATTCAAGCGCCCCGCACCTATTATGAGAAGAACCCTCACACGATCTACGCATATGACGTCGCTCAGGATGGAAAAGCCTTGAGCAACAAACGGGTCTTTGCCGTGATCTCTCCGGGTTTTCCCGACGGGATGCGGTTGGACAAAAACGGCAATGTCTATGTGGGCGCTCTCGACGGTGTGCAGGTGTTGAACCCTGAAGGAAAGCTCATGGGTAAAATTCTGCTACCAAAAGAGACGGCTAACCTCACATTCGGCGGCAAGGACAACAATATCTTGTTTATTTGCTCATCGGACAGCATTTGGGCGATCAAACTCAATACGCAGGGCGCAAAACCGGTGCCTATTTTAAAGCCTTTTGGTCTCAGCAAAGGATTCTAGACAGGGTTCCTCAGATTCTGTATCATGGACATTTTTGGGAGGGGCAATGCGAACAATGGACGAGACTGTCGAGCAGCTTTATGCTTCAATCAGTTTCAACAAAGGCGAAAAGCCGAATTTTCAACTTTTAAAAGAGTTATTCATCCATGGGGGTCGCCTCATCGACAATAACGGTGATCAGCCCCAGATTTATACTTTAGATGGGTTCATTGACGCGTATAAGAAAAAACTTGAGGAGGGTGCTTTTGAATCCGTCTTTGAGGTGGAGATCGCCCACAAAACAGATGTTTTTGGGAAAATCGCCCAACGGTTCAGCTCTTATGAATTCCGCTTCAACCCCAATGACGAGAAACCCTACACGACAGGGATCAACAGCATTCAGATGATCCTCATTGGTAGCAAATGGACGGTGACCTCCATGGTCTGGAATGATGAGAACCCCGGGTTGAAAATCCCCGAAATTTACCTTTTGATGTGATTGCTATGATGAAGAAAAAACATCCTCCCATCGTCGATCATTTCATGGCTCTGCTGCTTCCCCACGGTCCCATCACCGTCCGTGCGATGTTTGGGGGTTTTGGCATTTTTTATGACGGGGTGGTCTTTGCAACCATCGTCAACAATGAGCTGTATTTCCGCGTCGATGATGAAAGCCGTGCTGATTTCGAATCGAGGGATTGCAAGCAGTTCACCTACGACGGCAAGGAGCGGCCCGTCTGCATGCCCTATTTTACAGTCCCCGACTCTGTTCTAAAGAATCCCAAGTGAATTAAAAACGTGGATCGAACGGGCCTATTTGATTTCGCTCAGCACCAAGAAGACGGCCAAGAAGAAGAGGATTAGACTTTAATCGTAAAGCGGGCGTTGAAGCTCGGGAATCGCTAGAGATTTGGCGATAGCGCTGCGTTCTTCATCGGACAAATGCAAGGAAGCTCCTTTGGCATTTTCTTTTGCCTGGGAGGCGTCGCGCGCACCGACAAGTGCTGCGGTAATACCGCTCCGATGGATGGTGCAATCGATGATCACTTGCGCAAGTGTCGCTTGATGCTTTGCAGCAATCGGTCGAATCTCATCAAATGCTTTATCGATCTGAGTGAGATACTTTTTGGAAAAAATCTCTTTTTGAGAGCGGTGGTCTCCTTCGGGGAAGACGTGCTTTGCCGTAAATTTCCCCGTCAGCAGGCCCCTTTCAAGGGGGGAATAGACGATGATCGCAATCTTGTTTGCTTTGCAAAAGGGGACGATGTCGTGTTCAATACCGCGGCGGACAAGGCTGTACGGCGGCTGAAGGCTGTCGACAGGGTGAACGGCGTGGATTGTCTTCAGCTTTTCGAGGTCGTAGTTGCAGACTCCGATCGCGCGGACTTTTCCTTGTTTTTTCAATTGCGCCATCGCATTCCACGACTCTTCGAGGGGAGTTGTTGTGTCCGCCCAATGGATTTGATAGAGGTCGATGACGTCGGTCCCGAGGCGCTTTAAGCTGTCCTCGCATTCCTTGATGATGCTCTGAGGCTTCAGGTTTCTTCGAATGATGATGGGGTTTCCCTCGAGGTCCTTTTGCGGCCAGGGATCCGATCCCTCCTCTGAGTCCCAGCGCATCCCGCATTTGGTCGCAAGGATGCATTGATCTCTTTTTCCTTTGATCGCTTTCCCAACGATTTTCTCAGAATGCCCCATTCCATAGATCGGAGCTGTGTCGATAGTGTTAATGCCCTGTTCCAAACTCGTATGAATGGCCTTGATGGCGTTTTCATCATCCGGCTTTCCCCACAACCACCCGCCGATGGCCCATGTGCCTAAAATCATGGGAGTGATGCGAAGATCGGAATTTCCTAGCTGGCGCAGTTTCATAATAGACCGTTTCTTTTTAAGTTCCGTTGCCTTCCTTGTATTTCAATCCATAAGAGGCAGCATTTGCTGCCAAATGGTCGAGGAATTGTTCGATTGTCATCTGTGGAAACTGCACCTCAATCTGATCGAGAAGCAGGCTGGCTGCCGTCAGTTGATTATGCTCATTCATCGGGTGCATTCGGATTTCATCAATTCCGGCAAATCTTGCTGCGGCTAATTGCAGAATATAGACCGTTTTGGGATCGTTACCAAATGCGCCGGCACCCCAGTTCCCCGTGTGAATAACAATTTTTTTCCCGGAAGAGACCTCTTTAATGCCATGAAAGGCGTTGTAAGCTGTCAAAAAGAGAGTTTGGAGATCGCTTTTCTGATAGGGCTGGTCTTTTAATGCTCTTGAAATGTGGGGGGCTGCGATTGCAAAGATATTGCTGGATGTCGGAGATGCTAACGGATGCAAGCGTGCGAGGATGTCTGATTGAGCAGCTGCGGAGAAATTATTGCCATAGAGCGTTCGCCCATCCAGAAAGGGGGTTGTGGTGTCTAAAGAGCCAAAGCGAGGCACATTTTGAAAAAGGGCAGCATCGTAGAGATTTAGCCTGCGCATTTCTGGGGGCAGCGCATTTTTCACATGGGCAAGAGCGGGATGCTCTAATACCTGCAGCTCATCTTGTGCCAGAAGTGGACCTTCACAGAAACCAAAGAGGTGGCTATCTGCGAAATTTGCAGTCCAATGACTAGTATCTGCGCTCGACGGGTCATAACGGAACCCGCCGCTCACGATTGCAGTGTGAGGTTTGGGCGAAGTGAAAAGAGCTGCACTTTTCAAGAGTTCAGGCTTGCTTAAGGAAAATTTTTGAGCAACGATCCGATCTCCGACAACATGGCTACGGACAAGTTGATTGTAGACAAAGAGCTTATTGGGATTTGAGATGTTTTGCGGATGCTGGGAGGGATTGATCACGAGCGCAGGGGTTGATGTGAAGATCTCAGATGACTTCTTTGTCCCAAAACAAAAACAGAGCGAATCCCAGATTTTTTTTAGACAGCCTAAGATTTGATTCCAGGAGTCATGAATCCAAGAAGTCGCTTGAGATTGCATCAGCAATGTGTCCTGGACACCAATTCCTACGTCCCAATTTGGATGTGATTTTTTAACTTGAATAGGATTAGCTATAGAGTATGTAGCGCTATGGGAGACAGAGGAACGGCTGACAGGGGAAAAAGACATGAGGCCTCATTGGAATAAGATACGATTATATGGAAAAATATCCTCGATTTCAATTAATGATTTAAATTTTTGATTTTAAACGTGTTGCATGTTTTTCTGTGATAAATTTCGCGACTTTGCGGTATATGTCGGAAAAACAGGATTCACTCATTTTCTATATAAACACTTTTTAGTGATTAATCGCGCAAAGTTCTATTCTAAAGATAATCGGAGGGTAGCAGGTATGAACGACAATGTGCAAGAGGTGGCAATTTTTGCCGGTGGGTGTTTTTGGTGCGTAGAGCCGCTTTTCGATCGATTGGAAGGGGTCATTTCTACTCTTCCCGGCTATACGGGCGGCAGTTTCCTCAATCCCACTTATCAGGAAGTGTGCGAGGGGAACACGGGCCATATCGAAGCGGTCAAGATCGTCTTCGACCCTTCCAAGATCACTTACGCGAAATTGCTCGATATTTTTTGGCATCACATCGATCCAACCGATCCCGATGGGCAATTTTGCGATAAAGGCCCGCAGTATCTCTCTGCCATTTTTTATGCCGATGAACATCAGAAAGTTCTCGCAGAAGAATCCAAAAAAGAGATCTCAAGAGAGCTCAAGGGACAATGGATCTTCACTCAGATCAGGAAGATGGAGCCCTTTTATCCGGCTGAAGAATACCATCAGGAGTTTTATATCAAAGATCCCTTGCGTTACAAATCCTATAGCAGCTGCTGCGGCAGGTCAGAGCGTTTACGCGAGCTATGGGGATTCCGATGAGGTTATTTGCAAGATTCAGGAGTTCAGGAGAAGAGTTTCGGAAAGGCATTTATTACATGCTCATTTCCTCTCTGCTGCTATCGCTGTTCTCTCTGTTCGGTAAGTTTGCAACGAAGGACACCTCGTTTTTCCTGCTTACTTTTTTAAGGTTTTCAATCCCGTTTCTGCTCATGCTCCCGTATCTGCTTTGGACATGCTCTTTTCACGAGCTTTTTGCGACTAGCAGTATCAAGTTGCAACTTCTTAGATCCCTCTGCGTTCTTGTCTATCAGTATTCGATCTTTTATTACTTGATGCATTCCTCTTTGCTTAACGCCACCGTCTTGCAGAACACGTATCCTTTGTTTCTTCCGATTCTGGAAAGGGTTTTTTTTAAGCGGCCCTTCCATAAAAGAGAGATTGTCAGCATCTGCGTCTGTTTTGCAGGAGTCCTTTGCATTCTGCAGCCGGATAGGGGGATTTTTGAAAGTCTGAGCGTCGTGGCGATCCTCGCTCCCTTAGGACAAGCGGGATCGCAACTTTTATTTGGAAATCAGGCTCGCAAAGAAAACCCCAAGTCTACTCTTTTTTATCTCTATTTTCTCTCTTCTGTAGCTACAGCGATTGTCTATTTATTCTCCTCTGAGTTTTTTATGGGGAGGAACTCATTAGAAGATTATACCCTATTTGCATGGGTAAATATCGTTTGTCTTGGGATCGTCAGCATCTTCAATCAGTCTTTTAGAGGAATGGCCTACCAGCACGGCAAACCCTCAGCGCTCGCACCTTTTCTCTATTGCTCTTTGATTTTTTCAGGGATTTTGGATTGGACGGTCTTTCACCGCTTGCCCAACTGGATCTCCCTTGCAGGCGCAGCTCTTGTCATTGCCGGGGGATTGATCCAAATGTACAAGAAGTAGTCATTGGTGCAATCGCTTTGTCAATGAGAGGCAAATAAGAATGCGCTGTCCTCGATCAGTGCATCCGTTGTTTCCTTCATGGCTTGATCGAAGTGTTGGAAGGCGGCGTGATGGCCTTGACGAAGTTCATTGAAGAGATGGCCGGCGATTTCTGCTGTTTTCAAAGCTGTGTTAGCCCCCATTCCTTTGAAAAAGCTCGCTGATGCTGCTGCTTCTCCAACCAAAATCGCTGATCTTTGTTCATTTGAAAAAACTTCAGCTTGATGAAGCGTGATTTCGATATCCGTAATCACGAATGGGTTGGCCTCGCTCAATGCTCTCGCTTCGCGACTCCACCCTTGCGCTGCCAGAGCTTGTTGGAGGTCGCTTTTTGAGGCTCTCAATGGGAACTGTGCGAACACGATGCTCGCAGAAGGTGTTTTTATTCTTCTTATGAATCCATCGCCGCTTTTTATGGGGGGAGAGACATCGATGTCCGGAGAGAGGTCTGTGGGGTCCGAAACTAAGACCGATGCGCCCATTGCAGTGCCTAAGCGGTGTGATTTAATGCTCAAGGCCTGACGTATCTTGCTATGCACCCCATCAGCTCCGACGATGATGTCAAAAGGCAGAGTCGTTGCCTGTTGGGAAGCGGAAGTGATGATTGCTGTGCGATTTGAAAGGCTTTGAAATTCACCTTTGATTTTTTTCACCCCTAAGGCAAGAGCTCTTTTTTCAAGTTCTTCTTCGAGGTCGTTGATGGGAACAAAACCGATGCGTCTGCCATTGCCAATATCGGTCGAACTCAGTTGAGGGGGACTCACTTTCCACTTGTCTAGTAATTGCAGGGAGGAATTTTGGAGAAGAAGCCACTGAGATCTTGTGTACTGCTCCCTTTTTTCTACGACTGTCACTTCACAACCGTGCATTTTCGCTTCGATGGCTGTTGCAAGTCCTGCGGGACCGCCTCCAATGACCATAACGGAAAGGGGTTTTTCTCGATCATTGGCAATGGCAAGGGAGGCTGCATAGGACTGTGATTAAGAAAAATGCAATTTTACTTTTCATGGTTTGTACTCCAGGGGGATGTAATGAATAAATATACGCATGATTTTAGTAATGTCTTGATTTGAAACTTTTCCATTCTTGCTAATTTTAAAGATATTGGGCCTCTAATCGAGTTTAATGCTCAATGCATTTCATCTCTGAATTACAGTGACCTATGAACAAAAAAAATATTGTCAGACTTTAAGAAGATGTATGAAATGATTTTAATCAACCGGTTCTTTTTTTCCGATGCGTCACGAAGAAGCAGAGGATCGATAGCAAAATGATCGGGCCGCTTAAGCCGGCAAACAGTGTGGAAAAGGAAAGGTGAAAGACTTTGTAGATCAGACCGACTCCCTGTGATGCCAGGCCAAATCCGAGCATATAGACTCCGATCATGATACCTGAGATTAGCGGAGCTATTGTTGCAAACTTCTCTTGGGCAAACCCGATCGTCAGGGGAAGCATCGCTGAGCATCCGAGGCCTGCAATTCCAAAAGAGGTCAGCAATAGAGATTCTTGTGAGGTAGGGTAGAGAAGAAAAAGGCTAAGCAAAATGATCGGCGGCAAGCTGCAATAGATGTAGCGCGTCGACATCACAAACGAGAGGCCAACAGTTAAGATCCTGCCGATGGTCAAAATGCCCCAAAACAAAGAGAGAGCAAATGCAGAGCTAGCAATGCTTAATTTTTTTCCTTCATGAAGATAAATCGTTCCCCAATTACCAAACGTCGTCTCGCAGATTCCATAAAGCAGTGCGATCGCGATGAATCCCCATAGAATAAAAGAAGTGAGGGGAAGGCTCGATTTTCCTTTATTCTTTACAATCAGATGATGCGGGTTGGGAAAGCCGACAAGCGCTGCGATCAAAAGAAGGAAATACAGAGTGCCGATCCAGATCCCGTCATACCACCACACTCCATTCTTCAAAAAATATTCAAAGGCCAGCGGCCCGATTGCAGTGCCGATCCCAAGGCAGGAGTGCAGTGCGGTCAGAGCTGTTTTGGGCCTTTTTGGAAAAAAGAAAAACGCAAACGAATTTAACGAGGTAAGCACAGCGCCGAAGCCGATTCCTAAACACAGCATCAAAATGAGGAATAAGGGAAATGAGAGGGCGGAATTGTGCAGGTAAATAGCGGCCATCGCAAAGAGCAGCATGGAAAAGATGTTAAATGTTTGCCCGAAGACAAGGACGGTTTTGATGCCGACTTTTTTAGCGATCGAGCCGCCAAAGAAAGAGGAGAAAATTGCGCCTGCGAACATGGGAAGAAAGAGTGCTCCATACTGTTCAGGATTAAAAGAGAATCCGGAAGCTGAAGTGATGAAATTGCCCGCAGATGGGATGGTCGTAAAGCCAATCCCTTGAAGGAGGCCGATCAGGAAAAAAGTCCCAAGGACGAGAAAAGGTGCGATTTTATCCAACATGACTTGCAACGTAACATAGAAATAATTATAAAAAAATAGGGAATGTTCCTAAGACACTAAGGTGCCAAAATGCCAAAGAGCAAAGAGTCCATTCGAATCGAGGATTCTCTGGATAAAAAGATTCCGCCCTGGCGGAAATGGGGCGCCTACGTCTCTGAGCGTGCGTGGGGAACAGTTCGAGAGGATTACAGTGCGAATGGCGACGCCTGGAATTATTTGCCCCATGATATGGCCAGGTCTAAAGCCTATCGGTGGGGAGAGGATGGCCTTTGCGGGTGGTGCGATTTCTATCAGACGCTTGTTTTTTCCCTCGCGCTGTGGAATGGAAAGGATCCCATCCTCAAAGAACGGCTATTTGGTCTGAACCCCTATGAGGGGAACCACGGCGAAGATGTGAAAGAGTACTACTACTATCTCGATGGAACGCCAACGCACTCCTACATGAAATTCCTCTATCGCTATCCGCAAAATGCTTTTCCCTATGATGAGCTCGTCGAGGAAAATAAAAAACGCTCGACGCGAGACAGGGAATTTGAACTGATCGATACCGGCATCTTTGCCAAAAATGAATTTTTCGACGTCGTTGTCGAATATGCCAAAGCTGATGTCGTGGATACTTGCATCCGGATTGAAATTTTCAATCGCAGCGATAAAGATGCCATCATTTCCGTTCTTCCCCAGATCACATTTCGAAACAGCTGGGCCTGGGACAAAGAATGGGATAAATGCCCCGAGATCCAGGAAGGGCCTTTTTCCTCAAAATTCCAAAGTCTTTACGCCGATCCGAAAAATATGCCGCCTCTCGATTGGATCACCTTCGATTATTCCCTTCCCCCTCATTATTTGGCAGGAGATCCTGCCGATGAGCTCCTGTTCACGAATAATGAGACTCATAATGAACGCCTCTATGGTCAGACCTCTAAGAGCCGCACTCCCTATGTCAAAGACGCCTTTCATCGCTATGCCGTTCAGGGAGAGCATTGCGTCAACCCGGCGAAAAAGGGCAGCAAAGCCTGCTTCCATTACAAAGAGCTTCATGTTCCTGCCGGGCAGTCCAGGGTCCTACGATTCCGCCTCTGCCAGAAATTGTCCCAAAAACCTCTAGACGATGTCGATGCTGTCGTCGCAGCCAGAAGAAAAGAGGCGGACGAATTTTACGACTCATTCCAGCAGAAAAAGAGTACGCCCGAGGAAAAAATGATCCAGCGCCAGGCTCTTGCAGGGCTGCTCTGGAGCACTCAGTACTATTTTTACGATGTGAAAAAATGGCTCGAAGGGGATGACCCTTCCATCCCCCTGCCTGCGTCCCGGTATTGGGTGCGCAATTCGCATTGGCGTCACTTGCACTCCCATCACCTGATCGTGATGCCGGACAAATGGGAATATCCCTGGTTTGCGTCCTGGGACTGCTCTTTTCATGCTGTTGCCCTCTCGCTTGTCGATATGCCCTATGCCAAGCACCTCATTGGTCTATTTTTAGAGCATCAGTACCAGCATCCCAACGGGCAGGTCCCCGCTTACGAATGGGGCTTCTCTGAAGCAAATCCTCCCGTACAGGCGTGGGCGGTCTGGCAGATTTATCAAAAAGAAAAGCAGGATAAGAAAAAAGGGGATCTGGAGTTCCTCGAGCTGAATTTTTTGAAGCTCATGGCCAATTTCAACTGGTGGGTGAACAAGGTCGACCGTTTCGGCAATAACGTTTTCGAAGGAGGCTTTTTAGGCCTCGACAACATTTCGATCATCGACCGCAGTAAAGCGCTTCCGGACGGGGGTTATTTTGTAGAGTCCGATGGGACCGGCTGGATGGGCTTCTTTGCCCTTATCATGATGAAGATCACATTGGAACTTTCTAAAGTGAAGCCCCTCTTCGAAAGACTGGCCATGGTCTACCTGGAAAATTTCATCGGTATTGCAGCGGCGATGCAAGGAACGCGCGCCCGTCCCATCAATATGTGGGACGAACAGGATGGTTTTTTTTACGACACTTTATGTCTTCCCGATGGTAAGCACATGCCGCTTAAAGTCCGATCGTTCGTCGGGATGATCCCCTTCTTTTCGATGGACTACCTAGATGAAGAAGAATTGAGCCAATTTCCCCATTTCTACAAGCACTTTCAGTTGTACATCCAACACTTCAATAAGCTCGTCGGCAAATGCATCACGGAATACACCGTCAATGGAAAAAAGCGGTATTTCTTCTCTCTGATGACGCTCGATCAGATGAAACGGACACTGCAAAAAGCCTGGGATCCCGATGAGTTCCTCTCTGATTATGGACTCCGCAGCTTGTCTAAATATCATGAGAAAAATCCATTTCATTTTCATGGCAATTCGGTAGGATATGAGCCGGGAGAATCGCTCGAAAAAATCAAGGGCGGCAACTCAAACTGGCGCGGACCGATCTGGTTCCCGACCAACTATCTTTTCTTCGGCGGACTGAAACGGCTTAGCGATACGATGGGCGCTGACTATAAAGTTAACGTCAAAGGAAAAGACGTCTCATTACATGAAATGGTCGTTGGACTGCAAAAACGACTGATCGACTTGTTCCGCAAAGATCAGAGCGGAATGAGGCCCATCTTCCGCGATACCAAAGGATTCGAGGACCCGCATTGGAAAGACCTTGTCCAGTTTTTTGAGCACTATCACGGGGACACAGGCAGGGGACTTGGCGCCTCGCATCAGACCGGCTGGAGCGCCCTTGTCGCAAACCTCATCCAGGGACTGTCATAATCCCCTTTAAACCGGCGATAACCATCTCAGTGTATTTTTTGCGTTTATTCGGATTCTGGAGCGCTTTTTCGTAATCCTCCGATACCGCCCCTGAAGTCAAGCTGACGATCAACAGGACAAGGAGATCGGGAGAGATGTCGGGATTGATTTCCTTTTTTTTCTGAAGGGTTTCAATGATTTTTTTCCATTTGGCGGGCGAAGCAGGAGTCCCTCCCGCCAGATGATCGCGGTTCTTTTCCATCTTCTGCCAGCCCATGATCCTGACCAGTTCCGGATTGTCTAAATAGCGGTTCAGCCTTTTGACGACGATCTTCTGCACAAAAGTATCCAAGTCGGTAATTTCATCTTCCGAGAGGGGCCTGTCTTGTTCTAATTCTTGCGAAAACTCATGTTTGACTGCTTTCCATAGCTCTTCCTTGCTTCCGAAATGATGATAGATAAGGCTTTGGTTGATCCTTGCTTTGGCGGCGATTTTGCTGATCGAAGCAGCGGCAAATCCGTTTTTAGCAAACAGATCTTGGGCTGCGGAGAGGATTTTTTTTCTCGTCTTTTCAGAGGAGGAATAGGAGGTTTTCTTGCTAACTTTCATCTTCAAATTTTAAAATTGATTGAACGATCATTCAATGTTTGCTATGCTTGCTATCGCAACGAAAAACACGTTGCAAGGAGTACAATATGAAAAAAAGCACAATGATGACAACAGTTACTGCAGTTCTCTTAGGCTCTGCAAATTTAATCTCAGCTGTCGGGCCCGCCGATGTTCTTCCGGACAATGAGGACGTCAAAGTCTTTGCCAATGGCGTGAAAATCAGAAAAGGGACAATTGGCGCGACCTTTGTCAATGCCAAGATTTTTGAGGGAATGAGCGAAGGCGGTTATACGGAGAAAGACCTTGAAACGCTGCGCTCTGAGCAGATCTCATTCATCCCTGCCTTAGAGCAAATCGGCTTATTCGCGTTTTTTGGTGCTGAAGATATGCTCTCGGCTGGCCCGGGAAGGGAAGGTACAGCTTGGATCGCTTTGCTCTACTTTTCGATCAATCCCGACAAACTGACGACAAGGGCAGCTCAAAAAATCGCCGACCTTGAAAGGAACTCCTCTGCACTGCTTTCGAGTGAAATAAAGATTTTATTCGGGGGATTTGCAGAAAATATCGGATTTCCATTAGAATGAAGTAATCTCATCTAGAGGGGTGTCATGACATTCACCATCTTTTCAACCTAAGCAGCCTCGAATAATGCGTTGTTCGAGGGGCAAGCACTGGAATCTTGCACCATAAGATTCCGTCTATTCCCCATCGCTTGTAGCCGCTCCCAGCGGCTGATTTTATGCTTTTTGTTTAATAGGTTTTAAAGATGGTTTTGTATGTACTCTGCACAGAAAAAATTTATTCTATTTATTTTACTTTTTGTCGCTTTTATCGACTGGATGGGGATCGGACTCGTCTATCCGATGTTCTCCTCGATGATGTTTCATCGGGAAATTCACCTAGTCTCTCCTGAAACGTCCGATGCCATGCGCGGATTCTGGCTGGGGATTTTATTGGCATTGATGCCGATTTCCCAGTTTTTCAGTTCGCCCATCATCGGAACTTTTTCCGATCAGAAGGGAGAAAGCCCCTTCTGAAATATTGCTTGCTTATTGGCGTTTTGGGCTATGCGGTTGCTGTGGCTGCCGTGTGGCTGGAGAGTTTGACCTTGATGCTGCTTTCCAGGGTAATCTTGGGCATTTCCGCCGGCAGCGCCGCTGTGGTTGGAGCTTCTCTTGCCGACTTGAGCCAGCCGGAGGAAAAGGCCAAGAATTTCGGTCTTTTGAACATGGCGGCGGGGATTGGTTTTACCGTCGGCCCATTTCTTGGGGGAAAGCTCTCCGGAGAGAGTTTCTTGGGGATGGGAGGTTATGACAAGCCTTTCATTTTTTCAGGCGTGGTCACTCTTGTCAACTTGCTCCTCCTTCTTTATTTTTACAAAGAGACGCACCATAAGAGAAGGGAAGTGGCATTGAGCGTGGTCCAAGGCTTAAGGAATTTGAAAAAGGCGTTCAGACTGCCCGGGATCCGCGTGCTATTCATGACCGTGTTCGTCTTTTGTTTCGGGTGGTCTTTTTACTGGGAGTTTCTCCCGGTGACCTGGATCAGCCAATATGGGATGAGCACTGCTGACATCGGAGATCTGTTCGCTTATGCGGCGGCATTTTATGCGCTCAGCTGCGGACTTTTGATCAGGCCGGTTGTGAATAAAGTGAGACCTCCTACAGTGCTCTTTTTTTCTCTGGTCTGCGTCGGGCTTTATGTCTTCGTCCTCCTTTTCCATCCGGGGAGAGGGATGCTTTGGGGCTATTTCCCCTTGCAGCAGTTTCTCATTGCCTTGTTGTTCCCGACAGCTTCCGCCATGGTCTCCAACTATGTCAAAGAGGATGCCCAAGGCGAAATGATGGGTATTCTGCAGTCGGTGCAGTCAGGCGCTGTTGCTCTCAGTCCTCTGGTATCGGGAGTGCTTGTGGGGATCAACTCCGACATGCCGATCATTGTGGGAGGATGCTCCTTTCTTCTCGCCGCTGTGATTTTGGGAACCGGCGTGAGAAGGGACATTTTGAAATGGAGGGCTTAAGAGGTGGGATGGGGTGCAAGGGTTAGCTTCTGGCAAAACTCATGAGCCATTGTGCGAGGAATCCGCTCCATCCGCTTCCTCTTTCTGTTTGACCAAAGCCCATGGCGTTCTCGCTTTTGCGGGTATTTGATAAGGCTCTGTGATTAATACCGGTCTTCTCCTTGTCGCCTCAAGGTTCAGCATTTGAGAAAGAGGGAAATGCGCATCAAGAAATACATAGGCTCGCCATGCCTCTTCAATCCCTTTCGGATGACATAGCACCACGCCATGAGTCATCACCGGCAGCAAAGGTTTTAAAAAAAGCGCCCTAATCTCCCACCCGTTCACAGTCAGAACAGTCTTCATATCGCAGGTAATTGCCAGATCGCCCAACCCAGCGGTTTGAAACGTATCGTAACCAGAATGACTACCCCAAAGATTGACGTGAAACCATCTATGATGAATCTTTTGCGGATCCGTAGCAGGAACCCACAACCAGAGAATGGAGTATTTCGTGGCTCCATTCGGAGGGTTCAAAAACAACGTGTCCGGCTCGCAAATGCCTGCCATTGCTGCGACATCAAAAAAGAACGACTCCATCCCCAAAATCAAAGGGTTCATCTCTAGATCATTGAGCGCGCTGCCATCAGAGATATGACCAACAAAGACCTTATGTCTCCCTGGCCCTACCTTCATGTGGCTTTGTCCTGAATGGTGAAAAGATTGATGAGCCTTTTCCAAGTTTTTATAAGTAGCGCTGTTTACATCAAACATGCGCGCGCGATGATCGCCAAGATCAACATTGTAATAGGCATCCATCGCATTACCCTTAACCGTCACATTGAAGTCACCGAGTTTTATAAATTTTTCTGGCGTCCCTAGAGCAATATGCACCTGATTCATAAACCATCCTTTTGGATTCGTCTCCGCTCGACGGCCTTCTTTTCTCGTGTGGAGGATATGTGGCGGATGAATCTGCTTGATATAGCATGTTACGTCATAAGAAAAAATTTGGATACAGCACAAGAGAAAATTTGGATACAACATAATAAAACAGAGAGGGTTGAGGCAGATTTTGCGCGACAAGATTAGACAGCTTCAGATAAGATAAAACACGGAAAACCTTGCACGGGGGGCAGGAGGTTCAAATCCTCTCACCCAGATTCTTTTATTATGAATGACTTATAACCAAATCACCATCGACGGCCAAACTTCAGAAATCGAAAATGAGGCAGGTACGTGGCAGGTAGCGCACAAATGACTGAATCAAGCGAGCAATCATTTTCTTGGCTTTATGGTGTTATTTTAGGATGGGTGTTGGGATTATTTACTCTGCCGCTTGCAAAAGACGCCGAAGCCAAAGAAAAGTGCCTTAATAAGCTCTATGATCTGAAAAGATCATTGGAAAAGCTTTCGAAAAATATGCGCAGCCCGACCCGAAGTGAACAGCGTTATTATGAATATCTTATGGAAGCTAAGCTCTTGATCGAAAGCTTGGATGTCAACCGCATGGGAATGGCATTCTCTTCTTATGATCTGAAAGATCTCATCACCCAAAGCTCGCTCGTTTTTAGAAAACTTGATCCAGACCATCAAAACCCAGCTTTTCATGTACCCCAAACTGCCGTACGACTAATTATGATCTGGAATGGCTCTCAACCAATTTCCCGTGATTTTGAACCGATTGAAAAAATACAGCGATTCATAGGTAGAACACTCCCAGGTAGATTTTTCAGTTGCTTGGGTTCATTTATACAACGACTCTTCTCCCGAAAAAAGAAATCAGAAGAGTAGCGCATTGCTTCCTTTTCGATAATGATGGATATGGTTAATGACTGATCCGATTATGAGCCGCTAGATGATTAAACGATAGAGTTCTCGATTTCTAAAAGGTCGATGCATATCATTTTTTCTATGAGAGTCGATCATGGATCAACTTCCCCAGGCACAGCCATTGAAATTTAACGCTTGGAAAAACAGATCGAGCAACGGTATGCTGCAGATCTGCGCAAACGATTGGAAATTTCTTTTTCATCACGGCTATTTTTAAGGTGAAAGTATGGCTCAAGTCAATAGGGATAGGCCGAAGATTGGCGTCGGGGTCGTCGTTGTATCCCAAGGAAAAGTGCTGCTCGGCAAACGCAAAGGAGCGCATGGAGAGGGGAGTTGGTCCGCTGCGGGAGGACATCTGGAATTTGGCGAAAGTGTGGAAGAGTGTGCCAAAAGGGAACTCCTTGAAGAGACAGGATTAATAGCAACCTCGTTGACTTTAGGCCCCTGGACAAATGATCTCATCGATGGGGATAAGCACTATGTCACTCTGTTTGTGTTCGTCGATCGTTTTATTGGGGATGTCGTTCTCAAGGAACCGGACAAATGCGAAGGCTGGCACTGGTTCGATATCGATCAGTTGCCGCATCCTCTTTTTCCATCCGTTGCCAACATGATTGAAAAAGTCGGGATCAGTTGTTTAGGGATCGTAAGAAAATAACTTTTACAGTTCTCGAGGGAAAAATCGATTCATCTCTCGACGATTTTTTCTTAGAGGTATACGGAGTATACCTCCTGCGAAAAAATCCTCAAGATCTGAACCGTTTTTCTCCTCGAGAACTGTAAAAGTTATTTCCTTACGATCCCTTACTTACTCCTAAATAGCCAAAAAATCAGATTGATGAGGATCGTCAGGACAATGCTGACGATGATCGAAGTGACAATGGGGAAGTGAAAGGAAAACTTTTCCTTTTGCACATGGATATCGCCCGGAAGCTTTCCAAAGGAAATCCCCAATTTGCTCCCAAGCCAGACCAGTAGGCCGATGGCAATCAGTCCAAAACCTGCATAGATGAACCATTTTCCAAAGTTTTGTCCTTCCATGATGCACCTAATAACTCATGCTGAGATTGGACTGAAATTCGCAAAGGGAGAGCTCAACGACTTTCTCAAGAGAGTTTGTTTCGCTATAAATTTTGCGTTGGCGTTGAGCGCCATTCCCGGTTTTTATAATGGTGTTTATAGATTCCAATTCTTCATGGCAGTTTAGGCGTTTGGCTATCGGAGAAAGTGTTTCTATGAGTTCTAAAATTTCATCCGAGATTTTTTTTCTTGTTCCGGACAAGTCTGTGATGATCACCCCCTCGAGCCCGTCGCGCGCAGCGATCCATTGGTTCTCGGGCGCTATCCAAAAGTGTTCCGTTGTCCATTTTTCTAAGGGGTTTTCACTGAGGTTTTCATCAATCCATACTGTAAGGCATTGGATGAGAGCGACGACTGCCATTGTTTCCGATAAAGAGGACATCGCATCGCAAATGCGGATTTCCAGAGTTCCAAATTCCAGATTTGGGCGTATATGCCAGTATAGGTCCTTGAGGGACTGGATGGCGCCGACGCGTTTGAGTGTGAGGTAATAATGCTCAAAGTCTTGCCAGCGGAGGAAATTTTGAGGAAGTCCGGCAAATGGAAATGCATCCATGATGTTGATCCTGCTCGACTGCATGCCGGTATCAAGTCCTTGCCAAAATGGAGAATTGGCGGATAGTGCCAGTAAATGAGGCAAGTAGCGATTGAGGGTATGGGAAACGGCAAGAGCCCTTTCCCCTGACCGAATCCCAACATGGACATGAAGGCCATAGACATTCATCCTTCTTGCCAGCCATTGGTATTTTTCATGCAAGTTCTGGTAACGGTCCTGATTGGTAATTAATCGATCTGCCCAATGCTGAAAAGGGTGGGTGGCTGTGACTCCGAGGCGTAAGCCCAGGCTCTCGGCGATCTCATCTAAATCGGTAATTCGTTTTTTTAGAAACTCGTAACATTCCTTAACATTCAGGGAGATTTCTGAATCGACCTCGACCATGGATTGATGGATTTCCGTTTTTATCCGTTCGATACCTTGCTGGTGGCATAGCTGCAATAATTTATCGGAGTGAGGAGCCAGGTCCAAAGTGTCTTGATCAAGGATTTGCAATTCAATTTCCACGCCAATCGTTGGTTTATCGGACCCATTAAATTCAAACAATGTCATCGGACCCTCTAGTTCGTCTGTTTAATGGCGGATAGAACCTCTTTGAAGACTTGTTCCTTGCCCCCTGAACACTCGACGGTGTGGAGGAGATTCTGCCTGGAATAGAACGCGATGAGAGGTTTGGTCTGTTCGTGATAGACCATCAATCGTTTTGCGATCACTTCTTCCGTGTCGTCGGGGCGCTGAATCAATTTGCTGCCGCACTTGTCGCACTGGCCTTTCACTTGGGGAGGGGAGTAGAGCAGGTGGTAGGTAGCGCCGCATGTTTCACAGACAACTCGTTTTGTGAGACGCTCAATGATTTTGGCATCAGACAGATCGAGGTTGACCACAATGGGAGCCGGCTTTCCTTTCAAACGCTCCTGCAGAGCCTCCGCTTGAGGGATCGTCCTAGGGAACCCGTCTAGAATGTATCCATGCGCGCAGTCCTTTTGTGAAACTCTCTCAAAGAGCATATCGAGGATGAGCGCATCGGGAACGAGATGCCCATTTCCCATATAACCTTGGGCCTGCTTGCCAAGATCGGTTCTGCGGCGGATATGATCGCGTAGAAGATCGCCCGTGGAGATGTGGGGAAGGTGCATTTTTTCTTCCAACATTTTCGCTTGTGTGCCTTTACCGGCCCCCGGAGGGCCTAAAAGGATGAGAACGAGAGGAAGCGATCCGGACATAAAAACACCAATTAGTAATTTCTTTGAGAAAACCAAGGGATTTTACTTCCAATAAATAATATATGCTAGAAAATTCGCGTGCTATGCTGCTTCCAGTTTGACATTTTCTAAAAATAACATTTAAATTATCTCTTTTTGGCATGGTTCAAAACCGGATAACACTCAACAGGGAGATTCAACGCAAAGACGCTAAGGCGCAAAGAATTTTTTTATGCTTTGCGTCTTAGCGTCTTTGCGTTGAATCTATACCGCGCCCGGTTAGGTTGTGTGAATTTATGCCCAAGATTTTTTCGTGTGACAAAGCGTGGAGCTCGAAGCAATCTTCTTGTCAGCTTGCGAGAGCGAACGCGCAGTCAGACGGAAAAAGATTGCAGCATAAATTCACACAACCTGACCGGGCGCGGTATAGTTAACTAACCAGTTGCGTTACCCGTTTTAAACCACACCTTTTTGAGGACAAATACCATGCTGGTTTTAGGACAGTTCGAAGCGATTGATCTCACTCACCCTTTAGACAATGCGGTTCCTACTTGGACCGGCAGCTGCGGCTTTAGCTATGAAGTGAAGATGGACTACGACCAGGGGGTCCGCGTACTGAGTTATAAATGCCATGCCGGAGTCGGAACTCATATGGATGCCCCGGCTCATTTCATTCGCAATGGGGCCACCATTTCAGAGATTCCCCTCGACCAGCTGATTGTCCCGGCCTGCGTTCTGGACCTGTCGAGCAAAATGGACCCCGATCTCTTCGTCATGCCCGAGGATATCCTTGCCTATGAAAAAAAGTGGGGGGAGATTGCGCCTAATGCCCTGGTTTTGGCTTATACCGGCTGGGAAAAGTACTGGAAGCAGCCCGACCGCTATCGGAATACCGATTCTTCGGGAAAGATGCATTTTCCCGGCTTTCATTTTAAAACTGCGGAGATGCTCATCTCCAGGGGGATTGCAGGCATCGGGATCGACACTCTTTCCCCTGACGGGTCTAACAACAAACCGGAGAACAAATATCCCGTCCACGAGGTGATCTTGTGCGCAGGCAAGTACATCATTGAAAATGTTGCCCATCTTTCAAAGATGCCGGCAAAAGGGGCCTTCGCGCTGGCACTGCCTATGAAGATCACCGTCGGAGCAGAAGCTGCAATTCGCCTTGTTGGATTAATCCCAGGTCAATAAATAAAGGGAATGAGGCGGAAGGGGACGCGCTCGCAATACTTGTCCCAGTCTTTGCCGTACTTCATCGCGCACCTTTTCTCCTGCCTGTACGAGCGGTCAACAAGCAGCAGGAAAAGAAAAGTGAGGTAGAAGTAGGGGAGATAAGAGCTGAACATGGCCGGCATGCTCCAGAAGAAGGCTCCCAGAAACTCGGGAAGGTAATGGAAATGGCGGGAAATGCCCCACCAGCCCGAAGCGAGCAGCAGGCTCTGTTTTTCCTCACCCCATTCTGTTTTGTAGTTTGCGAAGATCAAGTCGGGCTTCTTCTTCCAGATCGTACAATCTCCATTTTTATTTCGCACATGCTGACGCTGTCTATCGGCCAGATAGTTAATGAAGATGCATACGGTGCCCGTGATGAGGATCGCGATAGTCATAAATGTGCCCAAGTGATTGGGATGGTTGACGAGGAAAAGGGTCGGCGATGTGTACACCGAAGGCAGCCAGACCATACATCCCCAGCAGATGCAGAAACCTGCTCTGTCATACATGATGTCCATCGACCTTAAGTATCCCGTCTCCCACCAGAAAAACTTGGTGATGTAGAGCAGCTGCAGGATGACAGCGACCAACATCGAATCAGAAATTCCATAAAGTTCACTCTGTTTCCAGGCAAATGAGAGGATGATCAATCCCCATCCCATCATGCCGAAACGGCAGTTTGTGAACATTTTCACATCCCAGCCCAGCACGCGAGGATAGAGTTCCATGCCCCAAAAATAGTCGAATACAGCGTCGCCCGTCGTGCCTGAGTCTGAGCTTGAGGGCTTGTACCTTCCTTTGAAATAAAGGAAGAAACAGAACAGTAGGCTAAAGAAATTCAAGGCGCCTAAAAGCCCTCCGAAATTGTCATAGATGATCCCCGGAGAGAAAAGTTTGAATTGCGAAGCCCCGAAGTAAAAAAGGCCCATCGTGCAGACAAATGAAGAAATGCCGTTAGCCTTGTATACCGGAACATTGCCCTGAGGTGTGACCGGGCCGTTGACCTTTCTTCCCGGCAATGCCTTCATCAGAAATAATTCCACAGCGGCAAAGATCGCTAGGATCTTCCAGGCCTCCGGAGTACCGAAGAACACAGGGCTCCAGATGTTGTAAATCGTTGAGAACACTCCGTCCTGTGCAAATAGAGTGCAGAGTTTTAGAACAGACCCGTCCAGCGAGACGTTGGTATACCATACCAGCATCACAAGGGGAGGGCAGATTGTGATTAATAGCAAAGGTCCCAGGATGCTCCTGATCCATCGAACCATTCTGGTGATATCTAAAACTCGAGCACTCATTTTTTTTCCTCACCTAAAGAAACGCAGATATACATTACTTCATTTGTATTGAGATAGATAATTCGAACCTTTTTTTCCAGAAATTTAAAAAAAATCTTCGATTTTATGTGGCATAAATTTATTTAAAAAAGACTGTCCTTGGAAAAAAGAAAGGCAAAGTATATGCTGAAGGATTTGAAGTCGTGCTCAAAGAGCTCCCCATGGTCTTTGAGACTAAGTACACATAACGCAAGTTCTTCCGAAATTTGCGTTTTTTTTATGTCTGGATATGAGTAAAGAAAACAAAGATCAGTTTGGCCTGTTTCGATCCATCTTCTGGCCTGTTCACCGTTCGGAAGTCAAAAAAGTTCTTTCGATGTTACTTCTGCTGTTTCTTCTCTGTGTGAGCTACGGCGTATTGCGGAATTTAAAAGATACGATTATTTTGACTGCAAAGCATTCCGGTGCGGAAGTCATCCCTTTCATCAAAGTTTGGGGAATGCTTCCCGGGGTCTTTCTGGCCACCTGGTTCTACACCCGGCTGCGGCGCTATTTCAAGAAAGAACACGTCTTCTATATCCTCATTTCTTCGTTCATTGCCTATTTCCTCCTCTTTGCCTTCTATCTTTATCCCCACAGCGAACAACTGCATTTGGAACGTCTCGGCAACTGGATGAGTTCCGTCCTGCCCCAGGGATTCCAGGGGTTCATCGCCCTTGTGCGCAATTGGACATTTACCTCATTTTACGTCATTTCGGAACTTTGGGCTGTCGTCGTCCTGTCGATTCTTTTTTGGGGATTTGCAAACGACTTCACTCATGTCAATGAGGCCAAGCGAACCTATGGCATCCTCAATATTGGTTCCAACATCGCTCCGATTATGGGGGGCACTCTTGCCTTAACATTTAGCAATTCCATTTCCCTCCCTTTCCTTTCTTTAATTACGGACCAATGGAATCACACGATCTGTCAATTGATTGTTTTGATCTCCCTTCTCGGCATCGCAGCGATGGCCATCTATTATTGGATCAACCGCAGCGTCATTGACCAGGAAGAACCAAAAATGGCGCCCCCGTCCCCCGAAAGCGCGGTCGAGTCTGCCCCTGCAAAAAAACCCCGTCTATCCATGAGAGAGAGCGTTCGTTATATCCTTCGTTCCCGCTATTTGGTCCCTCTTGCAATCATCGTACTCGGCTACAATATCAGCATCAATTTTACCGATGTTCTATGGAAAGAGCAGTTGAAAAGATTTTTTACCGACCCCAATGAAATGCTTGAACATATGAATCGGATTACTGTCGGCATCGGGATATTGGCTACAGTCGGCGGAGTCTTATTTTCCTTTATGGTCACAAGACTTGGATGGACTTTCACGGCTATCATTACGCCTGTGGTGATGACAACTCTCGCTGTCGGCTTTTTTACATTCTTATTTTGCGGTGATGCGCTGATGGCTGTTTCATCAACCCTGTTCGGCCTGACGCCTTTTGCCATGACGGTCTATTGCGGATCTATTCAAAATTGCATGAGCAAAGCCAGCAAATATTCTGTTTTCGATGCGACCAAAGAGTTGGCCTTCCTCCCGCTCAGCCCTGAGTCCAAGCTTAAAGGTAAAGCGGCGATCGATGGGCTGGGCTCGGGGTATTGGCAAGTCGGGATCTTCCCTGACCTACCAAGGGTTTATCATTATGCTTGGCAGCGTGGCCCTTTCGACCCCTTATATCGCAGGGATTCTCTTTGTCGTGCTTCTTGCGTGGATCTTCTGCGTGGTCTCTTTGGGCAAGCAGTTCAAGCAAATGACCACGGGAGAGCAGATCTCTGCATCCGCACAGCTGGTTGAAATTCCTTGAGTTGTAATTTCAAATTAAATTAACTGGATTCGTGTAAATTATTTATTTTGTTTGTTTTCTTAATTTGCAGTCTGTATAATGTTTCCAATTTTTTAAATTGGAGGTAATTATGTCTTCAGGTGGCATTTCTTTAACTTTTAGGTTTTCTGTTCCTAAAAGCATGTTAATTCCAGACCAAATTGCAACTGCTTCTCCTTCTTCCCTTATAAAAATTGCTCAATCAAGTATTTCAACACTAGATTCTCATGGATCCTCAGCTGTGCGCCTAAACGCCAATGATGGGCTCTTTAGCAGCACTTCTTCGATCTGTCAAAAGATTGCTGAAATCTGGAAAGCTTTTTGCCAGAAGATCTCATCCTGCTTATCCAAAATTTACCTCTATCTACAAAGTTTCTACGTCACTCCCTACCCTGAAATTAATCAAAACATGTCGATGGATGCGTTGTTGAAGCTGTATTGGGGATTAGGCAAGGAAAATAAATGGCGGGAATGCATCGATGGCAGATACCATCATTTAGGAAAAGATGTCTTTGATCGCGGCACCCACGCCGGAACGGTTGAGCCCGTGTATATCGCCAGCATGGAAGAAACATTCACATTTGTTGAGAAGTACCTCAATAAGAAGATCGATGCCGATTGGTACCTGAACCTTCATAAGCATACGTGCGCCCACTTTAACGGCGACCCTTCCGCCTTTTTGATGGGGCAAGAAAAGGTCGGGGCTTCGCGAATAGCGACGACAATATCTGCTGTACCTTGGCCGGTTATTATGTCGTTTCCCACCAGGCGAAGGCAGAGTTTGAGGCTTTAGACCAGGCACTCAAAACCGAATTCGGCCCTTCTTATGGATTGGGACAAATGGTGTACACCGATGCATTGCATCAATCATGCCGCCTCACCTATAAACCTACGGCGACCAGGTACGTCGAATTTTCAATAAATTTTTAAATGAATTTTATCAGGAAGTGGAAAGGGCCCGTACTCCCGATGAAAAATTGATGGCAATAGCGAAACTCCAGCAAAGGCTTGAATGGCTCCATCCGGTCAGAGACGGAACCGCACGCAGCACTGCATTAATGAATAAATTTCTCTACCCATTATGGGTTCCACCCTGCCATTCTGGAATATCCTCACGTCTCTTCCAGCTATACCCTTGCCCAGTGGAAAGCTTACCTGCAGAACGGCTTGGTCAAATGGGAGCAGGCAACGCGCTAGACTGAACCCATTGGCTTAATGTGAAATTTTAAATTGACGAAAGGGGCAAAGTATCTACCAAAATGAAGCCTTTGCCTTGATATAATTTATTTTATTCGTTTTGGGCTTAATTGCGTTGTTAAGGTTAATGTCGTTTTTTGTTACAATACTAGTATTAAGTTATGCGCTTTTTAGTGTTGCATTTGGCGTTTTCTAATAAATTGCTTACTAAGGAAGAGTAATTATGACAAGTGGAATTAAAATTAAATTTAACTTTCGCGTTCCAAACGCATACCTACAGAACGGTGGGAATGCTCCTTCCGTATCAAACGCAGCGTTAAGCAGCGCTTCAATTGCCTCTTCTCTTTCTTCGCAATCCTCAACTTCAAGTACTCTCGCCAAAAAGTCCTGCTGCCAGTATATCCGTCAGCATCTCTCCGAATTCATTGCCAAAGTCCACTTCTTTTTTCATTCACTATTCTATTCCACAATTGAACCATCTGCATCGGTGAACGCGTTGAAAAAAATCTACAATGGCCTTGGATCTGAAAAATGGAAGGAAATGCGTCGACGGCAAATATCACGACCTTGGCAAGGATGTGTTTAAGTTGGGACTACATGGAGGGTGCATAGAACCCGAGTATGTTCCCAGCATGGAAAAGGCTTTTAAATTCTGCGAAAAATACCTCAATAAGAAAGTGGACGCCGATTGGTATCTCCAGCTGCATAGAATCACCTGCGGACATTTCGATGGCGATCCCGCTGTCTACTGATGGGGCAGGAAAAAGTGGGCGTTTTCCGCGACAGCGATGACAATTGTCTATGGTGGCCGAGTGGGAACTACTCTGTGACCCCTAGGCGAAAGCTGAACTGCAAGCCCTGGATGCAGAAGTCAAACGGGACTTAGGGCCCGAATACGGCATGGGGATCATGGATACGGATCCTAATTGGAATCATGCCATGTATCATCAATACCACAAAATGACCCGCCCCCAAATGAAAAAAGTCTTCAACAAGTTTATGGATGAGTTCTACAAAGAAGCAGGATCTGCTGCCACCGGATCAAACATTTGCCGCTATTGCCAAGTTGTATAAGCGTTTGGAAACTCCTTCACCCCCCTCGAGACGGCAGCGGACGTACGAACACTGCCCTGATGAATAAAATCACTCACCGAATACGGATTTAATCCCGCTATTCTCGACAACCCATACGTCTCTACCACCTACTGCCTTACGCGTTGGACACAATACCTGAAAGAGGGCGTGGAGAAATGGCAAGCCGAGCGGACACGATTGAATTCTTCTCCCTAATCACGGATCAATGTGACTTTTCCTGTTGCGATCTCGTAATAGGCTCCGACGACTTTCACTTTTTTCTCTTTGAGCAAGGGAGCAATTGTAGGCGCATTTTTCAATGTCTTCACTCCTTTGCTCACATTGCAGTTGATCGCATCGACGAGACTGCTATTCCCAATCATTTCGCAATCTTTTAATGAGCTCTCAATCAGCGGGATAATGCTTCCCAAATCGGGGTATTTGGCTTTTCCTGCAAGGGTGGCCTTGACGGCCCCGCAGTTCTGGTGCCCCAGGACGACGACGAGCGGCACTTTCAATGCTCCGACGGCAAAATCGACGCTGTCCATTTCGATAGGCCCGACCACGTTTGCCCGGCATCGCGCACGACGAATAATTCTTCCCAATCCTCGATCGAAAATCAGCTCGGGGGCGCCCTGGAATCGGCGTCCGACGATGACGGCGAAAGGATTCGCCTTCCAAGCATCTTGTCCTTTGCTTCTGCGGATAGGAGACATGCTTGAGGTTCCCCTTGACGAAGTTGTCGTTCCCCTCTAGGAGCATCTGCAATGCCTGGCGGAGTCGGAGTGGGCGTCACTGCATTGATGCCGGCAAAGGATCAGAAGCAGCAAGAAAGAAAATAGACGCATAGTTTTTCATAAAAATTACCCTTTGATGACAAGATGAGGTTTTAGACGAGCGACCATACTGGCCAGGCCTGCTTCCTGAACTGCCGCCACGACGGCGTCAACGTCTTTGTAGGCGTCGGGCATTTCTTCTGCGATCGTGCGGTGAGAAGTGGCAAGGACTATGACGCCTTGTCCTTCCATGTATTTGACTGTATCCCGCCCTCTCCAAGAGGCCATCGACTTGACCCTGCTGCGTGCGCGCCCGGCCCCATGGCAGGAGCTGCACCAGGTCAATGCATTGCCCAGTCCGACCATGAGATGGCTGGCGCGTCCCATGTCTCCGGGGACCAGGACCGGCTGGCCCGTCTTGCGGAAGAGAGGGGAAAGCTCCTCGGCCCCCGGCCCTCACGCCCGGGTGGCCCCTTTGCGATGGACGCAAAGGCGCTTTGGGATGCCGTCCACCCTGTGCGTCTCGAATTTGGCGATATTGTGGCAGACATCGTAGATAAGGCGGACTTCTTCGGGAGCGATTCCTAAAACCTCGTGAAACGCAGTTCTCACCTCATGGAGAATCTGCTGGCGGTTGTTGAACGCAAAGTTGGCAGCAGCTGCCATCGCTCGGAAGTAATTCTGTCCCGCTTCGCTGTGGATCGGTGCAGAGACAAGCTGCCTGTCGGGCAATCCCTTGTCATATCCTTGCCTGATAAAAGCGTTCAAAGCATCCTGGCACACTTGATGTCCAAATCCGCGCGAACCCGAGTGGATCAATACATACGTTTGCCCTAGCTCGACACCCCAGCTGCTTGCAATCTCGGGGAGGAAGATCTGCTGCACTTCGCCGATTTCGACGAAATGATTGCCGGAACCGATACTGCCGAGTTGATCTTTTCCGCGCGATTTAGCTTCAATGGAGATAAGGGAGGGATCGGCATCTTCGATCTGACCGTTGCTTTCAATATGCTCCAGATCGACAGGCAGCCCAAAACCCCGTTCAATCGACCAGCGCGCGCCCTGTTTTAACAATTCGGAATAATCCCTTTCGCTCAAACCCCGTGTATGCCGATGGCCTCTTCCGACCCCGGAAGGGACAAATTCATAAACCCGTTTGATCAGTTCTTTTTTAATATTGTCTTTGAGTTTGGAAAAAGGTTCCGGAACGATTGCAAGTCGCACGCCGCAGTTGATATCATAACCGACTCCTCCGGGACTAATGACCCCGTTTTCCGCGTCCATTGCGGCAACGCCGCCGATGGGAAAACCATATCCCCAGTGGATATCGGGCATGGCGATGCTATAGCCAATGATGCCGGGCAGGCAGGCGACGTTGCGCACCTGCTCGAGCGGTTTTTCAATTTCAATTTCCTGAAGCAACTCTTCCGTTGCAATGATGAGTCCGGGAACTTTCATCTCTCCTTCTTGAGGAAGAAGATAAGTTGCAGGTCCCATTTTTTTTAAATTAGACATCGACGATCATCTCCCAATGTAAGATGCGATTTTCATCCGACTTGATATTTCCATGGAAGCTCACGGCCTTAAAAGGACAGCCGTATTCCATGTCCGCTTTGCCTACGATTTCGTTTAGGGAGATGATGATCTCTTCTAAGGAATGTTGCAAATTCTCGGTGAAATATTCGATGAGCTGAGGGAATTTAAAAGCAAGGGCGAGCTGTGCATTCATGTGCAGCTGCTCCGGGGTGGTCCCGCGTACAAGGAAGGCGATATCGGCGGTATGTTCGAATTCCTCAAAGGGCGGAAGGAGGGGGATTTTCCAGAGAGATTGATAGCGAAGATTGCCCATGCTCTGATAAAGGCAGATTGCCTTGACAAACAGGGGAAGGGGCTTGAAGTGCTTTTGCCAAGCATCTTTGTCGAAGGGCGCTCTTGCCAACGTAATGTGAGGAAAAAAAGGTCTCTCGTCAAAGGGATAGCCATGATTTTTTAGCCAGTGCGCAAATTCTTTCTGATAAGCATTGAAAACAGATGGCGAGTCAAGCCATTGGACGGACAAGGCTGTGACTCGACTCTTGTCGGGAGGAAGAAAGACCAGCTCTTTTGCAACGCCGGCAGAGCCGATCCTAAAAGAAGGATGAGGGGCCGAAGGGAGAATCTCCTGGAGTTTGGAGAGGGGATGTTGACCGAGAAAAGCAAAAGTCACATGGCGCGTCTCTTCTGGGATGATCCTGCCGGATGGGTAATCTTTGGGCCAAGGCGCTTCAACCTGTGCTCCGAAAAAGAGGCGGGCCAAGTCGAGAGGTTCATCACCCATTAGCTGGCTTTTCCATTCGTGGAGCGTTCTCTGAGGAAAGACATCTTTGCCACTCCTTGGGCTATTGGGCTTAACCTCGGGTTTGATATCCTTTTCAGTCCGACCATCATCAGTTGTATCTGGTGCATCGTTCGTATTTCCGGAGTCGTCGGTCATATCGGCCTCGGGGAGGGTTCCTTCATCGTCTGAACCTCCCGGAAACTCTCCTTTTCCCGCTATCAACTCTCTATCCTCTAAACAATACCCATCCGCGCACAGCGGACTTGCCGCACAGGCAAGAATTCCAAAGATCCCGATGCATGTTTTTTTCACGATGACCCCCTTAGGCGTTCTGATTTCGATTTCTAAGATCTTGCAAAATTTATGAAATGTTATAAAGTGAAAATTTGAACAGGGGATATTATGACAAGCAGCAAAGAGGTTATATTAATTACCGGAGCAAGCGGAAGAATAGGATTTAAGTCGGCTGAGTACTTTTCAGAAAAGTATCAGATTGTCGGATTCGACGTTTTCTTAGCTGGACAATTACCGGATGTTGAATTTGTCACAGTGGATATGGCCACAGATGAAAGCGTAAAGGAAGGGCTTGAACATGTCCGGAAAAAATATGGAAACAAGATCGCTTCGGTCATCCACCTGGCGGCCTATTACAGTTTCGCCTCATCAAACAGCCCCAATTATGATCGGATCACCGTAAAAGGGACCGAGAGATTATTAAAAGGACTGCAGCAATTCGACGTCGACCAGTTTATTTTTTCCTCGACGATGCTTGTCCATAAGCCCACAGCTCCGGGAATGAAGATTACCGAAGACAGCCCTCTCGATCCCTCGTGGGGCTATCCCTTGTCCAAAGTGAAGACCGAAGAGCTGATCCATAGAGAAAGGGGCAAAATCTCAAGCGTCAACCTGCGCATCGCAGGCGTTTATGATGATCATTGCCATTCCATTCCGCTCTCGAACGAATGCAGCGCATCTTTGAAAATCAGCTTGAGGCGCATGTCTTTGCCGGTTCTGTGGACCACGGAGCTTCCTTTGTCCACATGGACGACTTGATTGAGGCCCTTTCCTTATGCGTGCAAAAAAGAAAGACGCTGTCGCCTGAACTAACGCTTTTGATCGGCGAGGATGTGACCTTCAGCTACGACCAACTGCAGCGGATGATGCAACGCCAAATTTATGGAAAAGAGTGGAAGACCTGGAGCGTCCCCAAGCCCATCGCTAAATTCGGCGCCGGAGTCCAAGAGCATTTACCCTTCATGAAGCCAAGCTTCATCAAGCCATGGATGATCGATCGCGCAGATGATCATTTTGAACTTGATATCACAAGAGCAAAAAAAGTCCTCGGATGGCAGCCAAGACGCCACGTCGACCAAGTCATCCCCAAATGGATTGAAGAGCTGAAGAGAGATCCTGTGATGTGGTACGACGAAAACAAACTCAGAGCTCCGCATGGTCTTGCACAAAAGAGAATCCCATGAACGAGAATAAAAATCGCATCGCGCTTCTAACAGTTGCTTTAGGATTGTGGTTGATCGCATTCCCCTTGACCTTTGGTTACAGCGGGCATCCTGTCGCGCTCAGCGATCTCGCGAGCGGTATTTTGCTGGTCATCTTCGGTCTATTTTCTTTGGCTCCTGCACGCATTTGGTCCGGGTGGGCGGCAGGCCTTGTCGGCGTCTGGCTCCAAATGGCCCCTCTTCTATTCTGGGCCCCTGATGCGTTCATGTATGTCAACGATACCCTTGTTGGAGCCATTGCAATCGTTCTTTCCTTCCTTCTTGCAAAGAAAGAAGCACAGGAAATCTCTCAGGCATTCCCACCGGATGGTCCTATAATCCTTCCGGATGGGCCCATCGGATTCCCACTGTCGGGCTAGCTATGCTTTGCTGGTTTTTTTCGCGCTACATGGCAGCCTTCCAGCTCGGCTACATCGACCAGGTCTGGGACCCCTTTTTCACAGACGGAACATTCCATGTGATCACGTCAACCATCTCCCAAGACTTTCCCGTTTCCGATGCCGGTATGGGCGCCCTATGCTATACCCTTGAAGCTCTTTTAGGCTGGCAAGGGAATTCCCGGCGATGGGCGAACATGCCTTGGCTGGTCTTTGCCTTCGCCTTTCTGGTCATCCCCGTGGGCATCGCTAGCATCACATTAATCATTTTACAGCCCGTCATTGTCGGTTTCTGGTGCTCCTGGTGCCTTGCAACGGCTGCCAGCATGCTGCTGATGATCGTTCTGACCGCAGGGGAGCTGGCTGCAGTCCTGCAATTCCTGAAAGAAACGAGGAAAAGAGGAGAATCTGCCTGGCAAGTGTTTTGGAAGGGAGGAAATGCCGACCGCTCAAAGACTCCAGCCGAACCGCGCAGCCGCCCGGAGGATGCTATTCCATGGGGATTTACCCTACCATGGAACCTTCTCTCATCGGTTGTGCTCGGAATTTGGCTGATGGCAAGTCCCTCCGTTTTAGACACTATCGGGGGACTAGCAACAAGCAACTTCATCTTAGGGCCGATGATCGTCGCTATTTCTGTGATCGCGCTTGCGGAAGTCTTTCGAGCAGCTCGCTACCTCAATATCATTTTAGGACTCGGGCTGATTATCGCTCCTTGGCTTGTCGCCGAGTCGAGCGATGTCAGCGTCGGCAATAATCTGGTGGCCGGGCTGCTGATTATCCTTTTAAGTTTTCGAAAAGGTAGGATTTCGAGAGAGATATGGCGCCTGGGATAAACTAATAATTTAAATAAATAGACTGCGCACAATTGATAGCAGGGGCCATAGCCGCACAGGAAGTTCCAACGCAAAGACGCTGAGGCGCAAAGAATTGCCCAATTTATCTTTGCTCCTCAGCGTCTTTGCGTTAAATCCGATTAATTTCCAAGCATACAGGATGCCGCCGAGAGTTAGATTTTCCATAGGGAAATGCATATTTTTTCGGAAAATATTTGCGAAAAATTCAGAGGTTTATGTATGTTCTTACTTCCTTTTGAGAATATCCTAAAGATAACTCAAAAGGAACAGAGTCAACGAGATTGGCTCAAGACTTTCTTAACATCAGAAGTGAAGTGATGTGCAAGCAAAACAAAGCTTGTGCGGATAAGTGAGTAACAAACTCAACTTATTTGCCTGTAAATTTTTTTGTTTTATATATTTAAGGCAAATTGTCAAAGATTTTTCTTTGAGAATTTGATCTTGGTTCAGATTGAATGCTGGCAGCGTGGATGAGGCATGCAAGTCGAACGAAGCTCTAGGGCAACTTGGAGCTTAGTGGCGGAAGGGTTAGTAATACATGAATAACTTGCCTTTTACCTGGGGATAACGGCTGGAAACGGCCGCTAATACCGAATGAGGTGGTCGAGGGAAACCTTGGCCTATCAAAGTAGGGGACTCTGAAAGGGGCCTTGCGGTAGAAGAGAGGTTCATGGGATATCAGCTAGTTGGTGTGGTAAAGGCGCACCAAGGCTAAGACGTCTAGGCGGATTGAGAGATTGACCGCCAACATTGGGACTGAGATACTGCCCAGACTCCTACGGGAGGCTGCAGTCGAGGATCTTTCGCAATGGGCGCAAGCCTGACGAAGCGACGCTGCGTGAGCGATGAAGGCCTTCGGGTCGTAAAGCTCTTTCGCGCAAGAACAAGGAAAGGATGTGAATAACATTCAGACTTGAGGGTACTGCGTAAAGAAGCACCGGCTAACTCCGTGCCAGCAGCTGCGGTAATACGGAGGAGTGCAAGCATTAATCGGAATTATTGGGCGTAAAGGGCGCGTAGGCGGAAGGATAAGTCAGATGTGAAATTCCGAAGCTCAACTTCGGAGCTGCATTTGAAACTATCTTTCTAGAGGATCGACGGAGAAAACGGAATCCACGTGTAGCGGTGAAATGCGTACATATGTGGAAGAACACCTGTGGCGAAAGCGGTTCTAGTTTATACCTGACGCTGAGGCGCGAGAGCAAGGGGAGCATGCGTCCTGCTGCGATCATCGAACCACCGGCGACGCCGATGTACCAGCAGGTAGCCGCATACCTGGAGGCGAAGCCAGCGCCTCCGGAAGGCAATCCGAAGCGCACCGACGAGGCACGGGCGGCGACCGCCGTCTGCCTGCGGTGGGGCTCGTACTTCGCCCTGCTCGCCGATCCGGAGCGCCTGCCAGCGCCCGGCATCGACGACGAGCAGGTCAGCCGGATCGACGACGACGAGATGGCGCAGGACGAACGTCGAGAATCTCGGCGGCGCCGCCGTGGTGGCTCGGCTTATGCGGGGCGAACGACGGGCGCTACTGGGACCTTGTCGCAAGAGCGTTGGCGTACCTGCCCCTCGGTCCAAGGACGGTCCGTCCGCATCCGCAGGCCGACACGCTGCTGACCTGCACGATGCCGGACGTGGCAGCCGAAGTCCGGCGGACCTGGTGGACGGGTCGGCTCGACCAGGACCTGACGACTGCGGGTAACCACGGGATCCGCGTCATCGCCAATACGGTCACCCTCCACGCCTCGCGCAACGGTCCGGTCGAGAACGTCCATGCCGAACTATATCACCAGTTCTGTACACTACCCAGAAACGCGGAAAATACCTAGTTTTCTAGGCTTTTCCGCACGTCTGCCGATTCGGCTTGTACAGCGTACAAAAGGGTAGAAAAGGGTGCTATCGGGTGTCACTGACACCCGCTGTACAACCCTGCCACGAGCCGGTCTGAGAGGGCCTGACAGGATCGGGGTCACGGCCGCCCCGTGGGCGCACGACGTTGGCCCACGTGGGCCGTTGGGCGGCGGTGGGACGGAAGGTCAAGCCCTAAGACGGGAGCCCGCCGTGGGGCGACGTGGGCGACGTCGGCGGCCAGACCCGATGCTGCAGAGGATGGCCGGGGAGACGGCCGCCATGAGAGAGAGAGAGAGAGAGAGAGAGAGAGAGGAGGGAGGGAGGGAGGGAGAGAAGAAGAAGAAGGGAGGGAAGGGAGGAGGGAGGAGGGAGGGAGGGGAGAGAGAGAGAGAGAGAGAGAGAGAGAGAGAAAAAAAAAAAAAAAAAAAAAAAAAAAAAAAAAAAAAAAAAAAAAAAAAAAAAAAAAAAAAAAAAAGGGATCGCGCCCGTCGTTCGCCCCGCATAAGCCGACCACCACGGCAGCACCGCGAGATCTCGACGTTCGTCCGCGCCGTCTCGTCGTCGTCGATCCGGCTGACCTGCTCGTCGTCGATGCCGGGCGCTGGCAGGCGCTCCGGATCGGCGAGCAGGGCGAAGTCCAGCCCCACCGCAGGCAGACGGCGGTCGCCGCCCGTGCCCTTGGTGCCGGCGCACCTCGGATTGCCTTCCGGAGGCGCTGGCTTCGCCTCCAGGTATGCGGCTACCTGCTGGTACATCGGCGTCGCCGGTGGTTCGATGATCGCAGCAGGACGCATGCTCCCCTTGCTCTCGCGCCTCAGCGTCAGGTATAAACTAGAAAACCGCTTTCGCCACAGGTGTTCTTCCACATATCTACGCATTTCACCGCTACACGTGGAATTCCGTTTTCTCCGTCAATCCTCTAGAAAGATAGTTTCAAATGCAGCTCCGAAGTTGAGCTTCGGAATTTCACATCTGACTTATCCTTCCGCCTACGCGCCCTTTACGCCCAATAATTCCGATTAATGCTTGCACTCTCCGTATTACCGCAGCTGCTGGCACGGAGTTAGCCGGTGCTTCTTTACGCAGTACCCTCAAGTCTGAATGTTATTCACATCCTTTCCTTGTTCTTGCGCGAAAGAGCTTTACGACCCGAAGGCCTTCATCGCTCACGCAGCGTCGCTTCGTCAGGCTTGCGCCCATTGCGAAAGATCCTCGACTGCAGCCTCCCGTAGGAGTCTGGGCAGTATCTCAGTCCCAATGTTGGCGGTCGATCTCTCAATCCGCCTAGACGTCTTAGCCTTGGTGCGCCTTTACCCCACCAACTAGCTGATATCCCATGAACCTCTCTTCTACCGCAAGGCCCCTTTCAGAGTCCCCTACTTTGATAGGCCAAGGTTTCCCTCGACCACCTCATTCGGTATTAGCGGCCGTTTCCAGCCGTTATCCCCAGGTAAAAGGCAAGTTATTCATGTATTACTAACCCTTCCGCCACTAAGCTCCAAGTTGCCCTAGAGCTTCGTTCGACTTGCATGCCTCATCCACGCTGCCAGCATTCAATCTGAACCAAGATCAAATTCTCAAAGAAAAATCTTTGACAATTTGCCTTAAATATATAAAACAAAAAAATTTACAGGCAAATAAGTTGAGTTTGTTACTCACTTATCCGCACAAGCTTTGTTTTGCTTGCACATCACTTCACTTCTGATGTTAAGAAAGTCTTGAGCCAATCTCGTTGACTCTGTTCCTTTTGAGTTATCTTTAGGATATTCTCAAAAGGAAGTAAGAACATACATAAACCTCTGAATTTTTCGCAAATATTTTCCGAAAAAATATGCATTTCCCTATGGAAAATCTAACTCTCGGCGGCATCCTGTATGCTTGGAAATTAATCGGATTTAACGCAAAGACGCTGAGGAGCAAAGATAAATTGGGCAATTCTTTGCGCCTCAGCGTCTTTGCGTTGAAACTTCCTGTGCGGCTATGGCCCCTGCTATCAATTGTGCGCAGTCTATTTATTTAAATTATTAGTTTATCCCAGGCGCCATATCTCTCTGAAATCCTACCTTTTCGAAAACTTAAAAGGATAATCAGCAGCCCGGCCACCAGATTATTGCCGACGCTGACATCGCTCGACTCGGCGACAAGCCAAGGAGCGATAATCAGCCCGAGTCCTAAAATGATATTGAGGTAGCGAGCTGCTCGAAAGACTTCCGCAAGCGCGATCACAGAAATAGCGACGATCATCGGCCCTAAGATGAAGTTGCTTGTTGCTAGTCCCCCGATAGTGTCTAAAACGGAGGGACTTGCCATCAGCCAAATTCCGAGCACAACCGATGAGAGAAGGTTCCATGGTAGGGTAAATCCCCATGGAATAGCATCCTCCGGGCGGCTGCGCGGTTTGGCTGGAGTCTTTGAGCGGTCGGCATTTCCTCCCTTCCAAAACACTTGCCAGGCAGATTCTCCTCTTTTCCTCGTTTCTTTCAGGAATTGCAGGACTGCAGCCAGCTCCCCTGCGGTCAGAACGATCATCAGCAGCATGCTGGCAGCCGTTGCAAGGCACCAGGAGCACCAGAAACCGACAATGACGGGCTGTAAAATGATTAATGTGATGCTAGCGATGCCCACGGGGATGACCAGAAAGGCGAAGGCAAAGACCAGCCAAGGCATGTTCGCCCATCGCCGGGAATTCCCTTGCCAGCCTAAAAGAGCTTCAAGGGTATAGCATAGGGCGCCCATACCGGCATCGGAAACGGGAAAGTCTTGGGAGATGGTTGACGTGATCACATGGAATGTTCCGTCTGTGAAAAAGGGGTCCCAGACCTGGTCGATGTAGCCGAGCTGGAAGGCTGCCATGTAGCGCGAAAAAAACCAGCAAAGCATAGCTAGCCCGACAGTGGGAATCCGATGGGCCCATCCGGAAGGATTATAGGACCATCCGGTGGGAATGCCTGAGAGATTTCCTGTGTCTTCTTTCTTTGCAAGAAGGAAGGAAAGAACGATTGCAATGGCTCCAACAAGGGTATCGTTGACATACATGAACGCATCAGGGGCCCAGAATAGAAGAGGGGCCATTTGGAGCCAGACGCCGACAAGGCCTGCCGCCCACCCGGACCAAATGCGTGCAGGAGCCAAAGAAAATAGACCGAAGATGACCAGCAAAATACCGCTCGCGAGATCGCTGAGCGCGACAGGATGCCCGCTGTAACCAAAGGTCAAGGGGAATGCGATCAACCACAATCCTAAAGCAACTGTTAGAAGCGCGATGCGATTTTTATTCTCGTTCATGGGATTCTCTTTTGTGCAAGACCATGCGGAGCTCTGAGTTTGTTTTCGTCGTACCACATCACAGGATCTCTCTTCAGCTCTTCAATCCATTTGGGGATGACTTGGTCGACGCGGCGTCTTGGCTGCCATCCGAGGACTTTTTTTGCTCTTGTGATATCAAGTTCAAAATGATCATCTGCGCGATCGATCATCCATGGCTTGATGAAGCTTGGCTTCATGAAGGGTAAATGCTCTTGGACTCCGGCGCCGAATTTAGCGATGGGCTTGGGGACGCTCCAGGTCTTCCACTCTTTTCCATAAATTTGGCGTTGCATCATCCGCTGCAGTTGGTCGTAGCTGAAGGTCACATCCTCGCCGATCAAAAGCGTTAGTTCAGGCGACAGCGTCTTTCTTTTTTGCACGCATAAGGAAAGGGCCTCAATCAAGTCGTCCATGTGGACAAAGGAAGCTCCGTGGTCCACAGAACCGGCAAAGACATGCGCCTCAAGCTGATTTTCAAAGATGCGCTGCAATTGGTTCGAGAGCGGAATGGAATGGCAATGATCATCATAAACGCCTGCGATGCGCAGGTTGACGCTTGAGATTTTGCCCCTTTCTCTATGGATCAGCTCTTCGGTCTTCACTTTGGACAAGGGATAGCCCCACGAGGGATCGAGAGGGCTGTCTTCGGTAATCTTAATTCCCGGAGCTGTGGGCTTATGGACAAGCATCGTCGAGGAAAAAATAAACTGGTCGACGTCGAATTGCTGCAGTCCTTTTAATAATCTCTCGGTCCCTTTTACGGTGATCCGATCATAATTGGGGCTGTTTGATGAGGCGAAACTGTAATAGGCCGCCAGGTGGATGACCGAAGCGATCTTGTTTCCATATTTTTTCCGGACATGTTCAAGCCCTTCCTTTACGCTTTCATCTGTGGCCATATCCACTGTGACAAATTCAACATCCGGTAATTGTCCAGCTAAGAAAACGTCGAATCCGACAATCTGATACTTTTCTGAAAAGTACTCAGCCGACTTAAATCCTATTCTTCCGCTTGCTCCGGTAATTAATATAACCTCTTTGCTGCTTGTCATAATATCCCCTGTTCAAATTTTCACTTTATAACATTTCATAAATTTTGCAAGATCTTAGAAATCGAAATCAGAACGCCTAAGGGGGTCATCGTGAAAAAAACATGCATCGGGATCTTTGGAATTCTTGCCTGTGCGGCAAGTCCGCTGTGCGCGGATGGGTATTGTTTAGAGGATAGAGAGTTGATAGCGGGAAAAGGAGAGTTTCCGGGAGGTTCAGACGATGAAGGAACCCTCCCCGAGGCCGATATGACCGACGACTCCGGAAATACGAACGATGCACCAGATACAACTGATGATGGTCGGACTGAAAAGGATATCAAACCCGAGGTTAAGCCCAATAGCCCAAGGAGTGGCAAAGATGTCTTTCCTCAAGAACGCTCCACGAATGGAAAAGCCAGCTAATGGGTGATGAACCTCTCGACTTGGCCCGCCTCTTTTTCGGAGCACAGGTTGAAGCGCCTTGGCCCAAAGATTACCCATCCGGCAGGATCGTCCCCAGAAGAGACGCGCCATGTGACTTTTGCTTTTCTCGGTCAACATCCCCTCTCCAAACTACCGAGATTCTCCCTTCGGCCCCTCATCCTTCTTTTCAGGATCGGCTCTGCCGGCGTTGCAAAAGAGCTGGTCTTTCTTCCTCCCGACGAGTCGAGTCACAGCCTTGTCCGTCCAATGGCTGGACTCGCCATCTGTTTTCAATGCTTATCAGAAAGAATTTGCGCACTGGCTAAAAAATCATGGCTATCCCTTTGACGAGTGACCTTTTTTTCCTCACATTACGTTGGAAGAGCGCCCTCTCGACAAAGATGCCTCGCAAAAGCACTAAAGCCCCTTCCCCTGTTTGTCAAGGCAATCTGCCTTTCTCAGAGCATGGGCAATCTTCGCTAACATCTCTCTGGAAAATCCCCCTCCTTCCGCCCCTGAGGAATTCGAACATACCGCCGATATCGCCTTTCATATCCGGGGGAAAACCCCGCGGCAGCTCCTCTTGCACGCCTACCTCGCCCTTGCTTTTAAATTCCCCCCTCTGCTGAGCGAGAAAATCTCCCCCGAGCCCATTGATCACCTCGATGATGCGATCATCGCCCTCAACGATATCATCGCCCGCGCCGACCAGACGGTCGGCGTGCCCTTTAAGGCTGTGAGTTTCCATGGAGAACATCAAAATAACCAATGGACCATGATTGTCGACGTTTGAAGAAATTGCCCCTGCAACCTATGTGATTCCGCAGGAAGGCGGCATGCGCGTTCCGGGCCTCATCATCGCCACGCCCCAGCTCCTCGAGCAAATGGATATCGAAAAACCTCTTGAGCAGGTGCGTAATGTCGCCCATTTGCCGGGCATCGTCGGCTATAGCATCGCCATGCCCGACATCCACTGGGGATATGGATTTCCGATCGGAGGCGTCGCTGCGATGGATGCGGAAGACGGCGTCATTAGCCCCGGCGGCGTGGGATATGACATCAACTGCGGCGTGCGGCTCGCGCTCGTTCCCCCCTTCAAATCCTTAGATGCGCGGCACAAAAAGATGCTCATCAACCAAATCTTTTCCTCTGGTTCCCTCCGGCGTCGGCCACGGCCACCGGCGTCCCGGGCTTATCAGACCGCGACTACCACGACCTCCTGCGCGGCGGCGCACGGTGGTCGGTCGATCAAGGTACGGTTTTGAGCGGCGATCTCGACCACATCGAGAGCGGCGGCCTGATCGAGGGCGCAGATCCGGATGCCGTCTCTCCAAACGGCCCGACAGCGGGGCAAGGACCAGCTCGGGAGCATCGGTTCGGGAAACCACTTCGTCGAGATCGGCGAAGTGCAAAAAATCTTTCTCCCCAAAGTCGCAGATACGCTGGGGCGTCGAAGAGGGCAAACCTACATCCTCATCCACTCCGGCTCGCGGGGATTTGGGCATCAAGTCTGCCAGGACACTCTCAATACATTCATCAAACAAGGATTTGCGAAGGGTTTGCCCGACAAACAGCTCGTCGCCGCGCCGATCAGAAGCCCCGAAGGGGACAGCAATATTTTCGAGCGATGGCCGCCGCTGCCAACTTTGCGTTCAACAACCGGCAGCAGATTCTCCATCTCGTGCGAAAAGCTTTTCACGATGTCCTCCGCATCGCTCCCGAAGAAGTCCACCTTCTCTACGATGTCTGCCACAACATCGCCAAGTTCGAGACGCATGAACCACCAAAGCGCCTCTGCGTCCATCGCAAAGGGGCCACACGAGCGCTAGGAAAGGATGCCGAAGAGCTCGCCCACCTTTTCCGCACCACCGGCCAGCCCGTCCTCGTCCCGGGCGATATGGGACGCGCCAGCCATCTCATGGTCGGCCTGGGCAATCCCCTCACCTGGTGCACCGCCTGCCATGGCGCCGGAAGCGCACGCAGCCGCGTCCAGTCGATGAAGGCGTGGCGAGGCAGGGACACAGTCAACTACATGGCCAAGACAAGGCGTCACCGTCCTTGCCTCTTCCGACCGCACTGTCGCCGAAGAGATGCCCGACGCCTACAAAGACGTCGACGAAGTCGTGGCGGCCGTTCAGGAAGCAGGCCTGGCCAGTATGGTCGCTCGTCTAAAACCTCATCTTGTCATCAAAGGGTAATTTTTATGAAAAACTATGCGTCTATTTTCTTTCTTGCTGCTCTGACCTCCTTTGCCGGCATCCATGCAGTGACGCCCACTCCGACTCCGGACCAGGCATTGCAGATGCTCCTAGAGGGGAACGACAACTTCGTCAAGGGGAACCTCAAGCATGTCTCCTATCTCGCAGAAGCAAAGGACAAGATGCTTGAAGGCCAAAATCCTTTTGCCGTCATCGTCGGATGCTCTGATTCCAGGGTGCCCCCCGAGCTGATTTTCGATCGAGGATTGGGAGAATTATTCGTTGTACGCGATGCCGGTAACGTGGTCGGGCCTATCGAAATGGACAGCGTCGATTTTGCCGTCGGAGCATTGAAAGTGCCGCTCGTCGTCGTCCTGGGGCACCAGAACTGCGGGGCCGTCAAGGCGACCCTTGCAGGAAAAGCCAAATACCCCGATTTGGGAAGCATTATCCCGCTGATTGAGAGCTCATTAAAAGATTGCGAAATGATTGGGAATAGCAGTCTCGCCGATGCGATCAACTGCAATGTGAGCAAAGGAGTGAAGACATTGAAAAATGCGCCTACAATTGCTCCCTTGCTCAAAGAGAAAAAAGTGAAAGTCGTCGGAGCCTATTACGAGATCGCAACAGGAAAAGTCACATTGATCCGTGATTAGGGAGAAGAATTCAATCGTGTCCGCTCAGCTTGCCATTTCTCCACGCCCTCTTTCAGGTATTGTGTCCAACGCGTAAGGCAGTAGGTGGTAGAGACGTATGGGTTGTCGAGAATAGCGGGATTGAATCCGTATTCGGTAAGGATTTTATTCATCAGGGCAGTGTTTGTACGTCCGCTGCCGTCTCGAGGGGGGTGAAGGAGTTCCAAACGCTTATACAGTTTGGCAATAGCGGCAAATGTTTGATCCCGGGTCGCAGCAGATCCTGCTTCCTTGTAGAACTCATCCATAAACTTGTTGAAGACTTTTTTCATTTGGGGGCGGGTCATTTTGTGGTATTGATGATACATGGCATGATTCCAATTAGGATCCGTATCCATGATCCCCATGCCGTATTCGGGCCCTAAGTCCCGTTTGACTTCTGCATCCAGGGCTTGCAGTTCAGCTTTCGCCTCAGGGGTCACAGAGTAGTTCCCACTCGGCCACCATAGACAATTGTCATCGCTGTCGCGGAAAACGCCCACTTTTTCCTGCCCCATCAGGTAGACAGCGGGATCGCCATCGAAATGTCCGCAGGTGATTCTATGCAGCTGGAGATACCAATCGGCGTCCACTTTCTTATTGAGGTATTTTTCGCAGAATTTAAAAGCCTTTTCCATGCTGGGAACATACTCGGGTTCTATGCACCCTCCATGTAGTCCCAACTTAAACACATCCTTGCCAAGGTGGTGATATTTGCCGTCGACGCATTCCTTCCATTTTTCAGATCCAAGGCCATTGTAGATTTTTTTCAACGCGTTCACCGATGCAGATGGTTCAATTGTGGAATAGAATAGTGAATGAAAAAAGAAGTGGACTTTGGCAATGAATTCGGAGAGATGCTGACGGATATACTGGCAGCAGGACTTTTTGGCGAGAGTACTTGAAGTTGAGGATTGCGAAGAAAGAGAAGAGGCAATTGAAGCGCTGCTTAACGCTGCGTTTGATACGGAAGGAGCATTCCCACCGTTCTGTAGGTATGCGTCTGGAACGCGAAAGTTAAATTTAATTTTAATTCCACTTGTCATAATTACTCTTCCTTAGTAAGCAATTTATTAGAAAACGCCAAATGCAACACTAAAAAGCGCATAACTTAATACTAGTATTGTAACAAAAAACGACATTAACCTTAACAACGCAATTAAGCCCAAAACGAATAAAATAAATTATATCAAGGCAAAGGCTTCATTTTGGTAGAAATATTTTGCCCCTTTCGTCAATTTAAAATTTCACATTAAGCCAATGGGTTCAGTCTAGCGCGTTCCTGCTCCCATTTGACCAAGCCGTTCTGCAGGTAAGCTTTCCACTGGGCAAGGGTATAGCTGGAAGAGACGTGAGGATATTCCAGAATGGCAGGGTGGAACCCATAATCGGTAAGAAATTTATTCATTAATGCAGTGCTGGTACGGGCGGTTCCGTCTCTGACCGGATGGAGCCATTCAAGCCTTTGCTGGAGTTTGGCTATTGCCATCAATTTTTCATCGGGAGTACGGGCCCTTTCCACTTCCTGATAAAATTCATTTAAAAATTTATTGAAAATTCGACGTACCTGGTCGCGGCTCATAGGTTTATAGGTGAGGCGGCATGATTGATGCAATGCATCGGTGTACACCATTTGTCCCAATCCATAAGAAGGGCCGAATTCGGTTTTGAGTGCCTGGTCTAAAGCCTCAAACTCTGCCTTCGCCTGGTGGGAAACGACATAATAACCGGCCAAGGTACAGCAGATATTGTCGTCGCTATTGCGGAAGACCCCGACCTTTTCTTGCCCCATCAAAAAGGCGGAAGGGTCGCCGTTAAAGTGGGCGCACGTATGCTTATGAAGGTTCAGGTACCAATCGGCATCGATCTTCTTATTGAGGTACTTCTCAACAAATGTGAATGTTTCTTCCATGCTGGCGATAAACCCGGGCTCAACCGTTCCGGCGTGGGTGCCGCGATCAAAGACATCTTTTCCTAAATGATGGTATCTGCCATCGATGCATTCCCGCCATTTATTTTCCTTGCCTAATCCCCAATACAGCTTCAACAACGCATCCATCGACATGTTTTGATTAATTTCAGGGTAGGGAGTGACGTAGAAACTTTGTAGATAGAGGTAAATTTTGGATAAGCAGGATGTGATCTTCTGGCAAAAAGCTTTCCAGATTTCAGCAATCTTTTGACAGATCGAAGAAGTGCTGCTAAAGAGCCCATCATTGGCGTTTAGGCGCACAGCTGAGGATCCATGAGAATCTAGTGTTGAAATACTTGATTGAGCAATTTTTATAAGGGAAGAAGGAGAAGCAGTTGCAATTTGGTCTGGAATTAACATGCTTTTAGGAACAGAAAACCTAAAAGTTAAAGAAATGCCACCTGAAGACATAATTACCTCCAATTTAAAAAATTGGAAACATTATACAGACTGCAAATTAAGAAAACAAACAAAATAAATAATTTACACGAATCCAGTTAATTTAATTTGAAATTACAACTCAAGGAATTTCAACCAGCTGTGCGGATGCAGAGATCTGCTCTCCCGTGGTCATTTGCTTGAACTGCTTGCCCAAAGAGACCACGCAGAAGATCCACGCAAGAAGCACGACAAAGAGAATCCCTGCGATATAAGGGGTCGAAAGGGCCACGCTGCCAAGCATAATGATAAACCCTTGGTAGGTCAGGGAAGATCCCGACTTGCCAATACCCGAGCCCAGCCCATCGATCGCCGCTTTACCTTTAAGCTTGGACTCAGGGCTGAGCGGGAGGAAGGCCAACTCTTTGGTCGCATCGAAAACAGAATATTTGCTGGCTTTGCTCATGCAATTTTGAATAGATCCGCAATAGACCGTCATGGCAAAAGGCGTCAGGCCGAACAGGGTTGATGAAACAGCCATCAGCGCATCACCGCAAAATAAGAATGTAAAAAAGCCGACAGCGAGAGTTGTCATCACCACAGGCGTAATGATAGCCGTGAAAGTCCATCCAAGTCTTGTGACCATAAAGGAAAATAAGACTCCGCCGACTGTAGCCAATATCCCGATGCCGACAGTAATCCGATTCATATGTTCAAGCATTTCATTGGGGTCGGTAAAAAATCTTTTCAACTGCTCTTTCCATAGAACATCGGTAAAATTGATGCTGATATTGTAGCCGAGTACGATGATTGCAAGAGGGACCAAATAGCGGGAACGAAGGATATAACGAACGCTCTCTCTCATGGATAGACGGGGTTTTTTAGCAGGGGCAGACTCGACCGCGCTTTCGGGGGACGGGGGCGCCATTTTTGGTTCTTCCTGGTCAATGACGCTGCGGTTGATCCAATAATAGATGGCCATCGCTGCGATGCCGAGAAGGGAGATCAAAACAATCAATTGACAGATCGTGTGATTCCATTGGTCCGTAATTAAAGAAAGGAAAGGGAGGGAAATGGAATTGCTAAATGTTAAGGCAAGAGTGCCCCCCATAATCGGAGCGATGTTGGAACCAATATTGAGGATGCCATAGGTTCGCTTGGCCTCATTGACATGAGTGAAGTCGTTTGCAAATCCCCAAAAAAGAATCGACAGGACGACGACAGCCCAAAGTTCCGAAATGACGTAAAATGAGGTAAATGTCCAATTGCGCACAAGGGCGATGAACCCCTGGAATCCCTGGGGCAGGACGGAACTCATCCAGTTGCCGAGACGTTCCAAATGCAGTTGTTCGCTGTGGGGATAAAGATAGAAGGCAAAGAGGAGGAAATAGGCAATGAACGAAGAAATGAGGATATAGAAGACGTGTTCTTTCTTGAAATAGCGCCGCAGCCGGGTGTAGAACCAGGTGGCCAGAAAGACCCCGGGAAGCATTCCCCAAACTTTGATGAAAGGGATGACTTCCGCACCGGAATGCTTTGCAGTCAAAATAATCGTATCTTTTAAATTCCGCAATACGCCGTAGCTCACACAGAGAAGAAACAGCAGAAGTAACATCGAAAGAACTTTTTTGACTTCCGAACGGTGAACAGGCCAGAAGATGGATCGAAACAGGCCAAACTGATCTTTGTTTTCTTTACTGATATCCAGACATAAAAAAAACGCAAATTTCGGAAGAACTTGCGTTATGTGTACTTAGTCTCAAAGACCATGGGGAGCTCTTTGAGCACGACTTCAAATCCTTCAGCATATACTTTGCCTTTCTTTTTTCCAAATACAGTCTTTTTTAAATAAATTTATGCCACATAAAATCGAAGATTTTTTTTAAATTTCTGGAAAAAAAGGTTCGAATTATCTATCTCAATACAAATGAAGTAATGTATATCTGCGTTTCTTTAGGTGAGGAAAAAAAATGAGTGCTCGAGTTTTAGATATCACCAGAATGGTTCGATGGATCAGGAGCATCCTGGGACCTTTGCTATTAATCACAATCTGCCCTCCCCTTGTGATGCTGGTATGGTATACCAACGTCTCGCTGGACGGGTCTGTTCTAAAACTCTGCACTCTATTTGCACAGGACGGAGTGTTCTCTCATGATTTACAACATCTGGAGCCCTGTGTTCTTCGGTACTCCGGAGGCCTGGAAGATCCTAGCGATCTTTGCCGCTGTGGAATTATTTCTGATGAAGGCATTGCCGGAAGAAAGGTCAACGGCCCGGTCACACCTCAGGGCAATGTTCCGGTATACAAGGCTAACGGCATTTCTTCATTTGTCTGCACGATGGGCCTTTTTTACTTCGGGGCTTCTCAATTCAAACTTTTCAGCATATGCTGAACGAGTAGAGGACAT
>CAWESW010000094.1:0-8931 GCA_963811735.1 uncultured Verrucomicrobiae bacterium | reverse complement strand
AAGGGAAGTTCATCTCAGGAATTCAACATTCGCATGAGGGGCCCAAGATCGCAATCTGGGATTTAGAAACAGGCGCCTGCACAATGACTATTCCGGCCAACCACGATCATGTTTTTTTAAGGGAAGGCAAGTTGGTTTCACACTCCCGCTGGTTAAAGGACATCAACATCTGGAATGTGGAAAGCGGCGCTCTAGAAAAAACCATTGATAGGTCAAACGCATCCGAATTTCAGTGTGCGATCCTCTCTCCCGATGGAAAAAAACTCATCTATGGAGTCCAATGCGACATCGAGATCTGGGATTTGGAAAGCGAGATTCGTGAAAAGACCCTTCAAGGGCATTGCACCCAGATTAGGGCTTTTGCTTTCACAGACGACAATAAACTCATTTCAGGAGGAGATCGTGGTCATATTTTTCCTGAGCTTGGCAGTGAAATCAAGATCTGGAATTTGAAAACCGGACTTTGCGAAATGACTCTTAAAGGTCATAACAATGCTGTCATCTCACTGATTGTGACAAAAACTGGTAGGCTCATCTCAGGATCGGATGAAGGTGAGATTAAAATCTGGAATTTAAAAAACGGCGCTTGCGAAGCATCTTATCATATCAATCTATTGGACAAATTAAAAAAAGGCTCTCTCACTTTTACAGAAGAAGGAGAGCTTATCGTGAGACTTCCAGAGCATAAAAGGCGTCCTCATTTCAAGATCTTTGATTTTAGAGCTTCTAACACTGAGATTTTCACGGAACTCGCCAGCCGATTTGACCGAGGTTGCAATAGCCATCTTCAAGAACTTCACTTTTTTCAAATATTCGATGCTGCACAAGATCACGAGCTGGCGATGGAGAAATTCTCGAAAATGCCGGCAGATGAGAGAAAAATGATCTACGATGAATTCTATGAAATAGTGAAATCTGACTCCAATGATGATCCCGATTTTGCAGAGCATGCTTTTCACGATCTAAGCAATCTCCTTTATACTCCGGGACAAAGAGCTCTTGCTATTCGAAATTACTTAAGAAAGCAGCAATCTTTTGCACAAAGTGCAGCATGTGTCTTGTTTTAAAAATGTAGGCGGAACCACTCCAGGGCAAGGCGAGCGACCTCTTCTAATGTCCCCTCCTCCTCAAAAAGATGCGTGGCCTTGGGCACAATCACCATTTTTTTCTCCGATTTCAAATGGGCATACGCTTGTTCATTCATCCCAATCACAGGCACATCGTATCCCCCTACGATCAGCAAGGTAGGCGCTTCGACGTCTTTAAGAGAGCCGATGGCTAGATCCGGCCTTCCTCCTCTTGAGACAACGGCTGCAATCCCCTTCTTTATCTCAGCGGCAGCGCACAGCGCAGCAGCAGCGCCTGTGCTCGCCCCGAAAAATCCGATTTTTAAGTTTATGGCTTCTTTGGAGGACTGAAGCCACTTTGTCACCAGGCAAAGTCTGTCCGTCAATAGATCGATATCAAAGCGCAAAGCCGCAGTCATCTCATCGGCGGCCCCTTCTTCCGGGGTCAAAAGATCAATCAAAAGCGTCCCTAGCCCCCCTTTTTGCAGGACCTCGGCGACAAAGCGGTTGCGGGGGCTGTGGCGGCTGCTCCCGCTCCCATGGGCAAAGACGACGATCCCCTTTGCACCGGGAGGGATTTGCAGGTCCCCTTCGAGCTCACCCTTCCCTTTGATGGGAATGCGAACCAAATTTTCTTTTGCTGCAGGCATAAGTGATGTTCTCGTCTTTATACCGAACGTGATTCAAAAATCGGCCCTGGGATGCAAGACAAGCTCCCGGGGTTCGATCGATCGCAAGTCGGTCAATATTAGAAACATGAACCGACTTGCGATCGATCGAACCCCGGGAGCTTGTCTTGCATCCCAGGGCCAATTTTTGAATCACGTTCGGTATATCTCTTTGATTACCACATTGAAACATATTCTCTCCAGCTCTTAATTCAATTTATTTTTATTAATTCATTTAACAGCTGAAATCATTTCAGAAATTTAATATCATTCATGATTTCACATTGGGATAAAATGAATGGGCAATAAAACTGTTGTCGTTGGCATGTCAGGAGGCGTCGATTCATCCGTGTGCGCCCTGTTGCTGAAACAGCAAGGCTATCGCGTCATCGGCATGTTCATGAAGAATTGGGAAGAAACGGACGCGAGCGGCGTCTGCACTTCGGCGCGCGATTATGAAGACGTCGTCAAAGTCTGCAAACAACTCGATATCCCCTACTATTCTGTCAATTTCGTCAAAGAATACCAGGAGCACGTTTTCTCCCATTTTCTCGCCGAGCTAAAAGCCGGGCATACTCCCAATCCCGACATCCTCTGCAACCGCGAGATCAAGTTTAAAGCGTTCCTGGAAAAAGCGCTCAGCCTGGGAGCAGACTATCTGGCCACAGGCCATTACTGTCAGAGGACAGCTGAGGATCATCCGCGCTATTAAAAGGAGCGGATCCCGGCAAGGACCAAAGCTATTTTCTTTACACTATCCAGGCCTCTTCCCTACAAAACGTCCTTTTCCCTATCGGGCACCTGCTCAAGTCAGAGGTTCGAAGGATTGCCAAAGAACACGGCCTTGCGACCTCGGAAAAGAAGGACAGCACCGGCATCTGCTTCATCGGCAAGCGGGATTTCAAAGAGTTCACGGGGCGCTATCTCGGTTATAAACCCGGCAATTTTGAAACTCTCTCAAGAAAGGTTGTAGGCACTCATGATGGGATCGCTTTTTATACAATCGGCCAGCGCAAAGGACTTGGCATCGGCGGGCCCGGCGAGGCCTGGTTTGTCGTTGGCAAAGATATTGAGCGCAATGTTGTGCTCATTGAGCAAGGCGACGACCACCCCTCTCTTTATAAAAGTGAACTTTGCGCCACAGACTTAAACTGGATCGCCGGCAATCCCCCAGCTCCCCTGCCCTACCTTTGCGCTGCCAAGGTGCGCTACCGTCAGCCGGAACAACCTTGCGTCATCGAAAAAATCGAAGAGGGACGTGCTCTCGTCCGCTTCCTTCATCCCCAGCGCGCCGTCACTCCCCGTCAATCGATCGTCTTTTATCAAGGCGACATCTGTCTTGGCGGCGGAATGATCTCCGAATAACCTGCTCCAATCATTGCATTTAAAAAACCGCACAAGAAAGACTTAACGCAAAGGCGCCAAGACGCAAAGAGTTGCAATTGTATTCTTTGCGTCTTGGCGCCTTTGCGTTAAATCTCTTTAATAACATTCATAGAACATCAATGTCTTCGATTTTTAAAATAATTTCTACCATTTCCTGATGACTATAACTTGTTTTTTATTTATTAATAAGAATAAGCACTGGAGTCGATCAATTACGTTATGCGACCTTATTACCTTAAAACTCTCTTTTTATTTATTTTAATTTTGGGAAGTTGCGCAAAAGTCTCTCAAAGCGATTTAGCACATGTGTCTGATCCTATCCCTCTGGAGAGCTCGATGGAATTGGCCCTTGCGAGAGAGTTTTTTGAGGCAGGAGGCTGGCCGACGGAGCGTTGGTGGGAGATGTTTGAAGATCCCCAATTGAACGAATTAATCGAACTGGCTCTCATTGAGAGCCCGACTATCAACAAAGCCCTTGCCATCGTCGCTGAAGTAGAGCAGGAAGCGAGAAAGGAAAAGGCACCGCTCTTTCCCACATTGGATTTCGATTACGAAGAGCAATGGCAATATTTCAGCAAAAATGGCTTTGTGCGCTCTTTTTACCCAACAACAGCGACCAGCCCTCAAATCCCTCCCACAGACAACCAAATCGATCTCTCCCTTTATTTCAATTATGAGATCGACTTTTTTGGGAGGAACCGCAAACGCTTCCAAGCAGCGCTGGGAAGGGCGAGAGCAGAGAGAGCGGAAGCAGTCCAAGCGACCTTGATGCTCACGACGCTCATCGCGCAAACCTATATCGAGCTCCAGACAAAGCTCGTCCAAAAAGAAGTCCTCAATGAGCGCCTGGATCAGCGCAATCAGCTGTTCGAGCTGGGTTCTTCCCGAGAACAAGAGGGAATCGACCCTGCCATCCCGGTCCTTGAGAAAGAACAGAGCGTCTACGAAGTTGAACAAGCGCTCCTCCAGCTCGATAAAGAAATTGCCCTCGACAGGCACATGCTCAGCATCCTCGTCGGCGTTGGCCCCGACACGAACCTTGCCCCCAAAGCGATGAGAGCCCTCTTTGATAGGCCAGTCAGCATCCCCTCTGATCTTTCAAGTGATCTGCTCGCCCGCAGGCCCGATCTGACAGCGCAGATCTGGCGCGTCGAGGCGGCGGCAAAAGACATCGGCGCGGCGAAAGCCGACTTTTATCCCAGCGTCAACCTCATGGCTTTTGCCCAATTGGAAAGTCTCAGCTTCAACAAGCTTCTCAAAATCGGCAGCAAACAAGGTGGCCTCGTCCCCGCTGTCCATTTGCCAATATTCACGGGAGGAAGGCTGACCGCCAGCTTGAAGGAAAAAGTCGCCGCCTTCAATGAAGAAACCTACCGGTATAATGAACTTCTTCTCAATGCGGCCAAAGAAGTCGCCGATCAAGTCGTGACTCTATCTACGACATTCGACACATTGAGTTTCCAGATCAATAGCCTGGAAACGGCCGAAGAACAGCTCATGCTGCAGTATTCCCGATATAAAAATGGGATCGACGATTTTCTTAGCGTCTTGGAACGAGAGGACAACCTCTTTACCCAGCGCTATCAGCTCTATAGCTATGAGAGGGACTACCTGCTCGCCGTCCTCAAAATGATCAAAGCGCTCGGCGGCGGCTACCATGCGAATCAACCACTCCCTTACGAAGGGGGGTCGAAATGACTACGCCAGCGCCGCAGCCCCCTCCCGACAACCGCAAAAGAAACAAGGCGATGCTGATCACTGCCTTAATTTTCGTTGTGATCGGAATTGCATGGCTTGCGTACTGGTTGATCTGGGGACGCTTTTATCAATACACAGATGACGCCTATGTCGATGGCAACAACGTCGTCATTACCCCGCAGGTCAGCGGCATCGTCGAATCCTTCTCCGTCATGGACGCCGATTTCGTTCCACAAGGGAGGATTTTGGTCGAGCTCGACAAGACCGACGCTGCGATCTCGCTCGACAGAGCTGTCGCCGACCTCGGCAATGCGGTCCGCGATGTCATGCGCATGTTTGAAGAGGCAAGGCAATACGCTGCGCTGATCGACATGAAAAAAGCAGAATTCGTCAAAGCGGCGCAGGATTACGAACATCGCAAGAACCTCATTGACGAAGGGGGAGTTTCTCTGGAGGATTTTGAACATGCAGAGGCCGCCCTCAAAGCCAGTTTTGCCGATTTGATCGCAACCGAACACCAGTATATTGCCGCAGCAGCCCAGGTGGAGAATACCACGGTTGAAACCCATCCGCTGGTTGAACAAATGAAAAATCGCGTGCGGGACGCCTTTGTCTTCTACCAGCGCTGTACGATCAAGGCCCCTGCGACGGGACTCGTGGCACAACGCACGGTGCAGGTGGGAGAAAGGGTCCAGGCGGGCCAAGCGCTGATGGCGATCGTCCCCTTGGACCAAATGTGGGTGACTGCAAACTACAAAGAAGTCCAGCTCTCGAAAATGCGCATCGGCCAGCCTGCTAAAGTCAGGTCCGATATTTATGGCCGCGAAGTCGAGTATCTAGGGACAATTGCCGGGATCGGCGGCGGAACGGGGAGTGTCTTTTCAGTTCTTCCTCCGCAAAACGCGACCGGCAACTGGATTAAGATCGTCCAGCGAGTCCCCGTTAGGATCATCCTCGAGCAGGAGCAAATCAGGGAGTTTCCCCTACGGTTGGGGCTTTCCCTGGAAGTGACGGTCGACATCCACGACGCGCAAAAACCCTTTGTCCCAGAGATCACGCCGGAACGGCCCCTGTACATGACAGATGTCTTCGCAACGCAGGAAGAAGGAGCGGAAGAGCTGATCGCCGAAGTGATCGCGGAGAACCTCTCGCCCACTTTTATTGAGGACAACACCCCGCAAGATCTTTCTCCAGAATCAAACAGTCAAAGCGGAGATGAAGAGTGAAACCTCTGACGGGAATCCCTCTCATCATCATCACATTCGCCCTATCGGCTGCGACATTCATGTTCGTCCTCGACTATTCGATTGCAAATGTCTCGATCCCCTATATCTCCGGCGATATGGCAGTCGCCGTCGACCAGGGAACCTACGTCATTACCTCATTTGCCGTCGGCAATGCGATTGCTCTGCCGATCACCGGATGGCTCACGAAAAAAATCGGGGCCGTCAAACTGATCTGCCTCTCTCTTCTGTTCTTTACGATTTTCTCCTGGACATGCGGTTATGCGCCAAACTTCGAATTCCTGATCGTTTCCCGCTTTCTGCAAGGCCTCGCTTCCGGCCCGATGATCCCTTTGAGCCAAACCTTGCTCCTGATGAGTACACCTCCTGAGAAGAGAAACGGCGCCCTTGCATTTTGGAGTACGATTGTGATCACAGCGCCGATCGTCGGTCCGATCCTCGGCGGCTGGATCTCCTATGACTACCACTGGCCATGGATTTTCTATATCAACATCCCGGTGGGCATTGTAAGCATGCTGATCATTTGGCTGATTCTTAAAAAAAGAGAAACACCCCTCGAAAACCCGCCCGCCGATTGGATAGGTCTGCTTTTTCTGGCTTTGGGGGTGACCTGTCTGCAATTTCTCCTCGACAAAGGAGAACAGTACGACTGGCTTAAGTCCAATCTCATCCTGTCCTGTGCAATCATTTCCTTAGTGTCGTTTACATTTCTCACCGTCTGGAGCTTAACCAAACGAAATCCATTAATCGAACTTAAACTCTTCAAAATCCGCACCTATGCCATTTCCGTCATTTACATCGGCGTCATGTATGCCATTTATTTCGGTTCCGTCGTCCTGGTGCCGTTATGGCTGCAGACCAGTATGAACTACACCTCGATTTGGGCCGGCCTGGCTGTCGCGCCGATCGGGATCGTTCCCTTCATTTTGGGCCCCTTCGTTGGGAAAGCCGTGACGAAGTTCGGCACCACGGCCTTGCTCGGCCTCTGCTTCATCCTCTTCGCCGTTTCCTGCTTTTATTCAGCCTACTTTGATACGGACGTCGACTTCTGGCATATCGGCTTTTCCCGCTTTCTCCTAGGATGCGGCCTCGTCTTTTTCATCACCCCTCTCTTTGCGATGAGCATGCAGGATGTCCCCACCGAAAAGCTGGCCAGCGCAACCGGCATCTTCCACTTCGTTCGCGCGATGTCAGGCGGCATTGGGACCTCGATCTTCACGACAATGTGGACCCGCCGTAGCGAATATCATCACGCTAGAGTAGGCGAGAGCCTGACAGCCTATTCTCACCAGACGACATCGTACCTGGACAAGCTAAACGAGCTCGGTCTTCGCGGGCAAGAAGGACTCGCGCAGTTGAACGTCTCTCTCGACAAGCAGGCAGACATGCTCTCGATCAACGACTGTTTTTTCTTGATGGGATGGGTCTTTTTAGCACTGCTGCTGATTTTACCGTTCGGTAGAAGCAAAAAAGGCCCGGCCGGGAGCAATTCCCAGCCGAGCCATATCGTAGAATAAATGACGCCTATTTCTTTTTCACAAGAGCCGCACGCGCTTTGCTGTGCTTGACGCTGTAACCGAAATAAATCAGACATCCGATGAACATCCAGATTGCGAACTGCACCCAGGTGACGCCGGGAAGGGCAATCATCTGGATCACGCAAACGATCGTTCCCGCCAGGGGGATCCATGGCACGAACGGCGTTTTGAACGGACGATGCAGAGTCGGCTGCTTGTAGCGCAGCACGAGAATGCCGAAGCAGACGATCGCAAAAGCGAGCAAAGCTCCCATCGAAGTCAGCTGTCCCAAAATCCCGACAGGGAAAATTCCCGCCAGAATCATACAGACAATAGTGACCATGACCGTAGAAAGAAACGGAGTCTGAAAACGCTTGCTGATTTTTGCAATGGGGTTTGGCAGAAGACCATCCTTAGACATCGTGTAAAAGATGCGGGACTGTCCGAGGATCATCACCAGAACAACCGAGGTAAGGCCAGCGAGGATCGCCAATTTGATCACAAAGCGCAGCCAGATAAAGCTTGGTCCAAGCGCATTGACCGCAACTGTGATCGGATCAGGCACATTCAGCGCCGTGTAGCTGACAATACCGAGGAGGACAAAGCCGATGATGATATAGACGATAGTCGAGATCCCCAAAGAACCGATCATCCCGATAGGGAGATGTTTTTGCGGATTGCGGCACTCCTGGGCCATTGTCGAAAGAGCGTCAAAGCCGATGAAAGCAAAGAAGATCACCCCTGCCCCGCGGAGCACGCCGCTAAATCCAAACTCCCCGAATGTACCCGTATTTTCAGGAATGAACGGTGTCAGATTGTCAAAATTGATATAAGCAATGCCGCAGGCGACAAAGAGTGCGATCGCTCCAAGCTTGATGATGACCATTAGGTTATTGAAACTGGCCGCAGCGCGGATCCCCACCGCAACAAGTCCGCCGATCAATGCGACGATAATCATTGCAGGCACGTTGATCAATGTGCCCGTCTTGGCCCAGCCGGTCGCAAGCTCATAGCTGAATGGCGCAGAAGCAAACGCTTTGGGGATGATGATCCCCATATCGCCCATCAAGCTCGAAAAGTAGGCCGACCACCCAACGGCGACCGTCGAGGCTGAGAAGAGATACTCCATCGTTAAGCCCCACCCAATGATCCAAGCGGTAAACTCCCCCATCGTCGCATAGGCATAGGTATAAGCGCTGCCCGAAATCGGGATCAACGAAGCGAACTCGGCATAGCAAAGGGCAGCGAAAATGCAGATGATCGCGGCAAAAATAAATGAGAGGAGAATACCTGGCCCTGCATATTCCGCAGCAGCGGGGCCGGTGAGGACGAAGATTCCGGCGCCGATGAT
>CAWESW010000093.1:0-39553 GCA_963811735.1 uncultured Verrucomicrobiae bacterium | reverse complement strand
GCGACCCTGAAGACTTCCAGGTCAACATTAAGATCAACGATCACATAATCATCGTCCAGCAAAAGGACCGGGATGGAGCGGCCATCGGCTCTCAACGAACAATTGATTTGACTACTCTCAAACAACGCGGCAATCAAAGCCTCGCTTTAGAAGGTCTCAGTGTAAAAGATATCGAAGATGCGGAAAAAATAAATCGAAAGATCCTCAAAAAATCCAATCAGATCTACCAGGACCACCGTAAGGAGAACGAACGCGGTAGAGGCCGCTCATCCTTGCGCGGCAGAACCCATCGGTATGAACGCTCATCGCGTTCTGTATCTCCATCTCCTCACGGCAAAACGCATCACCGTCATTTAAGCGACATCGACCTGACATCTCTGAGCGATAGCGACAGCGACAAAGAAGTAAGATCGCTGAAAAAAGAAGCGCATAGACTGAAGCGATCGGGAAGAACTTTTAATCATGCCGAAGACCTTGCACGCCTGGAAAAAAAAGTGAAAAACTCGAGCGGCGGCTCCACCTCGACGCTCCTGAAGGCCCTCATCCTTTGGAGAGACGGCTTGATGCGCTCTTAGAACGCCTTGGCCGCATTGAAGACAAAGTCGGACGCCCTATCCCATCCCCAGTAGGCCCTACTGACAAAATCGAGCAACTCGAAACTGAAAAACGCAAACTGGAAAAAAAACTGAAAGACCTGACTTCAGAAAATGAAGCCCTCAAAGCTCGCCTTGGTCCAGCTCCAATGGCTCTTTCGAACGAACAATACAGACAATTAATCTATCTGGCAAACGACCTTGCTTCTGAGGAGAACAAAAACTCAACCTCGATTCCCAGTGAACTCCTGGGAGAATTCAGTGCAGTCCCTGAGTCTGTTAAACACGGCATATTTTATCACACCTATCTCTTGACCGATTCCACCACCTTGACCGATACCTGGCTTGTCGGTGAAAGACTCTTCAGTGGGCATTCTGAGTTAAAAGCCACAAACCTCGCCCGCGCCCATGCCATCCACCACTTCCTCATCCATTCTCTCGCATCTGAATTCGCTAAATCGGAAGGCGACATCCCCCCTCAAGAGCTTCTGGATAGATTCAACTGCCTCCCCGATGAAGAAAGACGGTCCGTCCTGTCCCAGCTTCACTTCATTCTAAAAACCTCTGACAGTGGTCACGACCCCTTCTACGGACTCTCGACAGCGACCAATCAAGAGCGCAGCCAGTCCTTCGTTCGTTCGCTTCTCGCGCGCGTCGCCGATTACCACCGCCATCATCTCCAAACTCGCCTCAACGAACTTGAAGGACATTACAACACAGCTTTTAAAGAGTTCGAAAGGAAAACCCTGGCAGAAATAGAAAAACTCTCCCATGACAACGAGAAACTACAAAAACAACTTCAAGCGGCTACCAAGTCCTTACGCTCCGTTGAAAAAGAAAGAGACCTCCTCAGCAAAGAGCTGGCCGAAAAAGGCCGCGAACTCAAAGAGCTGAAAGAGAGATTTGATGAGACTTTAGTACAGCACGGCAAAGAAGTTGGTGCCCTAACTTCAGACCTCGAAGCTAAATCCAAACGCATTGAAGAGTTGGAGCAGCAAGCTAAAGAAGCTGAGAAGAATTACAAAAAACTTGGCGATGAACTCGACACTTTGCAGAAAGCCAAAGGTAAAGCTGAAGCAGAACTCAAGCTCGAACTTCAGGGTCTAGAAAAAGATCTCAAAAATAAAGGCCATGAACTTGACACCTTACAGAAGGCTAAAGATGAAACTGAAAGAGACCTCAAGGGTAAGCTTGATGGTTTAGAAGGCGATCTTCGAAATAAAAGCCGTGAACTTGACACCTTACGGAAGGCAAACAGATGAAGCTGAAAGAGACCTCAAGGGTAAACTTGATGGCTTAGATGGCGATCTTCGAAATAAAAGCCGTGAACTTGACGACTTACGGAAGGCCAAAGATGAAACTGAAAAAGACCTTAAGCTCCAACTTCAGGGTCTAGAAGGCGATCTTCGAAGTAAAGACCGTGAAGCTGACACCTTGAAAAGGCAAAAGATGAAGCTGAAAGAGACCTCAAGGGTAAGCTTGATGGTTTAGAAGGCGATCTCAAAAATAAAGGCCGTGAACTTGACGACATGCAGAAGGCAAAAGATGAAACTAAAAAGACCTCAAGGGTAAGCTTGATGGTTTAGAAGGCGATCTTCGAAATAAAGGCCGTGAACTTGACGACTTACGGAAGGCAAAAGATGAAGCTGAAAGAGAGCTCAAGGGTAAACTTGATGGCTTAGATGGCGATCTTCGAAATAAAGACCGTGAACTTGACGCCTTGCAAAAGGCAAAAGATGAAGCTGAAAGAGACCTCAAAGGTAAACTTGATGGCTTAGAAGGAGATCTTCGAAATAAAAGCCGTGAACTTGACGCCTTGCAAAAGGCAAAAGATGAAACTGAAAGAGACCTCAAGGGTAAGCTTGATGGTTTAGAAGGCGATCTCAAAAATAAAGGCCGTGAACTTGACGACTTACAAAAAGCCAAAGATGAAACTGAAAGAGACCTCAAGGGTAAGCTTGATGGTTTAGAAGGCGATCTTCGAAATAAAGACCGTGAACTCGACGCCTTACGGAAGGCCAAAGATGAAACTGAAAGAGACCTTAACGATAAGCTTCATGGGTTAGAAGGCGATCTTCGAAATAAAGGCGACGAACTCGACGCCTTACGGAAGGCCAAAGATGAAACTGAAAGAGACCTCAAGGGTAAGCTTGATGGTTTAGAAGGCGATCTCAAAAATAAAAGCCGTGAACTTGACCACTTGCAGAAGGCCAAAGATGAAACTGAAAGAGACCTCAAGGGTAAGCTTGATGGTTTAGAAGGCGATCTCAAAAATAAAGGCCGTGAACTTGACGACTTACAAAAGGCCAAAGATGAAACTGAAAAAGACCTCAAGGGTAAGCTTCATGGGTTAGAAGGCGATCTTCGAAAAAGGCGACGAACTCGACGCCTTACGGAAGGCCAAAGATGAAACTGAAAGAGACCTCAAGGGTAAGCTTGATGGTTCAGAAGGCGATCTCAAAAATAAAAGCCGTGAACTTGACGACTTGCAGAAGGCCAAAGATGAAACTGAAAGAGACTTCATGGGTAAACTTGATGGTTTAGAAGGCGATCTCAAAAATAAAGGCCGTGAACTTGACGACTTGCAAAAAGCCAAAGATGAAACTGAAAAAGACCTCAAGGGTAAGCTTCATGGGTTAGAAGGCGATCTCAAAAATAAAGGCCGTGAACTTGACGACTTACGGAAGGCTAAAGATGAAACTGAAAAAGACCTCAAGGGTCAACTTGATAGTTTAGATGGCGATCTTCGAAATAAAGACCGTGAACTTGACGACTTGCAAAAAGCCAAAGATGAAACTGAAAGAGCCCTCAAGGGTAAGCTTGATGGGTTGGAAGGCGATCTCAAAAATAAAGGCCGTGAACTTGACGACTTGCAGAAGGCCAAAGATGAAACTGAAAGAGACTTCAAGGGTAAACTTGATGGTTTAGAAGGCGATCTCAAAAATAAAGGCCGTGAACTTGACGACTTGCAAAAAGCCAAAGATGAAACTGAAAAAGACCTCAAGGGTAAGCTTCATGGGTTAGAAGGCGATCTCAAAAACAAAGGCCGTGAACTTGACGACTTACAAAAGGCAAAAGATGAAACTGAAAAAGACCTCAAGGGTCAACTTGATAGTTTAGAAGGCGATCTCAAAAATAAAGGCCGTGAACTTGACGACTTACGGAAGGCTAAAGATGAAACTGAAAAAGACCTCAAGGGTAAGCTTGATGGTTTAGAAGGCGATCTCAAAAATAAAGGCCGTGAACTTGACGACTTACAAAAAGCCAAAGATGAAACTGAAAGAGACCTCAAGGGTAAGCTTGATGGTTTAGAAGGCGATCTCAAAAATAAAGGCCGTGAACTGGACGACTTACAAAAGGCCAAAGATGAAACTGAAAGAGACCTCAAGGGTAAACTTCATGGGTTAGAAGGCGATCTTCGAAATAAAGGCGACGAACTCGACGCCTTACGGAAGGCCAAAGATGAAACTGAAAGAGACCTTAACGATAAGCTTCATGGGTTAGAAGGTGACCTTCGAAATAAAGGCGACGAACTTGACGCCTTGCAAAAGGCCAAAGATGAAACCGAAAGAGACCTCAAGGGTAAACTTCATGGGTTAGAAGGCGACCTTCGAAATAAAGGCGACGAACTCGACGCCTTGCAGAAGGCCAAAGATAAAGCCGAAGCAGAACTCCTCCTCGCCAAACAACAAGCTTCAAAGTCTGAAGAAGAGCACAAACTCCAAATCCAAGAACTCAGCGACGAAATTAACAGGCTCAAAGAACAAGCTGAAAAAGACAAACTCAGAATCGCAGAACTCGAAAATGAGTTATCTGCGCTAAAGAAACTGCTTGAAAAAGCTAAAGAAGATCAACTTGCTCTTGAGGAAGAAATCGCTGCCAAGGGGGAAGCGATTGCTAGTTTGGAATCACAAGTTAAAAAACTGGAAACTGCACAGCATATAGCAGAAAAAGAACTCGAAGCACTCGGTAATGAAAATGCAAAGCTAAGACAGCCACCTCCATCAGGGAACAAAGGCAAAGACAAGGGCCATTCAAGAGAGGTTAAAAAGGTAGGTCCACCAACAAGCAGCAGCAAAGGAAAAGTTGGGCCCTCTTCAAGAAATAAGACCGATGACACGAATGTCCATGTCGAAGCCGAAGACGCAACAAATCAACTGCGAGCGATAGCAGATGCACTACGGGCTATTGGCGGGATAAAAATTTCGATGGATAAAGGATTAGCTAACATTTTCAATGTCAATAGCGATCTTTTACAATTGGATCCGCTCACTTATAATCACATACAGAGCTCTCTCACAGCCAATATCCAAGATCCCATTGCCACAAAGTATGGTATAAAAAAAGGTCAGCATCAATTTAAAGCGACAACTACAAGGAAAGATGGCAATAACTTATGGAACCAGCTATTAGATTTGCGATCAGGAACCACTAAGTCTGCAAACGATACGACAAAACTTCGTAATCTTGCTTCTTATTTTGAACCTCTCAAAGAATTCTGCGATAATTTCAATCAAAAAAGTGTAAAGTTTAACCAGCACATTGAAAGCGTTCAAGAAGAGCTAGTGCGAATTATTAGCATTTCTAATGGAACCGATCCTCAAATAATTATGCCCATCATGCGAGGAGAAGCTGAGCCAGATTCGACTCTCTCTGCAATCGATTTTGCTACAGTTAGACGGCGCTATGCCAGATTGCAAAAATTCAGTGCAAAAGAGTTTATTCCTCTTTTCACGGGAGCGCCATGTAAAAAAATTAGACAGGTTCTCCTCCTTGCAGATTTGAGAAAGCAAAGCTTATCTACTAATGATGACAAGCTCAACGAATTGATCGATAAATTGTCAGAATTTAAAGCAGCGATGCAACATCTTGTCGGCAATTTCACTGTCGAAGCTTCTCACTGAAAACCTATAGATCCTTCAGAAAACGAAAAAGGCCGGTTGAAAAACCGGCCTTTTTGCATTCAGCGGAAGTCGAGTGAAACTAGCGAATGTCGCTTGCTTCAACGGCCTTGTCGGCTTTCTCGTCAGCTGCAGGTTGAACATCGGTGATTGCCGCTTTCAGAATTTCCATTTTCGCGCCTTCGCAGAGAGAGATGATCGCGGTGGTATCCTGAACTTTGACAACGGTGCCGATGATCCCCATGGCAGTGATGCGATCCCCTTTTTTCAGGGAGCTGCGCACTGTCTCCATCTGCTTGCGTCTTTTTTGCTCCGGACGCCAGAGGATGAAATAGAAGAACACGAGCGCAACCGCAATCATGATCATGGTTTGAGTCAAGCTTCCCTGGCCTCCTGAAGGAGCAGCTTCGCCTTCAGCGAAGAGAGGAAGAGACGTCATTAAAAATGCCCCTGTAGCGAGGAGGGAAAGAGATTTTTTCATGGTGCCATCCTTAAAAATTTCAAAAAATTGTTTCAAAAAAGACTGAACCAAGCTTGCCTTATCAGAGGGCGCAAAATCAAGTAAAAAACAGTTTAACCTCGAAACGACGATGGGATCAGGTCAGGAAACGCAATCTTTTGAGCCAGAATCCCTTCCGGGGAGATCGCCTTTATGTTCCATCCCAGTCGAAAGGGATTCTGCCTCAAACCCTTGCACCGTTGTTTGTAGATTTGAGAAGAGCGATATTTTCTATGTGGGGAGTATGAGGGAATTGATCGACGGGCTGCAATTTGACCAAACGGTATCCTGATAAAACAAGTTCCTGGATGTTAGCCGCTTGAGTTTCCGGGTTGCAGGAGACGTAAAGGATTTCTTGGGGCCGCAGGGCTTTGAGATGAGATAGGGCCGTTGCATCAAGGCCAGTCCTGGGAGGATCGACGACCACAAGGTCCGGGGCAATGAAATCGGGCCGTTTGCGCAAATCTTCGAGTTTTTTGCCGACGTCGCCGCAGAGGATCTCGAGGTTGGACAGTCCGTTGAGTTCCTTATTGCTCTCAGCGTCAAAGCAGGCGTGGGGGTTGATCTCGATCGCGGTGACCTTCTCTGCTTTAGCCGCCATCGCCATCCCAAGGGTTGCTGTTCCGGCGTAAAGGTCCAAAACATGCTTTTTAGGAAAGGAGACCATTCCGAGTGCCGCAGAATAGAGCTTTTCCGCCTGGAAGGTGTTGGGCTGAAAGAAAGAGGTCGGGCTGATCTTAAAAGAGAGCTCAACGGGACGATCCAGTGCAAGGGACATCTTTTCCAGGAGGTGATCGGGACCGTGCAAATGCATTTCGAAAAACTGCGTTGGGGAGCCCTTATGGATCTGCTGGATGCGCAGGAAAATACTCAAACGAGGCCACTGCTCTTCGGGAAGAGAAGCCTTGACGGCATCGAGGAAACTCTTAAGCTGAGGCTGGTGGAGCGCAAAGGCCGGATTGCCGGAAACGGTCAGCATGACCAGCTTATCGCCCGTTCCTTTGCCCTCTCTGACAATCAGAGTTCTGAGCGTTCCTGTGTCATTCATGCGGTAGGCGCTAAGGCCGCTGCTCTCCCACCAGGCGCGTATGTTGCCCAAGAGTTTGATAAACCATTCCGAGACAAGGTGGCATTCGGTGAGATTGAGCACATGCCCTTTGCTGCCGGCGATGATGAGCCCCAAAAATTTTTCCCCTGCGCGGTTCTGAGAGAAGGAGAACTCCATCTTGTTGCGGTACCGCCAGGGATCCGCACAGGCTAGAATCGGCTGGCATTCGACCTCAGGGCTTAAGAGAGGAGAAAAGTGCGCTTTGACCCTTTTCTGCTTTTCTTCGAGCTGTGCTGCATAGTCCATCTGCTGCCAAGTGCACCCCCCGCAGAAGGGAACATGCACACAGCGCGGCTGCACGCGCAAGGAGGAAGGATGAAGGACCGTAGAGAGGTCGGCGCGCCATTTCCCCCGACGCTTTTTGCCTAACCGGACCGAAAGCTCATCTCCCGGCAGCCCGCCAATCACCTCGACCTTGCCCGTCTGGGCCGGCGGCGGCGGGGTATAAGAGCCAATCCCCCAGCCTCTTTGGCTGAGATGATCGATCAAAATGCTCACATTTTCTTCGCGGTCCATTGGCAATCATTTATTGAATTTGACTGAAGGGAAAAAGAGCTTACACGAAAAGGAGGCGAAAATCAATGCAGGAGGAAAAAAGACAATCTCTGAGTCAGGCGGACTCAGAGATTGCCTCTTGAGCTACATTAACGTTTTTTTTTGCGAACGGGTTTTGGCGCTGTCTTTTTTGGGGCTTTTTTTCCCTTTTTTGTCCCTTTTTCAGCAGCGACAGACTCTTTACGGTACGCTTTTGAAACTTTGGCAAACTTGATCGAATTAGTGCGCACCCTTTGAGCAGCGGCTCGATTCCCTTCTGCTGCTTTTTCCAAGTCATGGGATAGTTCGATGAGAAGCTGTCTCACCTGATTGATCGTGTCCTTCAATGCCATTTATCTTCTCCTAAAATGAGTGGGAGTTTTTCGAAAGGGTTTCAAACACATCGGCAGCTTTTTTCTTTCTCGCAAGTCAGTTACTCCACTAGAGAGATTTCCCTGATAATCCCTTCAAAGAGAAACCAATGCATTGCTAGATAATTTCAGCAAAAGTTCATAAGGTGTTTAGAGTAATTGTGCAAGTTTTTTTTTAAATTTCTCTTGGAGACTGTTAGCGGATTCAGGCATCGTTGATTTTCGGGTTCTTTTGAATCGAAAATCGACAGAAGGTCAATCCCTTAATAGTCTCTTACCAAAAAGAAATGCCCTCTTATGCTACACTTGGCTTAGAGACTGTCTCTGAATTAAGGCTTCGTCGATTTTCGGGATTATTTTGGCCGATTTTCGATTCTTTTGTTGGGGGTAATATACGATGGTTGATATAACCCCCAACAAAAGAATCGAAAATCGGCCAAAAGAACCCGAAAATCGACAGAAGCTTAATTCAGAGACAGTCTCTTAGATCAGCGAAGAGAAAGCCCATGTACTACGTCAACGGCCAATACGTCAAAGAAGAAGAAGCGAAAATCTCGATCCTCGACCTTGCCATCTTAAGAGGTTTTGGCGTATTCGACTATCTGCGCACTTACAATGGCCGCCCTTTTCACCTGTGGGACCACCTCATGCGACTAAAGTTTTCTGCAGAGCATGTCGGGCTCACACTCCCAAATTCTCTACCTGAGATCGAAGAGATCGTCCACAATGTTCAAAAACTCAACAATCTTTCGGAAGCGAGCATCAAAATCCTGGTGACAGGAGGCGTCAGCGCAGATCATTTTACACCGCTCCCCCGCAGCAACCTGATTGTATTCGCCTATCCACTAACCCCTTATCCATCAGACTTTTTTACTGACGGCATTAAGGTGATCACCACCCGTTTGAACCGCAGCCTGCCAACCAGTAAGACAACGCAGTACACCCCCGCGATCGTCGCTATGCAGCGCGCAAAAGCGCAAAATGCTAGGGAAGTCCTTTATGTTAATGCACAGGACGAGATTCTCGAGGCGACGACGGCCAACTTCTTTGCCTTCAAAAACGGCACCCTCTATACCTGTTGCTCAGAAGAAGTGCTCATCGGCATTACCCGCGAGGTCGTGATGAAACTCACAGCCCTCCATTTCCCCTTGCAAACTCGTCCCCTGCATTATAAGGAGATTAGCGAAATGGACGAGGCCTTCATCACCGCGAGCAATAAGGAAGTGATGCCCGTCGTTCAGATCGATTCGACAAAAATTGGAAGCGGCACAGTCGGCCCTAAAACAAAACAGATCATGGAGCTATTCCTTAACTACACACAAAGTCTCGACTGGCCTGTGTTGAATATCGCCCGCTATACCGCTACGGAGCTTTTTTCCTGACAAAAGAAAGATCAGGGCGGAGCACACACGTTCCCTCTTTTTGAGACCGGAGGATATTCTTGATCGGCCCTTCGCCAAATTCCAATCGCCGCGCCCGTTTTTCCGCCTCTTTTTCCGTATCTGCAAAAACAGCGATCAGATATTTCGGGACATCCCCGCCAATGACCACCTTCCACGTCCTGAAACACACCGGACCAGAACTTGACGCTTGATTCCTTGCGATTTTCCCGACATGCTCCTCAAAATCCCGCTCATTGGGCGCCATCACCCCAAACAGATAGAAATAGACTGCTCCATAGCCAGCGATCGATTCCTTTCCCTTAGGCAGAAAAGAGCAGTCGGAGAGGTACCGGTGGAGGCTCTCAATAGTGAAATTGAGCGTGCTTAAGAAGGGAAGCAGCGCGTTAGCGCTTAAAGAGCCATAATATCCTTCGCGCATTTGCATCCAGTCCTTAAGACCATTGTAGTCCTTAACGTGCGCCAGATAGATATATTGGGAAGAATCGGCCTCTCTCTGAGCAAAGGTGCAAAATGGCCCCCGCTTCGCATAGGTCTCAAACCCCTCCAGAAGCTCTTTCTTGTACTTCTCATAGGCATCTCCTTTCCCAAACTTCACAAAATCCTGCTCGATCAGCCACAAATCGCCTTCCTCGGCGCAAACGCCAGCCGCTCCTATACATAGGAGGAGAATCCCCGTAAAAAAGCCCCTTAACCCCATAATAACCACCCTCTTTGCTCTCCTCCATTAATAGATTTTTTAATCATTTTTGAAAATGAACCGTTTTCGCTAGACATCCATTCCCCCATCTGTTAACTTAAATGTAAGTTAAAGTTTTTTGAGCACTAAATAAATGCCCTCAAAGCCTTAGCTTGAATTGTTAGTTGATACCGTGTTTTGTCCCCTGCGTGCAGTTTTGCTTCTGCTGGTGATCAGATCCCGAGTCAACGTTAAATAAATGGTAACTAATGACTTAGCTCCTTTTCGTTGAAGGAGTAGCGGGAAAACATTCTTTTGCATCTCCCTCACATTCAGCAGCTAAGTATTTTTTTGGAGAATTATGAATCAAGCATCAAATAAAAAACTGTACGTCGGAAGCCTCCCATTCAGCACAACTGAAGAAGAGCTCCATGAGCTATTTTCTTCTTATGGTCCTATCGCTTCCGTCCGGATCGTCACTGACAAATTCACAGGCATGTCTAAAGGCTTCGGTTTTGTAGAGATGGAAAATGCTGACGATGCACGCAAAGCAGTTGAAGGATTGAACGGCAAAGCCCTCAACGGCCGCACATTGATCGTCAACGACGCACGCCCAGAGCAGCCACGCGCTCCTCGCACAGGCGGCGGCGGTGGAAGAGAAGATCGTGGTGGTTTCCGTGGTGGAGATCGTCCTTTCCGCTCACGCCGTGAACATTAATCCTATTTAATGCTCTCAAAGCCAAGGGGTTACGCTCCTTGGCTTTTTTGTTTCTACCCCTCATTTTCTTCATCTCTTTCATTTCCAAGCACTTGCGTATTCATATCATTCATTAATTACGCAAACGACTAACAATTAATACAGTAATTCAAAATTACACTTCTTAATAAACTATTAGCAAATAATTAATGACAGCTTAATATGTTTATTGATACAATGTAATTAATGACAGTATTAGGAGCATGTCATGGAATTCAAAATTGTAAAATCTTGGTTTAAAACCAACGACCTGGCTGAGCTAGTCGGTGAATCCTACCAAACAGGTATGTACTCAGATCTGCCTAAAGAAACCCTCGACTCAGTACTCCAAAATAAAGCCGAGCAGATCTTTATTCAGCATTTTAGAAATCGGTGGTAAAGATTCAAGAATTGGCGCGATAAGATCGACTCTAAAAGGTCTCGTCAAAAAAGATCTTCCCACCGAGCAAGATAAGCCCCGCGTAGAATCCCGCGTAAATACAATTTTCGAAGATGTCGATATCAAAAAATCAAATGAACAAGAAATACAATTTCACAAACTAACTGGGAACGAAATAAAAACATCCTTCCAAAGCCAAACACAAATCGAAAAACGAAATCAACTAAAAAGCGAATTACTTGCTCATGAAATAATCGACAGCGATAATAAAGCAAAAAAAACGCATCTATCTGATACTAATATTACCAGATTTTTTTCAAAAGAAAAAGAAAACTACCTTAAAAGAGAAAACATACCAAGCTATGCTGCAGGACAAGAGCATAATCCAGGACGAATAAATGAAACATTCTCTTTTCCACGCTTTCCCAGTCAAAGAAGTGAAGGGAGTCCGAAGAGCGATCCAATTCCATGCGGTCCAAGAATGGAAAACAAGATAAAAGCGACAGATGAAGGCACTCGACTAGATGCTGAAATGCAGAAATATGGCAGAAATCAAAATGTGAGCATAGATGAAAATCGCGACTACGTAGCGAAGTTCTCTGCTGCAGAGACAAGTGTTTATCTGTAAATTACTTACATATTTAACGCATCTTAGTGCTTATCAGAGCATAATCCAATAAGATCCAAATGGGCTGATGCGTGAAATGAAAAAAACAGCAATTGTAAAACTTTTTGATTTAACCAAGAAAAAAAGCCGCCCTGCGATAATAAAACTTTCAGAGGTAGTCCCTGTTGACCCAACCGCTTTAAATGGACTGACAGAAGCGCAAAAAAGCACTCTTCCGCATCGTCCAAACATTGTAGCACCCCCTAGCCGTTGATACCCCTTTATGCTAAGCCATATTCCTGCAAAATTCCCAGTACCCCTATGCCAAGGGAGTAAGGCTTTGCGGAAAACTTCCTTCTCCTACTGCATAAACCAACCATAGGCATTTAGCACTGCCTCTAATTTGAGACGACTTTTTATCCATCTTAGAGAACCCTGAAAGGCGGTAGAACGTGTTTCTCATGTCAGAATTCGTGCCAAGTTTCTTTAACTCCATTTAACCAACTAAAAGTCATTGAGTTAAGACAAATACAATTAAAATATTGACACTCAAGCACTTATGCACTTTGTTGCTAAACAATCAGCAAATCAACAAATCAAGAAACAATAATCTTATAGATTTTATATAGACATAGATAGCTAATATAAAATAACTTACAAAATTAACATATCCGTCTTTATAATAAATTAGTGCAATATTAACAATTTGTTGATAAAATAGAATTATAAAAGAACGAATATGTGAGGAATTTATGTCAGTTCATAAACCATCTGCTAAAGAACGTATATCTAGCAATGATTTCAATATCGCGAGAACGCCTAAAAGCGAGCTCATTTCTCAAGAAGTGAGTAATATAATGAATGATATATGGTCGAATAAAAAACCGCAAATTGCGTTATTCGCTGTTTTAACGCTTCCCCTCTTTCCAATTGTATGGCCACTTGCTTATGTCTACTTAAAGGACTCTGTGAAAAAGTGTGCAAAAAAAGAAGTTGTGAATACCATTGCGGCAAAAAGAATTGAGCTGCTCAACGGTACACTCAAAACAGCAAAAGAGAATCCGACTCCTAATAAAGAACTAATGGAACTTGTCAGCGATGAAACAAAAATTAATATTATCCCAGAGAAACACATTAGGGACTCTCTTGTTGAAACAATAATAACAAATGGCGATCGTGACATAAAACGCTACTTCAAAAAGAGTCATGAAGACATGTTACTATTTCATTCAACGGGACAAAAAACATCAGATAAATTATCACCTAAAAAAAATTGGGATAACATTAAAAATGAATACAACAGAGTTTCTCAAGAAAACAAAACGCTTAAAGAAAGAGTTAAATCTGCATTAGGCATTAATAACGATGATGTAAATCTCATGATCCAAAAGTATGCACTTAGTAGATTCTCAGTTCCTTTCTGCATCGATGATGAAAACAACGGGGAAAAGGAGGAAGAGGCGTTTCACTTAGCAGAAGTTCAATCCACAGTTGAAAAGATAAAGACCCAAAGTGGTCCAACTGATTCTAATAGACCAGGAGATGCTCGAATTACTAGCAATAGAGAAACGATCAATAGATTAAAAGCACAGCATTTAATAAATTTCCTGTCAGATACATCAAATGTTAATACTATGCTTAAAACAGCAGCAGAAGCTGGAGAAGAATTTAAAAAAATTGCTAATCAGACAAATACAGCCAAGACATTTAAAGAGATAAGCGAAGATATCTCCGCTGGAGTACAGGAAGCTATAATAAAGGCCGTCGAAAACATTAATGATATAGAAACAACGCCTTTCGAATTATCGATAGAAGGATTAGAGGAGAAATTACCTGTTTATCAAGTTACGATGAGAGATGCGCCACACAGATTACCAGCATTCCGTATTGGAGAAGAGCAATATCCACCATCTCCTCGATATGAAGCTGATACTTATGGCTGGATACATTTAGATGAAAACAATCAACTAGATACCGATGGTAAAAAGGATGAAACAAAAACAGCACAAATGATGAATTCAGTGACATTAAAAGAAATGATTGATCTTTACAAAAAAATCATTAAAGCCAACCCCGATTTATCAGAACCGAATAGAATGAGGTTATGGGCATTTCTACAATTATCACGCACGCAGCAAATTGGTAGCCCTCGTTCCGTACCAATACAACTTCATACAGGCCTTATTTTGCCGAAAGCTGAGGGTACTAACTTTAAAAAAGACGGAGGAATACCTGAAGACAAGCAGCATACGGCCTTAAAATATGAATACGATCAAACAACATCTACTTTAAGTGTGACTAGCTCCCAAAGAGATTCCTTTTTGGTTACCGAGTCAGATACTCCAGTCCCATATTATTTATATTCAAGCGTGAAGATGGATCTGAAAATGACTGATGATACAATCACTCCTACCTGTAGTTTAGTTGGATTAAAAGCTATTTCAAAAGGGAAAGAAACTTTTTTTGATTCGCTTCCAAAGGGCCATGATGAAATTGCTCGTATTGATGGTAACACAATTATCTTTCAATCTGGCCAGGTCGGAGAGTTAGATAATTTAGATATTGGCAAAGGAAAAGAGAAGGATAATAGCAAGTAATCATGCAATGAGCTTGCTAATCCGTCTAATGAAAAAAATGGATGGAAACGCTGCAAGCCGAAATCAAAAAACTGGGCAGGATGCGCTGCTCCTCATGGTTGAAACTCAAATGTTAAACCAGCTGCAAGGTTCCCTGAGTTGAAGGCTAGTAAAGAAGAGGTTGCATTCCCCAATGACTTGAGTGATTGGGTTTGATTTGCCCATTCTCAGATTTTTTTCCGGAATCTTACCCCTAGCACTCTATAAAGAAAGTTTTTAAAATAATTCTCAGCCTATCGTTGGGTATAGTTTTTTCAGCTCTATTCTTGCGTCTTCCGTTGCAAATTGCGTCCAATGTTCTGCTCATTTCTCGCAGATTCACAAGCACTCACTTCTTGTATAAGACATTCCTGTGAAGGTACTCCCTTGTTAAGACATTGCCTCGATAATGCACTCAAGTCTATCTCCACAGTGCTAAAGCCATAAGCAATAGCCCACAAATTATTGCACTTAATAAGTTTTCACTTGTTGATGTGCAAAATATACCAACAAAGGCATAAGACTTCTATTATTAGACTTGATTTCCGCAATGGTGGTTTCGATTTCGGCCAATAGTTCTTCAGCCTTGGGTGCATGCCTTGTACCCAATCTATTATTCTTCAATTCTACATCAAGGAGAAGTCTTGATAGTGGATCTATAGAGTCGTATTTATCCTTCAACGCTTTTACCCTGGAAAAAAAGGTATTCAGAATCCTAGGCTGATGCTCGGGCAATTCTCCGGTTTTGACAATAGAAGAAAGGGCGCGTATTAAAAGGGTGTCAACTGTTAATGATTGCTTCTTACCTTCATGATTCATTGTTGCTTCCGAGTGGATAGCATTGGTCAGAAAATCGATGACTTCCTTGGCTTCATAGACATCATTATCAAAAACTCTCATCAAGGGGGAAATTTCAGAAGAGTTTACACCTGATTCTACTCTTGAAACGAAAGAATCGAGCTGCTGATTAAACCTCAAGTTTGCAGAAAAGTCTCCATCCAGCAATTCATCGAACAGCTGCTTTTTCACTTTTGCAGGCAGTCTTTGGTATTCTTGATGAAGAGAAATAGACTCTTGTTCCAAGCCAGAAAAAATTTCAGGTAATTCTTCGATATTTAGAGGCTTTTTGCATAATTCAATAAAGGTTAATTTTATTGCACAGGGATGAAAATAGGAAAAAGATCGAGTGAGCGGAATGCCTTCAGATGAAGCTGCGGCCTCTTGTTTCATCTGATAGAATGCCTTGAGATGAGCACTTTTCATGGAGTCTAACGATAGTGCATATATTTGTCGTATTTTTGCCTGGGATGATGAGGAATCTACTGCTTGGAGGGGGCTTCCACTAACGACGGAATGAAGATCATTCTCAGCAACTCTAGGATGGATCCCTTGAGCATTCTTTTGTACAGCATACATTGACATGTTCCCTCTCTAATTATAAAAAAATTAGGTCAATTATACCGAATTCAGGCAATTTAATCAATTAGTTAATCGCCGAATGAAATAAATAAAACTAACTCTATATTATGCACAAATAAACTGAAACACTCAGAATAATTTTATTTAAAATACCGAATAAAATTTATTGCTGCTAAAAAAGAAAGCAATAAAAATTTAAAATTGCGCCGATATTGCTTGGAGTGCCCTATCATGCAGCTCTTTATCGCTGGAAACGATCGCCCCATGATTGATACGAGCATTTTCACTGCGATAATCGATAGGATTGCCATTGAGATCGGAGATCGTGCCGCCGGCTTCCCGGATGATCACCTCACCGGAGCAGTAGTCCCAAAGGCCGCCTCGGAGCCCTTTCGACGCATAAAGATTGTTCCAACCTTCCGCTATGGAACAGATCCTTAGGCCGCAGCTGTCAATCGTGGAAAAGACCTGCTGGAGGACTTGTGGAGTGATCTCATAGCCCAAGAGTTTTTCATAGATGGCCGCTGTCTCTTGAGGGTCGGTATTGCGAATAGGATGGATCTGTCCGGTGAAAGGAGATGTGAAGAGCTGTTGAGGGGGTTTTGAGCCTTCTTGCTTGAAGGCGCCGTGCCCTTTGACGGCAAAATATGCTGTATTCAGTTCCGGATAGTAGTTAAGCCCTAAAACGGGCTCGCCGTTTAAAGTAAGGCCGATATGGATGCCGTAATCCTTGCCCTTTTTAATGAAGTTATTGGTCCCATCCAGCGGATCGATGATCCAAGTCAATTCTGACGACCGCCAGTTTCGGATGGCATTCTGTAAAGAGGGATCGTCGACCTCTTCTTCTGTAAGAATTCCATAATCGGGAAATTGCTTATTAAGGCCATGGCATATGATCTGATTTGCCCGCATGTCAGCAATCGTGACAGGAGAAAGAACCTGCATGAAGCCTTCTTTCTGTTGGATTTGTAAATCTTGATCGGAATGCTGGATTTCACGGAGGACCTTACCGGCATCAAGCGCAAGTTGGTAGGCAACGGTCATTTCTTTGGCATACTGCGATGAAGAGATCTCTGAAGGAAGAACGAAATTTTCAGTGGCGTTGGAGGGAGAAAAAATTGCAAGAAATGCGCTTAAGAAAATAAATCGCTTTGCAGACATAGGATCCTCTTTGTTATTCGCAAAGAGAATCTATGCCATTCGCTAGAAAATTTCATGTAAAAATCAAAAAACGGGCGAGATTTCGAGCACCTTACCATTTTGGAACTTGAAATTTTCCCCTGTAGACCATTGTTGATCGTTGAGGAGGATCTTGAATTCAAAATCATCAGGATATTCCTGAAAATCCAGAATATGCTTTCCATTTAATGCATTAAGCTCAATTCCCTTTTCCCAGCTCATGCCAGGTCCCGTACCGCGGATATATAATTTATTGCTTCCTGCTTCAAAAAGGATGATCATAGAAGTTTTGGGCAGAGATAATGCAGGAATGCATTCTTGCGAGCTTTTAGCTTCAATTTCACGGTTGGAGCAATTTTCCCACTGCACATCGTCGAGTAAGAGTTTATATTCCAACTTTTGAGTGAGATCTAGCATACAGTAGACGTGAGTCTCCTCATCGATCTTTTGCAAAGGTTTGCCTTTGCCCCAATCGAGATCAGCTCCTTGTCCCCGAATAGTGAGAGTATGGCCGAAGGGCACTTTGCATTTGACTTTGATTTCAGTGATCGTAGGCAATGGGGTTTCGAGAGGAATCTCAAAACCGGGCAGATCGGTCATCGCCTGAACTAAAAGGGCTTTCACGTAGGGTCTTTGGATTTTTGAAAAAAAATGGCTTAAATCTCTGAAGGGCTTAAATTCTTCTCCCGAAGCAATCGTAGCCTTCCATCTAAACCGCCCTTCTTCAGTGAGCTCCATTCTTTCTGCTGGCAAAGATTCAGGACCACGATGGAGGTATTCGACAAGGCTCTTTGTGCTCATTCTATTGCGGTAGGCACTTTTATACTTCACAACTGTATTGGCCAACCGATAAGCAAAACTATCGACGGCAGGAAATTTGTCATTGAGAAGATTGGCAAGATACTGACGGTTTTGATTCAGATCCTCTCCGGTGAGACTTTTAGGATCTCTGTTTAATTCCACAGCAAGAACTTTCTTGACCCAACCCTCTAATGTCGTTCTCCCTTTGATAAATTTTTCCACTTGCATCATCTCTGTCAAACCATACATTTCTTCCGCGGACACATTTCTGTCCACAGGAGGGCAAAAACCCATTTTCAGGTGAAAAAGATGAGAGCCCCAAACGGCATCTAAGATAATCCGGCCATCTATGCCGGGGGTACTAAAGCTTTTCTCAGCCGCTTGGCGAAAGAGTTGAGTGCCCGTGGTGTTTTTATTTGATTTAATGTAATCAATGTAAATCGCTTTGCCTACATCACTACCGACTTCACAAAAACTAATGCTCATAATCCCTCAGGTTATTGATTCGATTGAACCGAAATTATACTAAAAACCAAAGCTATAGTAAAATTATAACATCAAAAACAGCGCCAATCAATTTAAGTGATTTATTAAAAACGAAAGCAGACGCAGTCAGTTGATATTGAGTTGGATAAGTTAATATTGGAAAGAGGGCACTTAACATGAGAATTTTTAGAGCTAGGAAAGAGTTTATTGCGCTCCTTTTTGGGGCCGGTAAAGGCCGAGTTGGTTCTTATGGATAAGCTTTAGCTTTAATGGCCCCCTTCACGATGCTCTCACGGTCGCGTTAACAGCGCGCCCTTAGAGGGTATGAACTTCATTTTCCAGATCTAAAACCCGCATCTAGATCAGCTATTCCCCAACAGAGCATTGAGAGTGATAATTATTTTAATGCTTTTAAAACCAATGACTTATATTCACAATTTTTATAACCATGGGTTAGAATAACTTAACACGTTCATTATCAAATATCAGAGCTGGATATATGAATTGTAAATAATATTTCTATCCCCATTTTCACTTAAATAATTTACAGCGAGTAAGATAAATAATTATTTAATAAAGCGGCCGCAAAAACTTAACAAAATATTAACAATTAAACTGTATAATAAAGATATAAAACAAAAAGGAGATGGTCCTATGCCAGTAAAAGGATTAACAAAAGTTCCCCAAGGAGAAAATTGGGGTCAGCAAGCGCAAGCTGAACAAAAGATCCGTAATCAGCAAATGACAAAAAATAAGCAGCGCGAGGAAAAGCTCGCTATAAAAGCTCAGGCTGAAAAATGGGATAATAGATTAGATTTATTGTGCAGGCATACGGTAGATAGAGTTTCATGTGCAGGAAGAATTCCTATCTATGCTTTTGGCTTATTGATTCAAACAGCAAAAGTTATTCTTAAATGTACATTTGCATTACCTGTCGAGGCTCTTGCATGGGCATTTAGTACAAAAAAGCTGGATAGTTTTAGATTTTCAGGCGCAGCAAAAGATGCAATCTACGCGGGTGTTTTGGTCGATAGAATTATCAACTCTGCTTTAGCTGTTATCTGTGCTCCCCCCAAAGAACGCCGTTCGTTTAGTGATGCACTTGGTGATACTATTGAAATCGTTGTTTTAGGAACGCCTCAGCATAGTAATAAAATATCGACGGTAAAAGCGGTATTTGATTTTGCTGTTGCGACAAGAGCTGAATATAGTAAACAAATTTTTCGTTGTGAATCTATTTATAACGATGCGTTGAAAAAAGATTTTTACACGATCGATAAAAGGGAAATTCTATCCAGTTCACTAAGAACAAAAGTTAAAGCGGGTTAAAAAAAACAGCTATATCACACAGGCGCATAAATATTGATTTTATGCCCAACATTCATCAAGCGACAATAGTTCAGAAAAATAGGATCAGACTAAAGCGAAAAAAAGCCTCAGTCATCTTGCGATGACTGAGGCGAAATAAAAGCTTGGCAGCGACCTACTCTTCCGTACTCTTGTGTACAGTACCATTGGCGATGAAGGGCTTGACTTCTGAGTTCGGTATGGGATCAGGTATTTCCCCTTCTCTATTGCCACCAAGACTAAATCTTGATCTTCGAAAGAGTCTTTGAGAATCTTATCTCACTAATGAAAATTGACGCTTGATTTCTGTTTTATGCTTCATTGACGCATTAGCTGCGTCATCAATGACCCAAGTCTTAAGAATAAGACTTATGCCGTTGATGAAAAATAAAGTGATCAAGCCAATGGACCGATTAGTATTGGTTAGCTCAACACATCGCTGTGCTTACACATCCAACCTATCAACCCGGTCATCTTCCGGGGGTCTCATTGGGATATCTTATCTTGAAGGAGGCTTGGCGTTTAGATGCTTTCAACGCTTATCCTTTCCGAACATAGCTACCTGGCTATGCACTTGGCAGTACAACCAGCACACCATTGGTTCGTCCACTTCGGTCCTCTCGTACTAGAAGCAGCTCTTCTCAAATATCCTACGCCCACAACAGATAGGGACCAAACTGTCTCACGACGTTTTGAACCCAACTCGCGTACCGCTTTAATTGGCGAACAGCCAAACCCTTGGGACCTTCTCCAGCCCCAGGATGCGATGAGTCGACATCGAGGTGCCAAACCGCCACGTCGATATGAACTCTTGGTGGCGATAAGCCTGTTATCCCCGGAGTACCTTTTATCCGTTAAGCGACGGCGATTCCACTTTCTACCGCCGGATCACTAAGCCCTACTTTCGTATCTGCTCGACTTGTTGGTCTCGCAGTTAACCTACCTTATACCTTTACGCTCTTTTCGCGATTGCCAACCGCGATGAGGTAAGCTTTGGACTCCTCCGTTACTTTTTAGGAGGATACCGCCCCAGTCAAACTGCCCGTCTGACATTGTCCGATTTCCAGTTTCATGAAATATCGTTAGATTTCCGACTCTCCAAGACTGGTATTTCAACGGTGACTCCACGAGCCCTAACGAGCCCGCTTCAATGTCTCCCAGTTATCCTACACATGGAAAGTCAGAAGCCAATATCAGAGTACAGTAAAGGTTCACGGGGTCTTTCCGTCTTGTTGCGGGTAAACGGCATCTTCACCGCTACTACAATTTCACCGAGTCTCCCGTTGAGACAGTGCCCAGATCGTTAGGCCATTCGTGCAGGTCGGAACTTACCCGACAAGGAATTTCGCTACCTTAGGACCGTTATAGTTACGGCCGCCATTCACCAGGGCTTAAATTCAATGCTTCGCCCTTGCGGACTAACATCTCCTTTTGACCTTTTGGCATTGGGCAGGCTTCACACCATATACGTCGTCTTAGACGACTTTGCATAGTGCTGTGTTTTTGTTAAACAGTCGCCTGGGCCATTTCTCTTCGGCCGGATCTCGCTTTCACCGCGAAGGCAATCACGTTTTCCGGCCCCTCTTCTCCCGAAGTTACGAGGGTAATTTGCAGAGTTCCTTAACGAGAGTTATCTCGCGCGCCTGAGAATATTCATCACACCCACCTGTGTCGGTTTTGGTACGGTCACCTTCGACGACTAGAGACTATTTCTTGGAAGCATCGCGCTACGCCATCGGTTCCCCCGAAGGTTCCCCTTGTTTGCTACCTAGCTTTGCGCCTGCGGATTTTCCTACAGGCCGGCCTCATAACAAAACGGACATTTCCAATCGTCCGCACGCTTAACTTACTTCGTCATCTCATCGTCATAGTCTACGGTGGCGCAGGAATGTTTAACCTGCTCTCCATCATCTACGCTTTTCAGCCTCGACTTAGGGTCCGGCTAACCCAGGGAAGACGAACTTTACCCTGGAAACCTTAGGTATTCGGCGAGGAAGATTTTCACTTCCTTAATCGTTTACTCATGCCATGCATCCTCACTAGTATGCGCTCCAACACTCCTTACGGTATATCTTCACCGCACATACTACGCTCTCCTACCGCGTGCATTACTGCACACCCGTGATTTCGGCTCTATGCTTTAGTCCCGTCTATTATCGGCGCAAAGTCTCTCGATTGGTGAGCTGTTACGCACTCTTTAAATGATGGCTGCCTCTAAGCCAACATCCCAACTGTCTTTGAAACTTTACTTCCTTACTCACTTAGCATAGAATTTGGGGCCTTAATCGACGATCTGGGCTGTTCCCCTTTTGACTATGAAGCTTATCCCCCACAGTCTATCTCCCAGCTCTCTTCCCGGTATTCGGAGTTTGGTTCCCTTCGGTAAGGCGGTAGCCTCCCTTGTGGATCCAGTGCTCTACCCCCGAGTCGATTTTGCTGAGGTTAACCCTAAAGTTATTTCGGAGAGAACAAGATATCTCCAAGTTTGATTGGCCTTTCACCCCTATCCACAACTCATCCAAGGCTTTTTCAACAGACACTAGTTCGGACCTCCACACGGTGTTACCCGTGCTTCATCCTGGTCATGGATAGATCACTTGGTTTCGTGTCTAAGCCATATGACTAAACGCGCTATTCACACTCGCTTTCGCTTTGGCTCCGGAACGTATGTCCCTTAACCTTGCCATATAGCTTAACTCGCTGGCTCATCATGCAAAAGGCACGCCGTCAGCCGTTCCCCTAAAAGGGGCATAGGCCTCCGACCGTTTGTAAGCTGCTGGTTTCAGGTTCTATTTCACTCCCCTAACAGGGGTTCTTTTCGCCTTTCCCTCGCGGTACTGGTTCACTATCGGTCATCGATGAGTATTTAGCCTTGGAGGGTGGTCCCCCCAGATTCAGACCGGGTTTCACGTGTCCGGTCTTACTCAGGTACCAATCTCGCTAACGCTTTCCTTTCGCATACGGGGCTCTCACCCTGTGTCGCCGGCCTTCCCATGCCGTTTTGCTAGGTCTACGTTAACTTTATGACTGGCCCTACAACCCCGGTAATAGAATTACCGGTTTGGGCTCTTCCCACTTCGCTCGCCGCTACTATGGGAATCTCTTATAGATTTCTTCTCCTCTGCCTACTGAGATGTGTCACTTCGGCAGGTCTCGCCTCGTTAGCCTATGTATTCAGCTAACGATAGTGGAATATTACTCCCACTGGATTTCTCCATTCGGACATCTCCGGGTCAACGCCTTTTCCGGCTCTCCGAAGCTTTTCGCAGGTTTACACGTCCTTCATCGCCTATCGATACCAAGGCATCCACCAACAGCCCTTAACAGCTTGATCACAAAAACTTTTTAGCTGCTAACTTGCACTCCCGGATTATGAGTTTACCTATCCGGGATACTTACTTTGATTTTTCGCCAATGTTACATAAAACATTTTCATGAACGGCTAGTGTACCTAAACACTAGTCGTTCTTCTTATTCTCAAGCGCCAATTTTCATCAGTGAATTGTTGCGATCAGAAGTTTTACCTACTGATTTACCACTTTTTAATTGGTCGCTTTATATTTTTGAGATTTTTCTTTCTGACTCTTTCGATTTTCAAGATAACTTAGCTAACCTTGCGGCTAACCATTTCTCTGCCTTAACAGCAGAAGAGAAGTGATGTGGGCAAAACAAAGCTTGTCTCAACCTTAAGGACTACTGTGAGTAGTTTGTCCTTTAAAGGAGGTGATCCAGCCCCACCTTCCGATAGGGCTACCTTGTTACGACTTCATCCCAGTCATCGGCCTTACCTTAGGCGACTCTTCCCTTGCGGTTAAGTCATCGACTTCGGGTAAAACCAACTCCCATGATGTGACGGGCGGTGTGTACAAGGCCCGGGAACGTATTCACGACGTTGTTGCTGACACGTCATTACTAGCAATTCCAACTTCATGTAGTCGAGTTGCAGACTACAATCTGAACTGTGATCGGCTTTACGGATTTGCTCCACCTTGCGGTCTTGCTGCCTTCTGTACCGACCATTGTAGCACGTGTGTAGCCCCAGACATAAAGGCCATGCGGACTTGACGTCATCCTCACCTTCCTCCTAGTTAACCTAGGCAGTCTCATTAGAGTCCCCACCTTACGTGTTGGCAACTAATGATAAGGGTTGCGCTCGTTGCTGGACTTAACCAAACACCTCACGGCACGAGCTGACGACAGCCATGCAGCACCTATATAATGGTCCTTGCGGAAAATATCATCTCTGATATCGTCCATTACATTTCGAGCCTGGGTAAGGTTCTTCGCGTTGCATCGAATTAAACCACATGCTCCACTGCTTGTGCGGGCCCCCGTCAATTCTTTTGAGTTTCACCCTTGCGAGCGTACTCCCCAGGCGGTATACTTATCGCGTTAGCTTCGACACAATCAGGGTTGAGCCCAATTACATCAAGTATACATCGTTTACGGCAAGGACTACCAGGGTATCTAATCCTGTTTGCTCCCCTTGCTCTCGCGCCTCAGCGTCAGGTATAAACTAGAAAACCGCTTTCGCCACAGGTGTTCTTCCACATATCTACGCATTTCACCGCTACACGTGGAATTCCGTTTTCTCCGTCAATCCTCTAGAAAGATAGTTTCAAATGCAGCTCCGAAGTTGAGCTTCGGAATTTCACATCTGACTTATCCTTCCGCCTACGCGCCCTTTACGCCCAATAATTCCGATTAATGCTTGCACTCTCCGTATTACCGCAGCTGCTGGCACGGAGTTAGCCGGTGCTTCTTTACGCAGTACCCTCAAGTCTGAATGTTATTCACATCCTTTCCTTGTTCTTGCGCGAAAGAGCTTTACGACCCGAAGGCCTTCATCGCTCACGCAGCGTCGCTTCGTCAGGCTTGCGCCCATTGCGAAAGATCCTCGACTGCAGCCTCCCGTAGGAGTCTGGGCAGTATCTCAGTCCCAATGTTGGCGGTCAATCTCTCAATCCGCCTAGACGTCTTAGCCTTGGTGCGCCTTTACCACACCAACTAGCTGATATCCCATGAACCTCTCTTCTACCGCAAGGCCCCTTTCAGAGTCCCCTACTTTGATAGGCCAAGGTTTCCCTCGACCACCTCATTCGGTATTAGCGGCCGTTTCCAGCCGTTATCCCCAGGTAAAAGGCAAGTTATTCATGTATTACTAACCCTTCCGCCACTAAGCTCCAAGTTGCCCTAGAGCTTCGTTCGACTTGCATGCCTCATCCACGCTGCCAGCATTCAATCTGAACCAAGATCAAATTCTCAAAGAAAAATCTTTGACAATTTGCCTTAAATATATAAAACAAAAAAATTTACAGGCAAATAAGTTGAGTTTTGTTACTCACTTATCCGCACAAGCTTTGTTTTGCTTGCACATCACTTCACTTCTGATGTTAAGAGATCTTGAGTCAATCGAGTTGACTCTTTTCCTTGTTGAGTTATCTTTAGGATATTTTCAAAAGGAAGTAAGAACATACATAATTCCCTGAATTTTCAGCAAATCTTTTCCGAAAATTTAGCTAAGATCATCTCTAAAATTAACTTTTACAATTACAAAAAACGCCCTCAGAATTACTTCTGAGGGCGTTTTTTTAAAATCGATTTACCAGAAAATTATTTCAGGAAAGGTTCGATCAAAATGTAGGTTCCCATCCCAGCAAGGTATCCAAAAGCGACCGGAATGGTCGCTTTTTTCATGTAGGAGATGAAATCGATCTTTTCCATCCCCATCAAGGCAACGCCTGCTGCAGAGCCAATAATCAACATGCTCCCTCCAGTACCTGCGGCATAGGCGATCATGTGCCAGAAGGAGGAGTCCATAGGATAATTTTGAAGGGGGTACATTCCCATAGTGGCGGCTACAAGGGGGACGTTGTCGATGATTGCGGAAAAGAACCCGATGAGGGTGGCGATCATCGCTTTGCTGCTGACCGCTGCATCCAGCCAATCGGCGATCACCTGCAGGATCCCTGCGGTCTGCAAGGCATCGACACAGAGCAGGATACCAAGGAAGAACAGGACCCCGGAGGTGTCGACGCGTGTCAGAACGTACGGAACGCGCAGCTGCAGTCTATTTTCATGCGGATAGTGCATTAAATCGGTCACTAGCCATAGAACAGCTAGGGCTAGAATGACCCCCATAAAAGGGGGCAGTCCGGTCAGCGTTTTAAAGATAGGAACAAACACCAGCCCTCCAACACCAAGATAGAACACGAGCTTAGCCCCGGGCATTTCCTTTGTTTCTTCTTTGGTCAAGGTTTGGGTTGTAAGACGTCCTTTTGTTCTCCAGGTATACCACGTTAATGGGATTAGGAGTGAGACGATGGAAGGAAGAAATAGGGATTTCATCACCGCAAGTGTGGAAAGCTGTCCGTTGATCCACAGCATTGTCGTGGTCACGTCTCCAATCGGCGTCCACGCTCCTCCTGCATTGGCTGCGACGACGACGATGCAGCATAAAAGAAACCGCTCCTTGGTCTGTGGGACAAGTTTGCGCAGCAAGGAGACCATGAGAATTGTCGTCGTCAGATTGTCGAGGATCGCGGAAAGAAAAAAGGCGAATATCGCCACAATCCAGAGCATTTTTCTCTTGGACTTTGTTCGGATTTTGTCGGTGATGATTTTAAATCCGCGATGGCTGTCTACTAATTCGACAAGGGTCATTGCTCCCATTAGAAAGAAGATGATCTGCGACACTTCCGAAACGTGATGTCCCAATGCCTTAATGTTATCGCTGACAGGAACCATACTGGTGACGAGATAGATCGACCAGCAAAGGACAGCGATGAGAAGGGCGACTGCCGTTTTGTTGACGCGGATATAGTGTTCGAGAATGATTGCCAAATAGCCGATGCAGAATACGAGGACGACGAGCCACGTCCCCAAATTGAATAACTCCATATGTTCAGACCTCGCCTGTATTTGTGTTGCGCACCTTGTTACAAAGTAATTAAAGGCTTGTTAAAACAAATTTGCAAGGTTTTTTGCCTAGTGGTCCGTAACAAAAGTTTTTAAAGAAATTTGCGCCCAGATTTTGGCGCAGGTTGCGCCCAAAAACCAGACATACATGGCTATGTAGGCAGGTTTTTCGGGGTTGCAAGATGCGGCAAAAGATGGGTCAAATTTCTTAAAAACTTTTGTTGCGGACCACTAGTACTCTGTAAAGAAAGTTTTTACTGTTTCGGCTAGCGTGAAAGCCCCAGGGGTCGAAGAAGACTCAATTTGGAGACACACTTTTAACATATTTATCTAACTTGCAAACATCAGCGCCTTAGTTTATTGCATTATTATTCTGAATTTATCGATTTTAAATTGACTTTTAATTTTTAAACAACTAACATATTATCATAAATTTTTTAAACCCGAACAATTGAGGTAAAAAAATGTTTAAAATTTCTACATCCACTTACACACCTCCAGGAAACGGAATTGGAAGTTATATCTCCCATTCTTCTGAAAGACGCGACGTTCTAGGCCACCCAGAGGTATCTTCTTTTACAACGAGAACAGTCACTTCTAGAAACGAAGCCTGCAAGTGTCATTTGGACGCCTCGGGAAAATTCGAGAGTCATCCAATTGATCTAGAGACTCTCGCTAAAATGGATTTTGCTGCTCAAACTTTCTTTTTGGGGCTTCCTCTTGATGTTCTATACGTTGAAGATGAAAATAGTGCTGTCATAGTTATGGACCATCCTGCAGTAAAATGCAGAAAAATCGATGCTTCAAAAGTGTCTGATGATATGCCTTATCAAAGCTATTTCGGAAAGCGTTATGAACAGGCAAGGGATGTTTCTATTTACGCCGCATCTTCCACTATAGCAACATACATTGAGATTGAGCAGATGGAGGCATCTGAGAAAGAAGAACCCTTTGACATAAAAAAATATTTTAACCTAGAAAATCGAGAGTTTTTGGGCACACCTACTCACATCTCGAAAGTAGTGGAAGTTTTAATTGTTATTAGAGGAAGCAAAACGGACGACAGTCAAAAACCCCCCAGGGAAGTACGACGAAAAATAAATGTTTCTGAGAAAGAGATGGGTAATAAGTCTTTTGATCTTAATAATATCAAAATGCGTCACAGTGAATGCGCAGAAGTTTCAGTTCTGATCCCTTTGAAGGAGACAAACGAACAAGATTCCAATGCTGTAAGCGCTTCTTCTGCTCTCCAGCCTGAAAAACAAATTCCTGTTGCACCTGCAACAACGACCGTTCACGTCAAATATGACGCAGGCTATGGAAATACACTCTTTATTCGTGGAGAAGGTCCTGGAATGAGTTGGGAACAAGGAATCGAGTTAAAAAACACCGGAGCTGACAGCTGGTGTTTCGAGATCGCCTCTAACGAATTTAAGAATTTTGCTTTTAAGATCGTAAAAAACAATCAATCTTTTGAAGAGGGCTCTAATCACACGATCGAGTGTGGCAAAGAAGTTGTAATCACCCCAGTATTCAAATAGTTTTTTTTCGAAATTGATTCAAAAAATGGCCTTGGGCTTCAGCAAAGCTCAAGGTCATTTCTTTTTCCGCATACTTTACCCATTTCAACTTTTTGCCCCTGATCGAATCAACTTGTAAACTTTGGCTAAGTGATTCTCGAAGAGCGGCAACGCAGTGGATAGTGCAATGGCGATCCCTGTGACCAGCACTTCTCCGGAGTGTCCGGAAAAATGAGATGATGCGATCGAAAATAATACCGCAAAGGCAACAGAGCGAGGCATAAAGTACGAGATGAATTGGGCCAGAACGAAGAAAAGCGGCAAGGCGAAGTAGAGGGATAGGGATGGGATCAGGTTAGCCAATCCTGCACTTAGCCCACTTTGTGAAAGCGCAAAATAGAACAAATAGGCGCTGAAGAATTCGAGCAGGATAGGAAGGGGGAATTCTTCAAGGAACGTTCGTTTGATTGGAAATGCGCGGATGGCAAGCGTTGCGATTCCTGCGCAAAAAAACGCGGTACCAATCGGCAGTCCGGCGATCGCTGAAAAAATGGCTGCAAACAAGAGAGCGGCTATGACAATCTTTTTCCAGAGAGTCGCTTGCAATTCAGAACAGTTACGATACGCATTATCGAATCCTATTGCGGAAAAGGGCAGGGGTAACACTTTGCGGGAAAAAAATGGAAATACACGTTGCTGATGCATTGCTCGGCCCAAAAGCCAAATTCCCAGGAGGGTCATCATTACTTGATTGACTGCGGGATCGGTAAATTTGCTCTGAAGTAATGATGCCGCTCATTGCTGTGAGCAATCCCGCAATCGCAAATATCAAATCGCGGGGAATGGTTTTGAACCGTTTTGATAGAAGGATGCTGCTGAAGAGCAGTCCGATCACCGTCCATCCTTGCCAACTCCAATGAGCGACATCTATCACGAAATCCCTGCTCGAACAACTTCATGCATATGTAAAATTCCTGCCACTTTTCGGTTTTCGAGAACGGGAAGGACCATGACGAATTTTTTGGGATCTTTTTGCATGATCTTGAGCGCATCCCAGGCGAGCGTTTCTTTCTCAATCGTCAAAGCTGTTGGCGTCATTAGCTCGCTCATCGGTTTTTGCAGCACATCGGACCCTTGCGTCTGCAAGGCGCGGCGCAGGTCGCCGTCCGTAAAGATGCCCAGAAAATTCTTTTGCTCGTCGGCAATGAGAAGCGCGCCGCACTTTTTGTTGGTCAGTTCGACGAGGACATCGAGGAGGCGGTCGGTAGGTTTAGCAAGAGGGACATGATGGTCTTTGTACATCAGATCGTCGACGGTAATCAGGATCTTTTTGCCGATCGCTCCGGAGGGGTGGTTGAGGGCGTAGGCGGAAAGGTCGAAGCCTTTGGAGCGCATGAGGGCGATCGCCAGCAAATCGCCAAAGAGGAGCTGTACGGTCGTCGAGGAGGTCGGCGCCAGATCGAAGGGGCACAATTCCTTCTCGAAAGGGAGATTGACAGACAAATCGCATTGCTTGGCGAGGCGGCTGTGAGGGTTTGACACAATCGAAAGCAAACGGGTTCCCCGTTTTTTTGCAAAAGGGATCAGATTGAGCAGTTCTTCCGTTTCCCCGCTTCGACTCATCAAAACAAATAGGTCGCTCTCTGAGAGGATCCCGATATCGCCATGGAGAAAATTGGTCGGTGGCAGATAAAGCGCTTTGGTCCCCGTCGAAATCATCGTCATGGCGATTTTTTCGGCGATGATCCCGCTCTTGCCGACACCGGTAAAGACGATCAGTCCTTTGGTATTGAGGCATTCTTGCACAACTTTGTCGACTGCAGTTACATCGAGGTTCTCGAAGTAATGCTCGATATTGCGGCGTTGTTCATTAAGAAGTTCTATGAGCATTGAAAAAAAACTACCCTATATTTAGCTCAGAGTATACGGGAATGGGTTTTTACTTGCACTCTTACATAAAAAAATTTAAAACCAGGGTTTTGAATCATCAGTCTGGAGAGAAAGCATGTCCTCGTCAAAAATCCCTATCGCTGTTGCCTTTGGAGATGGAATCGGCCCTGAGATCATGGCCGCTACTTTGCATGTTTTGAACGAGGCGGGTGCTCCTCTCGAGCAGCATGTGATCGAGATCGGAGAAAAACTTTATTTGAAAGGGGTGTTGACCGGGATCGAGCCCAAATCCTGGGATACGATCCGGCATGCAAAAGCATTTCTTAAGGCTCCGATTACGACTCCTCAGGGTGGTGGCTTTAAAAGCTTGAACGTGACGGTCCGAACGACGCTCGGCCTCTATGCCAACGTCCGCCCTTGCGTCGCCTACGCGCCGTTTGTCGATACGCGGCATGCGGGCATGGACGTTGTGGTCGTGAGGGAAAATGAAGAGGACCTTTACGCTGGAATTGAGTACCGTCAATCCCCCGATGTTCAAAAATCTCTTAAAATCATTTCTCGTCCGGGATCGGAAAAGATCATCCGATACGCCTTTGAATACGCCCGCCACTACGGCCGGAAAAAGGTAACATGCTTCAGCAAAGACAACATCATGAAGATTTCCGATGGGCTTTTTCACAAAGTATTCGATGAGATCGCCAAGGAGTATTCCGACATTATCAACGAACATTGGATTGTCGACATCGGCGCGGCCAAACTCGCCGACACTCCGGAGGTCTTCGATGTGATCGTCATGCCCAACTTATATGGCGACATCCTCTCTGACGTTGCCGCTCAGATTTCCGGCTCGGTGGGGATCGCGGGTTCTGCCAACATCGGCGATAAGGGTGCGATGTTCGAGGCGATCCACGGCTCGGCCCCGCGGCGAGCAGGCCAAAACATGGCCAATCCCTCCGGCTTGATGCTCGCTAGTGTGATGATGCTCGTCTATCTCGGAGAAACAAAGACCGCAGAAAGGATCCATAACGCCTGGCTGCGCACAATCGAAGAGGGTTTTCATACCTATGACATTTTCAAAGAAGGTCTGAGCAAAGAAAAAGTGGGCACAAAAGAGTTTGCGAACGCCGTCGTCAAGTGCCTGGGTCAGAAACCCCAGCATCTTCCTGCCGTCTCCTACGAAAGTTCGAAAAAATTCGCCACGCTTCCCCCCCATAGCGCGCCTGCTCCTGTCAAGAGAGAGCTCATGGGTGTGGATGTCTTTGTCTATTCCAAAGACACTGCGGAGAGCTTGATCAAGCAAGTCTCTTCAAAGCAGTGGAGCCCGCTCACTCTAAAGATGATTAGCAATAGGGGCGTTCGCGTATGGCCCGAAGGACATCCGGAGACTTTTTGCGTCGATCAGTATCGTTTGCGCTTTATGCATAAGTCCAAAGATCTGCATGTCACTCCTGAGGATATCTTCAAAACGCTGCAAGAGGTGCATCACACAGGCTACGATGTGATCTGCATGGAAAATCTCTACAATTTTGATGGTGAGCCGGCTTACTCTTCTGCGCAGGGGTAAAAAAAACCCATGATAATTGGCTTTGTGACGAGAAAGACGGAAGCGAAGTGGGGCGGCGATTTGGCGGCTCTTTACGCTTTCTGTGAGGGACTCAAAGCAATCGGGCAAAATGTGGTCGTTGGCAAAACGGCGCAAGAAATCCTCGATGCCGATTTTATTTTCTTGTCCAACACGTCGCTCGATCTGAGAGAGGATTTTGACACGGTTTGTCAAAACGGGAAACGCTTTGGCGTTGTGGGATTTCACGCTGACGGGACCAGTATTATAGCACGTGCTATGGCTTTGCGAACTTTGTCGGTCTTTGCCTTGCCCAAAAGGAAGGATTTTGTTTTTATCACCTCGAACAACTCTTGGAAGACCCGGGAATTGTGGATTTTTTTCCCTATTCGCAATCGCCTCTTTTTAAAGAAAACTTCCCCATTTTGGAAAAAGCTGAAATTTGCATCGCGACCTCGGCGACCGAGCACGCGACGCTACTGCGGGACAGCCCAGGCTGTCATGCAAAGACGATCTATTTGGATAGCGGAATCCCCGATGAGTGCGTTGAGCAAAAAAACACCTCCTTTTTGCAATGGACGGGTTTGACAGAGGGAGAATACGTCCTTCAAGTGGGCCGCATCGAGCTGCGTAAAAATCAGCTCGGTTCGATCCTGGCGATGCGGGATCTCGACATTCCGCTTGTCTTTATCGCCACGGAGAGCTTTTACCCTCAATACGAGCTGATGTGCCTTGAGGCGATCAAAAAATGGAGAAAAGCGCCGACTCTGGTGATTAGCCAGCATCTTGCAAGCGCGCAAGAGGGAGCCTTGAGGATTCTTCCCATGCCAGGAGGACGAAAGCTTCCGATGGAAATGCTTATTAGCGCCTACCAAAACGCCGGAGCGCATTTGCATCCTGCGTTCTGCGAGCTGCCGGGATTAACGTATCTGGAAGCTGCCAAATTGGGTGTGCCGACAATCGCTTCCGAGTGGGCGACGGTGCGCGATTATTTTATCGATCCAGTGACGCAACAATCCACGCTGGATGACAGGATCGTTTATGCGCCTCCCCATCATGTTCAAGCGCTCACGCAGCTCGTTTCGAAGCAATTTGGAAAGAAATTCAATGCGATGAATGATCATCCTGCTTTCCGCAGAACAAAGGTCGATGTCGCAAAAGATCTTAGAGACTGTCTCTTATCGCAGCTCTAATGAGTTAGATTGTTCAACATCGCGCGAAAAATTTGAGTGGATTTTTGAGGGATTCCCGCTTGCTCATAGAGTGCAGCAGTGTTGACGGGATCCTTGAGGTGTGCGGAGATGTAAAGCGCGGCCTCATCGGAGGAAAGACATTGGGGGATGAGCTGCTTTTCAATGGCAAAGTGGGAAAAGGGCGTACCAGGAACATCGATGTGCATGAAGCGTTTGCCTGCGAACAGGGCCTGAATGGCGACCGTGGAGCGCTGACAGACGCCGAGGTCGGAAACCGCCACGGACTCGAAGGTCGAGAGCTGTTTGCCATTGGAGATAAAATACCTGGGGAAACGGGGATTTTGAGAAGTGAAATCTGCGAGGATTTTCTGTTCAAAACTTCCGTCGGAGCGCGGATGGAGCTGGACAATGACCTGGAGCGGAGTTTTTAGCATGTTCAAACTGTGTGCAAAAGTGACGAAGGAGTCGTGATAGCCGTTTCCATTTTCTTCGTACCCGCTGATATAAGTGAGAATGGGTGCGCAAGGACAAAAATGGGTTTTTGAAAGGGCTGCTTTGCGGTCAACCTGGGCAATTTTTGCTTCCCACATCTCTAACGTCGGCTGTCCGGCGGCGATGGCTTTATCCATGTGAAACCGCTCGTTGAGGTCATGGGCAATCTCATGAGAAGGAACGAGGATCCGATCAGCGACACGGACAATCTTTTCGACATTGGCAACGAGGTCGGCGGGAAGTTTATCGTAGGTCGAAAAATTATCCCACGCTGCGATCACTTTGCTCCCCTTTGCGGCAAATACCTCAGCGATCTGCCTTGCAGGGGTTGAGTACATCCCTGTCACGAGAACAGAGGCACAGAGAGTTTCGATCTTTTCTAAATCGGTAGAGCTGAGCTCGGAAAGGCGCTGGTTGTTCAGGGTAATTCCCAACGACTCAATTTCTATTACGTGATCAAGTCCGGCGTCTTTTGCGACCTTGGAAGCCGTGGACATCACGAGGACCTGTGCATCGGGGGCGCCTTCCCAGTTTTTAAGGACTTGCACCCAGATGTTGGCCTCTCCGGCGTCGAAGCCGACAAACAGCAGGCCGCTCTTTTCTTTGGCGAGCAGTGTTGACGAAAGAACGAGAAAAAATAGGAGGAATTTTCTCATGATTAATCGATTTTAACGTCTTCTTCTAGATGCTTTTTCAAGGCTCCCAAAAAGCCGCATCCGTACATGCCGTCGAGAACGCGGTGGTCGAATGTCAGTGAGACGTACATCAAGGAACGAATGGAGAGCACGTCATCTTCAAGCGGAACGACTCTTTTGTAGGTGGCGCCGACGCCGACGATGGCGACTTCGGGATAGCGGATGATCGGGACGCCGATCTGCACGCCGGACATGCCGAAATTGGTGACGGTGATCGTTCCGTCCGTCACATCGTCCGGAGCCAATTTACCGGTTCTGGCTTTGGAGGAAAGTTCGCTGATCGCTTTGGCGATTGCGGTCAAGCCTAAGCGCTGGCAGTGTTTGACGACGGGAACCATCAGCCCTTGTTCGACGCTGACGGCAACGCCCAGATTGACAAAGCGTTTGACTAAGATGGTGTCCCCTTCCAAAGAAGAGTTAATCAGAGGGTATTCTTGGAGAGCTCTGCTGATCGCTCTCGCGACAAAGGTCGTGATCGTCAGCTTGAATCCGTGCTTGGCCAAAAACGCTTCTTTTTCTTTTTGGATCAGCTTGATCACATTGGTGACATCGACCTCAGTGACTAACGTCGCATGGGGAGCTTCGTAGAAAGAACGGACCATATTATCGGCGATGGCTTTGCGCATGCCGGTCATTTTTAGGCGCTCAACGTCCATTTCTGAACCTGTTTGCGCTGGGGCGATGACCGCTTTAGCGGCCATCGGACATGGTTTTGGCGAGGCAGATTTTTTCTCGATGTATTCTTCCAGGTCGTTCTTGGTCAGCCTACCGCCCATTCCGGTGCCGGAGATTTTCTCGAGTTCTTCAAATCCGATCCCGCCCTCTCTTGCAATGCGCAGCAGTGCGGGAGAGAAGAAGTTCTTCATTTCCTGGTTTTGTTCCGAAGGTGCAGAGGTTGCTTGAGAGGCAGCAGGGGCGCGAGGGGCTTCTTTGACGCTTCCTTGTGCGCTTAATCCGATGACGGCGATGAGAGTGCCGACTTGCAATTCCTGGTCAGGATTTGCATGGATCTCCTTAAGGATGCCAGCAGCTGGCGATGGGATCTCGCTATTGACCTTGTCGGTAGAGACTTCCAAAAGAGGCTCGTCGAGATTCACAGGGTCGCCAATCCTTTTAAACCATTGGACAATTGTTGCGCTGTGGATGCTCTCTCCTAGCTTTGGCAAGAGTACTTTAATGTCTTCGCTCATGTGACGACCTTATCCAAAATGTTATCGATGAGTTGTTCCCAATGCTCTTTTCCGGCGATGATCTTCAATTCAATCCCGACAGGGATGATCTCCAAACCTAATGATAGGTTTGGGGATAATTTAACATAGTCCTTTTCTGTACACAAAAGGGCCTCTGCTCCTTTTTTATGGCAGTTTTTTGCGAATTTTTCGAGCTGGCCGTTCTGCAGCACTCCGTGATCTCTGAGAATGAGAGTGTCGACAATTTCCTGATTTAAGTCACGCGCGGTTTGTAAAAAACGGGACGGCTGCCCGATGCCGCAAAAAACGCCGATCTTGCGCGGGGAGAATCGATCTTTGTTCAAGATCTCTACTTGAGTCCCGATGAGGGGGGCTCTGCTAAAAGGGGAAATAAGTGTTTGAATGCGGCGAAAATGGGCGGTGTCTTTGACATGGGTTACAACGATTGCACTCGCGTTTTTTAGCCGCTTTGGAGAATCCCTTAACAGCCCCCAAGGCAAAAACCTTCCCTTGGAGAAAGGATCCGCCCCATCGACGATCACAATTTCAAAATCGCGCCTGAGCCTGCGATGCTGCATTCCATCGTCGAGGAGAAGGCAATTTGCCCCATCGGCAATTGCTCTGCGGCCGCTTAAAATGCGGTCTGCGCCCACCCAGATCGAGGCCTTTGTTTTTTGCGCGAGAAAGAAAGGTTCATCCCCGCACTCCCCTGCAGGGAGAAGGGGGCCGGAACCTTTGGAGATTTGTTCAATACGACCCGATTGTTCGATTTGGGAGCGGAATCCGCGGGTCAAAATCGCTAACGGACCTTATCCTGCAGGCGTTTGGCCAGTAAATGGACAAGTGGGGTTTTTCCCGTTCCGCCCACGACAATGTTGCCGACGCTGATGACGGGAACGGAAAGCTGTTCAGAGAAAAGCACCCCATGGTCGTAGCCTAAGTTTCTCAGTGCGATGATAGAGCGGTAAAGTACGCTCAGCCCGCTGAGGCCGGCTGATGCCAACGGGGCTTTCTTTTCGCCTCGGATGATTTCAAGAATGCTGCGCTCTAAATCCATTAAACTCTATCCTGATTTGGATCTGGATTTTATCATAGAGGAGGAATTCGCGCGAACGGAACGTAACAAACTGAGAACCAGCAACTTGCTAATTTGCCGCGCCGGCGGTCTCTTGCTGGCGGACGGGAGAAAAGAGCTTTTTCTCGACCATTTCGATAATGATATGGATAGCTGCCATGTGCGCCTCCTGAATCCGATCGGAATAATCAAATCCGGAAACGACCCACTCCATGTCGCATTGCGCCGCGGATTTTCCCTCCCGGACTTACCCAGGAAGGCAATCGTTCTTATCCCTTTTTCCTTGGCACAGCGAGCTGCGTTAATAATATTTTGAGAATTGCCGCTGGTCGTCATTAGGATCAGAATATCTTCCGGCCGCCCTAAAGCTTCCACTGCGCGGGAAAAGACGTCCTCGAATCCGATGTCATTCGCAACGCATGTCAAATGTCCGGGGTCGGACAGGGCGATGGCGGGAAGCGCTCTCCGCTTTCCTCGAAACACTCCGGTCAGTTCTTCTGCAAAATGCATGGCATCGCAAAGGCTTCCCCCATTTCCGGCAATCAGGATTTTTCCTTGCGCCTCAAAACACCCGGCAATCCAGGCGCTGGCCGTTTCAATAAACTCAAGACTGGAGGGTTTTTTCAGAAATTCTGCAGCGCGGATGGCATCGGCAACAGCAGCTTCAATCGCTTGACGCATAGGCATAGGTCCTTTAAGATGGGCATTATTATATAGATGGGGCAAATTTACTTCTGCTTATTAATACTCTTTAGCGCTCTGGCTAGCAGCCTTTTATCTGAATAAAAGGAATAGACCGAGACGATCCTCGCCACCAAAATGGCGATGTAGAACTGTCCAATGATCCCTTCGATGACCACCAGTGTTTGGCTCACGTCTCCCATCGGGGTGATATCTCCAAATCCGATGGTTAGCAAGGTCACAAAACTAAAATACATCATTTCCGACAAATTGCGACTGTAGGTGACAAAGGAAACATCGCGAAAGATCAGTTGGAAGGATCCGGGGATCAAAAACTCAATGATATAATAGGCATAAGCAAAAAGAAATGCGATCATGAAATAGGCGCAGACCACTCCTCTCAATGTCTCCACGGTCACTTTAGCATTCAAAATGACATCATATAGAATCGATGTCGTGCAGACCCATAAAAACCCAATTGTAAAAAGCACATTAAAAATAAAACATATTTGCGAAGCATACACCAGCTCTAGCCAACCGAACAGAAATGTCGGAATCGCTAATGTGATTGCCGCGATCTTCACTTTGCGGGGATGCTTACAGTTGAAGATTGCAGTTAAAAGCACACAGGTAAAAATAGTTTTCCAGACGGCCAGATAGGCTACCCCTTTTTCATAGGGCCTAAATGCGAACAGAATGATTAGAAAGATAAGAAGATAATTATAATATCCTGAATTAAATCGATGGAACGTCTTCTTTAACCCAGAAATCATTTTTCACCTCATCTTTCGAATAAAATCATAATCGTATTTCTTGGTCAAGTTTTCCATTGATTTCAGAATGTATTGCGTTATATCCTCTTATTCTATGGATATGTTACCCATCAATTTGGCAATCATTGGTGCTACAGGCGCTGTCGGCAAAGAGCTGATTAAAGTTTTGGAAAGGCGGGAATTTCCAATCAGGGAGCTGCATTGTTTTGCATCCCCTCGCTCAGCGGGAAAAGAGGTTATCTTTCGAGGAAAGTCCATTCCAATCAAATCCCTCTCGCCGGAAGGATTCGATGGGATTGATCTCGCCATTTTCAGCGCGGGCAGCAAAATCGCCAAGGAATGGATTCCCTTTGCAGTCAGCCGAGGCGTCCGAGTCGTCGACAACAGCTCCGCTTTTCGCATGGACCCCGAAATTCCATTAGTCATTCCTGAAATCAACTCCCACGTCCTCAAAGACCATCATTGGATCGCCTCTTGCCCCAACTGCAGCGCGGCGATTATGCTGATGGCGGTTGCCCCCTTGCACCGTCGTTTTAAAATCGCGCGCGTCGTCGCTGCCACATATCAGGCAGCAAGCGGCGCCGGCTTTCAGGCGATGAGGGAGCTGGAAGAAGAAACGCTGGCCCATCTTGAAAACCGCTGCTATGCGCGCAGTGTGATGCCCCACCCTTATGCTTTCAATCTCTTTCCGCACAACTCCCCTCTCAATGAAGAGGGTTATGCCGAAGAGGAGATCAAGATGCTTGAAGAGACGCGAAAAATCCTCGAGGATGATCAAATCTGGGTCAACGCCACGTGCGTGCGCGTTCCTGTCCTTCGCGCTCATTCTGAGGCATTGAATATCACTTTCAGCCAGCCTGTCAGTCTCGAGCAGGCCTACGAAACACTGCGAGCTGCACCCGGTCTGCGCATTTCGGAAGACCGCGCGCAAAACCGGTTTCCCATACCCCCCAGCGATGCCAGCGGGCAAGATGATGTATTCTTCTCGGCCCGCGACGGCAAGCGCTTATTGTGGCCGCTGCTTCATCAAGCACAAAAGACGGTCAGCACCCGGAGCAAAAGAAGCCCTTGCGCCCCGTAGTGTCGCCAAAACGTCTCACCGTCAAGCCATGGGCCTTGTCGCCCGCATCCCCATACGGTGCTGCTACGGTGCCACTACGGTGCCACTACGGTGGCGCTAGGGACCCTAAACCCACTCTAAACCCCCGTTTCCCCCTATGAAGTTCGACTCTACCACCATTTGCGGCATCGTTGCCGGTGCCGCCTTCGCCATTTCCGCTCTCGGCAACACACTTGACATCGGCTCGCGTAACCTTCAGAATGTGCCGCAGATAAGTCGTGCTGGCGTGTTTCACGCCGGGGCGGCGCAAATCCGCAGGTATGAAAGGTCTGTTCAAACGCAACGTGGCCGAGGTCGGGAACAAGGAGAAGGTTGCATTCACTTTGATTGAACTGCTGGTCGTGATCGCCATCATTGCCCTTCTGGCGGCATTGCTTCTGCCCGCGTTGAGCGGCGCCAAGTGCAAGACCTATCGGATTGTACGCGAACAACCTCAAGCAATTGCAACATGGGTGGCGTGTACACGATGGACAACAACGACTGGATGCCTGGGAATTATTGGGACGGCGTTGCGGAGATGACCCCAGATAAACCCCGGGTCATGGGTGGTCGGAAACGCCCGGGAGACGACGACCACGAATATCCAGCGCGGGATGCAATGGCAGTATAACCCTTCGTAGGGATTTACCGGTGCCCGGCCGACCCCGCCAAAGCCAACGATGGGACCACGCCACGGGTGCGCAGCTACTCGCTCGACGGGTGGCTCGGGCAAATCCAAGACGGTATTTATGCGCAATGGGGGCTGGGCAAGTGCAGCCAGCTCAAGCGGA
>CAWESW010000092.1:0-35954 GCA_963811735.1 uncultured Verrucomicrobiae bacterium | reverse complement strand
AAATACAACGTTAAAAAACAGCGCCGGATCATTCTGCGCGAGCTTTTAATCGCCCTGTTCATTTTGCTTTTATTCAATTTTTTTGGAGATAACGTGCTTCAATTGCTGGGCATCTCCCAATCGGTCCTCGGGGTTGCAGGAGGGACGCTTCTGTTCATTATCGCACTCGGCATGATCTTCCCTCGCACATCCGATCAACTCGAGAACAAGCGATCAGAGCCGATGATTGTACCGCTGGCGACCCCCATTATAGCTGGTCCGGGGGCAATCGCAACAATCATGATCTATTCGGAACAACTGGGAAACGTCTGGCTCTCGTCGTCAATCATCCTGCTGGCCTGGATCCCCACTATTATCATCCTGCTACTTTCAGCGTACATCAAACTTTTCTTGGGCCAGAAAGGCCTGCGCGCCTGCCAAAAGCTCGGAGGCATGCTCATCTCGCTCATCGCGGTGCAAATGATCTGCACCGGATTGACCCATCTCTTGCAAGACGCTTTGTACCTCCCCAAAAATCCGCCCCCAATCACTGCGATTGAGCCAAGACCTCAAATGAGCGATTTCTTCTCATCACCCAATAAATCGGGATAAGTCTCTTTCAGGGCAGCAGTGGGAAGGCGTAGAAGCCCTTTGGTTCGTAAACTTTCGACGAGTTCTCTTCCCGGATCTTTAATCGTTCCCATTTCAATCAGCCGCGATATCAAATTATCCATCGCGGTCACATCGGGATACTTTTGCAAATGGGCCTCACGCTCTTCCGAGGTCATCCCGGCACATGCTTTCTCGATGCAGCCATCAAAGGGTTTTAGCGAATACTGCCTGGACCATGAACCGAAATACACAGCGGCAAAGCGCTCTTTATCCGTCCACTGGCCGCCGGGGTTGATCACCCGATGGCGTATCGCCTTGATGTATCCGGCGGTTTTCATCTCCACCTGTTCGCCCGTGTTAATAATGAGATACCCTTCTGGTGCGACGACATCGACCCACTCCCCTTCTTTATTCAGCAGTTGCAAGCCGGGCGCAGTTGCCGGTGGAAGCGCAGTCAAAGCGTTTAAATCCTCATGCGCTGCAGCCCCCATGGCCTCCACAGGATCGGTTTCTTTATGCACAGGATAATAAATGAGCCGCAAAAGATTCCCTTCAGACTGCATGCTGATGTCGATATCTTCCGTCGGTTCATTGAGATATTCGGCCAAAAATGAGAGCGATTGCCTGATGCATACGGAAAGTTCTGCGTGGTACTTCTGCATCACCGGAGCAAATTCGGGACGATTTGTTGGCCATTTTTCATAGTTGGGAGGAATGTGGTAAAACTCTTTCAGATCGGCATGTTTAGCTCCTGCCGCTGTCTCCCTTCCGGTTTGGGAATAGCCCGATCCGTTGTTTTCTTCCCAATTCCTCATCTTCACTTCCTGAGATTGGTGAAAATAGGCTTCGGTCTCGGCAAACATCTGTTTCACCAAAGGAGTCAGCCGTTCTGCCTTAATCGCAAGAAAGCCCACATCGCGGAGCGCATCCCCAAACCCTTGAATGAGTTCCTTCCGCCCTTCCCCTGAAGCGGCACTCACTTCATCCAGATCAAACAAAGGAATGTCCATCTGTTTAAAGACCAGTTTGTCTTGTCTCACGGAAACGGTCTCTTGCACAAGTGTTGTAATAGGATCAATCTCAACTGGTGAAAGCGTATCCATTTGTCTGATGTCGGGGCGTTGAGGCGCTTGCGTTTCAGTAGGACTAAGAGAAGAAACTGATAAAGGTTGAGTCACTGGTGTTAACGTTGTCATAAAGAACTTCCCTGTTAGAAATTTTTGCCATCAAAGTGTAAAGAGCGTGAAAAGGAATTGTCAAGATGTTTTTAATATGTAAATTTTTTTGTTAAAAATAGACCCATTTTAGTTATCATATAGCTCATCAAATCCGTAAATCGGAGAAAAATGCGATGCGCTATTGGTTTGGTTTGCTTCTCATCCTTCTGTCCATTTCCGGTTTTGCCGAAGAAGAGCAGGAAGATTTAATCCTGTCTACGCCGGATCAGCTGGCAACTCTGACAAGCGAACCCAGCTATCTTATTGGGGGAATCATCAACCCCATGAGCGGACATCCTTCTTTGAGCTACTCCGATCTTGTCGTTAAAGGTGCTCAAAACATCGCCCTCACGAGAATCTATATTCCCCCTCACATCCCCTGCTATTTTCCCGCTCATGTGGACCAACAAGAAGAACATGACAAGGTCTATCTAAATAACATTCTTGTAGCAAATTACAAAGGGTGGCAGTTCTTTCCTCATCTGAAACTGCAATTCTACCCGGGATCCATGCAAGTCCGCCTCAGCGAGCCAAGTGGAGCCACTCTTGAATTTGGGATATCGGGATCTCAAGCAACTTTGTCATCTCCACCTTTTGGCATCAGCAATGCTGTAGGCGATGAGCCCAATGGCAAATACGACCTGCGCAATACACGCATCTCTTATGAAGAAAACAGGATCATCATCTATGCCGCTGATGGAGCTATCCGGTTTTATGAAAAAACAGATGCCAGAAAACATCTTTATTTCCTGTTTCTGCTTCAAAAAGAAATCCTTCCTAATGGAAAGATTTTAAAGTATCGCTATGAAAAATATCAGCCCGCCTTGGTTGAGAGCTTCGATCCTCAAGAACGCCATGTCTATGCTTCCTTGCGCATTTCAGGATCTCCGGAGGAAGGCACCTGCCACTTTACTTCGTCCACTGAACTCACTGCGGATTACGGTTATGAAAATAGACCCCTGTACGCAACAATCAAAGAAAAAATCAAAAGAGGACATAGCAAAAAATATTTCCCCTTAGTCGCTCCTCCTATGCTCACCTCCGTCAGCAGCCCTTTTTATCGCTTTGAGGGCCTTGGATACTGCCGCCGCCATCTCTTGGTCACCTACACCGGAAAAGATCACATATTCACCGCTTTTCATAGCGGATTTGGCGATGCCCCTCATTATCGCGTGCTGAAATTGTCTTTTCCCGATGGTCCCAAAGATGAATTTCAGTCCATCTATGAAATGGACTATCACCCGGCGATTGCGGGACAAAAAGAAGGATCGACCCTTGTTAAAAACAGCGATGGGACATCCATTGTCTACCACTTTTCCAAAAACCTTCTGACGACATTAATTCAATATTTTGGAAAGGATGGAAGTCTTAAAAAAGAAAAGGCTTTTTCCTGGACAGATAACCAATGGCTCAAATCCATTGAAATGAGAGATAGTAATCAAATTCCTCTCTATAAAAAAACGTATGAATACGACCGTTTCGGCAATCCCATTCTAGAAGTGTTTGCCGGGGATCTGACCGGAGAAGGAACTCTGGGGACCTTCTCAACCAAAAGAACATTCTCCGAGGACGGAAGAAACTTTCTTCTGAGAGAAGAGGGGGAAGACGGCAAAGTCATTTGCATTTCCTACCTGCCTACCACCAACCTTGTTACCTCTAAACTCACAAAGGACGGCGATAAAATCATCCTGAGGGAATTTTCCGTCTATGATGATGGCCATCACCTCATTCAGAAAATTGCCGATGACGGCTCAAGCGAAGATAAGGATGACCTGGCGAATGTCACGCAAAGGAACCTGACGACTTATACCTTGCGCCAATCTGCCCCCTTCCTCCATATGCCCGAGTGGATTGTGGACACATATCTGGAAGACAGCCTCGAAAAGCCCCTCAAAAAGAGCCATTTAAATTATGACCGCCATGGCAATGTGGATCGAGAGGAGGTTTTCGATGCTCAAGGAGTTCATGCATATACCCTCTGCAGAACCTATAACGAGCGCGGAGATGCTCTCACTGAAACCAACCGCATGGGGCGGACAGCCATTCATACTTTTGACACAAGAGGCCGCCCGGAGACCTCCACCCATTTTTCCAAGAGAATGCATACGACATTCCGCCGCGATGCCAAGGGACGTCTGCGAGAGCTTACAGAAAAAGGTCATGATGACGTGACCCATGTGTCTTCTTCCGATTACGACTTTCACGATCGCTTGATCCACAAGAAAGACCCCTTCCAAAATAGCACGCACTACACCTACGATCCCCTTGTAAGCCGGGTCGCAAAGACAGACTTTCCTTCGATTGCATCCGTGGATGGGCTTACCCTAGCAGTGAGCACACTGTCTACCTATGATCCTTTCGGGCGAGAGCTGACCCGGACAGATCCCATTGGGAACACCACAACCTATCGTTACAACGCCTACGGGGCACAGACTGAAATTCTCCATCCCGGCGGAGGAAAAGAACAATTCAGATATGAAAAAAACGGGATGCTCAGCAGCCACACAGATCCCGATGGGCTGACGATTCATTACAAAAATGATGTCCTTGGCAGAGTCCTTTCAAAAACCTACTTCTCTGCAGATGGAACGATCCTAGCTGTTGAGAGTTTCACATATAATGCCTTTAATCTTCTCACCGAGACGGACAAAGAGGGCCATGTCAAACAGTATTCCTACGATGGGGCAGGAAGAAAAATCCGAGAAGAATTTTGCGACCGGGTCACTGAGTTCGGCTATGATGCTCTGGGATGGCTCGCCACAGTCTGCAAGCACAATGCAGATCATCCCCTTTTCACCCACTACAGAAGAGATTTTGGAAGGTCGGATTTTAGAAGAGCGTAAAACAGACGCCTCCGGCAATATCCTTTATAAAATCAATTATTCCTATGATGCCGCCGGAAATCAGGAGACAATCACCCGATCCATCAACGGAAAAGAAGCCATTGAAACATTCGACTATGACTCCTTTTCCAGGCTCACCTGGCATCGCGATGGCGAAGGCCATTTCAGCAATGCAACCTATGACGAAAATTTCACCAATTCTTTAGGTCAAAGAGTATTACAAACGACAACGATCGATCCCCGCTGCATGACGACCATCGAAACTCAAGACGCCTTGACGCGCACTGTTCGCACAGAAATTTTAAACCCCCTTCCGGCAACGATCTCCTGTCGGGATATGACTTTCGATCCTCAAGGAAATCTCCTCTATCGCAAAGATCACGTCTATGAAAATGACCGTTTTCAAAACACCCAAACCGTCCACTACACCTATACTCCCAATAATCAGATAGAGAGCCTGACACGGGCCTTTGGAACCCCGGATGAGAGGACAACAACTTATACTTATTACCCTTCCGGAAAGCTCTCCACAAAAACTCTTCCCGACAGCGTGACGCTCTTCTACACCTACCATCCTCTTGGCAACATGGCCCGCCTGGATTCCTCGGATGATAAAATCCATCACGTCTTCGAGTACGACAAACTAGGCTACTTGAGATACGCCTCCGATGAGAACCAGAACATCGCCATCCTGCGACATGTGGACCCCTTTGGCAACGTCACTCAAGAGTTATTCCCCTGCAGCCTGCAAGTGACAAAAGATTACGACGACATGGACCGTCTGACTTGCCTGAAAATCGCTAATCAGGGAGAGGTTCTCTATACCTATGATCCCCTGTTCCTAAAAAGGGTGACGCGCATTTCTCCTCGAGGAGAGATCCTCTATGCTCACACTTACGACGCCTATGATTGGGACGGAAATCTCGTTTCTGAGAGCTTAATTGGAAAATTAGGTCAAGTAGATCACGCGACCGATCGCAGAGGGCAAAAAGCCTCGATTTCCAGCCCCTGGTTCTCTCAACAGTGCGGATACGACGGCGTCGGCAATCTCATCACCAATATCGTCGACGGAGTTGAACATCGCTACTCCTACGATGGATTGTCTCAACTCTCTTCAGAAAACAGTGCGATCCGCTCCATGGCCTATCACCATGACTCCCTCTACAACAGGCTCCAAAAAAATGGAAAAAACCAGGCCTTTAACGATTTAAGCGAGCTGTTATCAGAAAATGCCCTCCCCTTATTTGATCTCAATGGAAACCAGATCCTCAAGCAAACTCCCTCTGAAACCAACCATTTTACCTACGACCCCCTCAATCGGCTCATTGAGGTCTCTTCTGAAAACAAAAAGGTCACCTTTGCCTATGACCCACTCGGCAGGCGCTTAAGCAAAATTGTCTACACACCCACCGCTCTTGGTTGGAAAGAAATTGATCGAGAGCTTTATCTCTACCATGGACAAAACGAGATCGGAGCCTTTAGTTCTCCAGACGAACCCAAAAATCTGAGAGTTTTCGGTATCAGCCCGCATAAGAATAGCCCGAACACGATTTGCGTAGAACTGAACGGCCAGATTTTTGCCCCTATCCTTGATGTGCAGGGAAATATTCTCCGTTTGGTCGATCCCGCTTCCCGAACCGTTACAAGCAGCTATGAATTCACGGCGTTTGGCCAGGAATTGCACAAAAATCTAAAGGAAAATGCTTTTAACCCCTGGCGTTTTGCTTCCAAGCGCTTCGACCCCGAACTCGGCCTCATCTACTTCGGCAAGCGGTACTACGATCCTGAATTTGCAAGGTGGCTGACGACAGACCCTGCAGGGTTTGTTGATAGTGTTAATCTTTATCAATATGTGTTGAATAATCCTTTCAGGTATAGGGATCCTGATGGTAGGTTTGCTATGTTCATCCCCTTAGTGGGGCTAACTTGGAAGTTAATTGCTGTTGCAGTAGTGACTGCATATGTAAGTTACGAGCTTGAGCATCATCATAAGCACGCAACTAATGAGGTAGGGGCAGCTTTTTTCCAAGCTGCATACGACATGGTGCTGAATAGCGGCGGGATTTCTCAACTGGCTGTAAAAGAAATTGTAAAAGCCGGAAACAAGAAAAAGCCTCCATATTCTGGAGAAGAATTAGGCGATGATCCTACAAAATGTCCGGGGGAAGGTTTTGAATGGAAGGGAAAAGGTCCCCCCGGAAGCAAGCAAGGTAATTGGCATAATGCAGAAACCGGAGAAAGTTTGCATCCTGACTTAGACCACCCTCTCCCTATAAAACCTCATTGGGATTATGAAGGGCCTAACTTTCCTAATGGAGCTAGGCTAAACTTAGACGGAACCTGGGAGCCAAAATAATGAAACACTTAAATAAACATACGTTGGATTTTGCACCCACATGGAAATATGTTCAACATACATTGGATCATGCAAACACATTATCATCTGAATTATTAAAGATTGTAGATTTCAAAGATGGTTGCTTTTTTACACTATTGCCAAGAGATGCAAATACTGAACGACTTTATGAATTTGAAACCGGAATGATTCTCCCTCAAAATCCCGAAGAAACATGTTCTATAGCAGGAGAAATAAGCACCTATTCAGTGATACCGACCACAAGAGATGAATTATCCCAATTAATCTTAGAAGATATAAAGTCCAAAACCCAATTGACTTGCGTTTTCGATGATGTTTTGCGATCTCCTAGTGATAAATTTTCCACAAATTTAATTCTTTCTCACGGATTTATTTACGAGAATGAGATATATTATATACTTCAAAAAAACAATATTTCAAATGACTTGATTAAACAATGCTTAAGAGCATCTAATGCTTTCTGGCATTCTTTATCTATTTTAACAAGAGCAGATTTGAGCAGCTTAGATAAAAAATTGAGCTTAGAGAAGATTAAGGAAATTTGTATAAATGTTGAGCTCATAATGATAGGTTCTTATGACGGTGAAGGCTATGTTTTTTGGGAAAAATCATTCGACAGCTTTGGAAAATAGGAATAGGCATTACCCATCAACTGAATCAAACTGAAGACGCACCAGAATGAAAGTCTGCAGAGGCAAGGCTAGGTTATATCCAGATGGAACTTTGGAGTGAAAATGAGGGAAATTAAAAAGCATAATTTAGATCTCGATAAAACAATTAGCTACTTTATTGATCATATTAAATGCGGTAAAACTTTATCTGAAAAAGTAATTAAAAAAACAGATTTTCAGCAGGGCAATTTTTTTACGCTATTGCCTGTTGATGCAGAATTGGATCGGCTTTATGCATTCTCCTATGGAGGAATAATTCCTGCAGTTTCTTGTGGCATTCTGGCTTGTGAAGTCAAAGGCTATCCTGATGGTTTTCATCCACAACAAGTAATTACCATGGATCAAGAACTCAGTGAGTTTATTTCCAGCTATGTAAAAACAAGTCCAAATTATTGTGCTGTAGTGGAAAATGTTATTATGGAACCAAGCGAGACTTATGCAAATATAAAAAACGCTAAAATGATTCCACATGAAAAAGAAGTATATTATATTTTGAATAAAAAAACTAAATCGAACAAATTTATAAAACAATAAGAACATCCTCTCAAGCTTGGCATTTTCTGTCTATATTAACTGCATTAGAAAACACGAAATTATCTTCATTTAAATACGATGAGTTAGATAAAATTTGCGAAAATCCTAAGTTTGTAATTGCAGGAGCTTACGACGGTAAAGGCTATATTTTTTGGGAAAAATTATCCGGCAGCCGGGGAAAATAGAAAAAGGGTAACTATTCAGCGTGAGAGCAGGTTCTTGAAATTTAATGAATATTCTTCACATGTAGCATGTAAGCAACTAAAAATCAGCACGATAATTCTTACTCTAGACGATAACATGGATTACGTTATCCTGCAAAAAAGCATTATCGTTCAGGTATTATCTATTCTCAATACCGCGAACTTCGCGAAATGGGAAAGCATCCCATCTCGCGCATGGAGACGTAGCGGTCGCGGCAGACGATCAGGTGATCGTCGAAGCCGATCGACATCACACGACCGGCCTCGATCAGGACGCGGGTCAGTTCCAAGTCTGCTTTAGAAGGGGTGGGATCGCCGCTGGGATGGTTGTGCGCGATGATCAGGCTATGCGCTTTGTAGCGGACGGCGGGATAGAAGACTTCCCGCGGGTGGACAAGTACTTGAGAAAGTGTTCCCATCGATACACGCTCGCAATGGATCAGATTGCAGCGGACATCGCGCAGGATCACAAGCAATACTTCCTGGGGAATATGGGCGATCTCCCCTTGCGCGAGTTCATAAGCGAGGCGTGAAGATGTGATGGCGAATTTGAGAGAAGCGCGAGGTTTTCTGCATTTGAGGGCGATGCCGAAGACCGCTTTGAGCTGGATCGCTTTTGCCCTGCCGATCCCTTTGATCTGCATCAGCTCGACAATCGAGGCGTCGAGAAGCTTCTCCAGCCCGCCAAACCGCTCGAGGATCTCTTGAGAGAGGTCGAGCACGGATTTGCCTTGGGTGCCGCTTCCGAGCACGATTGCGATCAATTCGGAGAGGGACAGGGCATCGATGCCGTCGCGCAGCATCCTCTCGCGAGGTCTCTCTTCTTCAGGCAGTGACTTCAATGCGCAATGCAAGGCCATGGTTGTCCTTCATCCGATCAAAAACGGTTTCACTTTATGCTCAAGGCGCCCGGGATTTCCAGTTTGATCAGGATATCGTTTTCTTCATATTCGCAGCTAATGACCCTTCCCTCGCGCATTAGCTCGCTCACAAGGGCGTAGTGGCTCTGCGGAATGCGGCAGTTCACCACTTTCCGCAGCAAAGACACCTCTTGCATCATCATTTCCATCAGGTCGTTGAATCCGGTCCCGTTCACCGCGGCAATGGCGACGGTTTTGGGATATTTGACGCGGAATTTGGCGATGAGATTGGGGTTTTCGCACCGGTCGATCTTGTTGAGGACGGTGATGATCGGGTGCTCTTCAGCTCCCAGCTCTTTGAGGACGAGCATCGTCTCTTCCGCCTGCTCTTCCGCTTTGGGATGGCTGACGTCGATGAGGTGTAGAAGAATGTCTGTATGCACCGCTTCTTCCAGCGTACTCTTGAAGGCGGCGACGAGGGTGTGGGGGATCTTGCGGATGAAGCCGACGGTATCGATCAGGAGGATCTCCTGCTTGTTGGGAAGGATGAATTTGCGGGTCGTCGTGTCGAGAGTGGCAAAAAGCCGATCCTCGACAAGGACGTCGGCTTGCGTCAGGGCTTTGAGCAACGTCGACTTGCCCGCATTGGTGTAGCCCACGATGGCGAAGGTCGGGATGCCTGTGCGGACGCGCAGGCTGCGCTGCGTCTGCCTTTGTTCGGCGACCTGCTCGATCTCGTCTTTGAGACGCTCGAGCTGCCGGCGTAAAAGGCGGCGGTCGATCTCGATCTGCTTCTCCCCTTCTCCTTTCGTGTAGGCGCCGCCGCCGGCAGTGGCCGTTTGACGGGAAAGGTGGGTCCACATTCGTCTCAAGCGGGGAAACTGGTAGCGGACCTTGGCAAGTTCGATTTGCAAACGCGCTTCGCGCGTCTGCGCGCGCTGGGCAAACACTTCGATGATCAGCTCCGTCCTGTCGATCACGGGGCGCATAAAGAGCTTCTCGAGGTTGCGCTGCTGATGGGGCGAGATCTCATCGTCGAAGATGACGACGTCGGCTTTCACAGCGTCGGCTTCTCTCTTCAGCTCTTCGAGCTTCCCCTCTCCAAGATAGGTGCCGGCCTCGAGCTTTTTAATCGGACAGGAAAATTTGCCGATCGCTTTCAGACCGTATGTCTCGCAGAGCCGTTCTAATTCTTTTAAATAATCGTCGCAGATTTCTTTCTCCGTCCCCGAACGATAAACGCCGACGAGGAGCGCATTCTTGAGCGCCTTGAGCTCGAAAGGAACCATGTGCTGGACAGGAGCTTTTTCTTCTTTCATCGGAGGTCCTCGTCAGAGATTTCAATGGGGATTTCCAGACCGTCATAGCTGAGGCGCACATCGGGAGGAAGAAGCGCATTTGTCGCGGCGTATTCCAAATCATGAGAGATATGTGTCAGATATGTTTTTTTGGCAAAGGTGCGGCGTGAAAACGCGATCGCCTCTTCGAGGCTAAAATGCATTTTCGTGGGGACGTTCCTAAGCGCGCTGAGGACCAGGATATCGACCCCTTGCAATGCGTCGATTGTCTGCTGGGAGTATTCGCGGATATCGGAGACGTAAGCGAAATTGCCGAAGCGAAATCCCGTGACTTTCATCCCTGTTTGAAAATAGGACAGGTACTTAAATCGCAACCCTTCCAGCTCATAATCTCCAAAATCATCGGGCAAAATCTGAAAATCGAGTTGCGCAGAGATGCTTTTTCCCTCCGTCAGAGGCTTTAGCATATAGTGATAGCGCAATTTGACCTCGTCAAAGGTCTCTTGTGAGAGAACGCAGGGGAGCCTCTTTTTTATCCATGAAATAATAGGCCCTTAAATCGTCGATGCCTGCGATATGGTCGGCATGCGCATGCGTCAGCAAAACACCCGTCAAATGGTTGATATGGAAATTCAGCGCCTGGATGCGGAACTCCGGCCCGACATCGATGAGGAAATTCTTATCTTTGATTTGGACAAGCCCGGCAGAACGCAGACGTTTGTTATAGGAAGATGAGGAGCGGCACACATCGCACTGACAGCCGATCATGGGAACTCCTGTGGATCCCCCCGTTCCCAAAAATAGAAACTTTCCTTGCATCCATTCACCTCGTTTTGACAGCAGAAGATCTATATTAATTCTTCGAACCGTTATTTAAAAGGAAGGAAAGCGGACTATCGTCGCCTGTGATAATAGCCTCAGCCAGGATCTTTCCTAAAAAGGCGTGGTAGAGCAGCCCTCTCGACCCCATCGCTCCTATCGCCCAAAGGCCATTGCTTATCTTTTCAGCGATCGGAAAGTAATGCCCTTTGCGGATCACACGCAATGCCGCCTTGCAGTCCACAATCTCGAGTTTTTCCGCTTCGGGAAAAAACAGACCGATCTTCGGAAGAAGCGCAGCCCTGGCCATAACAGGATCGGGCACATCGTTAACCACCCCTCTTTCATAGGTCGACCCAATGTGGCAAATGCCCTTTTCCCCTGACAGTGCCAGATACCCTTTGCAAATGGAGCTTTTTTGGGGCAGTTCAATAGGGGACCGACAGATCAACACCTGTCCTTTCAAAACGGAAAACCGCAGAGAGCTCAACTCGGGAAATTTGGCGATCCCGGCGCCGGCTGCTACGACGATGTGATCAAAGCCATCCAAGGATTGTAAGCTGGTCACCTCTTGAGTAATCAGCTGGGCGCCTTTCGCATGGACGGCTTCCCACAGACCCTCGAGATAGCGAGGACAGTCGATTGTCATCCCCGACTCGATCCAAAAACAACGCTCCTCGATTTGCTTAACATCTTTAAATTTTTTGCAATGAGAGAGGAACTGTTGATTTTGCTCCTCGTTGACGACGTAGCGGATGATCCCATCCCTGTTTGCGATCTGTGCGCCGAGGGTTTCTTCTGCGGCACTGATCAGTTCCTTTGAAGCCTCCATCCCGGCATCGGCGAGCATACTCCGCTTCCCTTCCTCGCCGACATAGGGGTGCAAAAGCCCAGCAGCAATCCCCGAAGCCCCTCCGCCAATTCCCTTGGAATCGAAGAGGATAACTTCGCAGGGGGTCGCTTTGAGCAGATGCCACGCAACGCTCAGTCCCGAAAAACCGGCTCCTAGGATGGCGATTCGCATTGCGGCTCTTTCATTTTTTTGATCATCAGCACATGCGCCTCGGCGCTAAAGTTGAAAAAGAAGATCACGACAGGGGCGAGCAGCGCGCTAAACGGGAGCATGATAAAAAACCACTCCATCCCAACGGCCATGGGGTTTTCGGAGGCGACGTAGCTCTTGCCCGTCACGATGGCAGCGATCGTCATCAAACCTGCGATCAGGATTAAGGGAAGGAGTCCCAGAAGCATGAGCAAAAGGTTCGAAAAAGGGCTGAACTGAAGCCTTTTTAAAACGCTTCGCAGAACTTCAAACTCAGCGGAGGCTTTAAATGCAACGGAAGGGGTGACGAAAAACAACATCGCTAGACTCAGCACACTCAATAGAAACGACCCCAGAAACAATAAGAACGGCCCAAAGGATAAGATAATCCCAAGAGCATCTCCGATGACGGGGATCTCCTTAAGCAAATAGAAAATCCCGAGCACCGTCCATAGGATCAGATAAACCAGAACCATAGGCACGGCCAGATAGACAACTTCCACCATCAGGGCCTTCGATGTGCCCAAGGTTTTTTTATAACTCACCTCAAGTCCCTTGACCTCATGGTGATAAATGCGGGTGAGGAGAATACCAAAGGCCAAAAGGACGGCGGAACTGAAGAAGATCGGCAGAAAAGTCATGCTAATCGCCAGCCAATCGCTGGCTTTTGCCCCCAGCGCCTGAAAACAGACGATGATCAGCCCGCAAAAAACAAGGACGGGAACGGTAAACAACAATTTCCTTCGGGAATAGGTGAATTTCAGCGCGCGATTGAAAATATGCTCTACTTCTCTCCAGGTCATGGCATCCTCATCATGAAAGACATTATGCTCTGGGAAAGCTTAACACATGGAGTGTGGGATGTCGTTTGTTTTTTTTCAAAAAAATCCTACACATCCACTATGACATCAAAAGCCCACATTGAACCCAATCGTCAATTTTCACTCCCAGGCGATAGCGCTCCATGCCCGGCATCAGGACTTCCCTGACTAATGTCTCTACTGGGACATGCTGTTCCCTTCCTTCATTTTCAAGTAAGATGTCCGTCTTAAAAAAATCGGAGAGGTTGGGATGGGACTTGATCATAGACGCACAAATCGTCATCACCCTCTCTTCTGCAGGGTATGACCGTGCTAATGGAAGAATGCCAGACATTGTCATGCCGACATTATAAGGTCCAAAGGAGGAATTGATGAGCTCAAGAAGCAAAGGTAAACAGGGATCCTCTCGATCGTACACTGCCGGGGATGTTACAAACCAATCATTGATATTCAGATTGTTAAACCCATGAAGCTTTGCTCTTTCCGCATTTCTCATAGCGATTTGCGGTTTTTTTGCCAGATAAACAAAAAGTTGGGTACAGTCACTTTTCAACCCCCTCATCACATGCAACGAACGTTCTATAGGCAGCATTTCATTAAGTTGTATTAAAGACATAGAAGAACAATCGATAATCAATTCCAACTGAGGATCTGTATCGATCAGGCTAAGGATCAGATCCACATGCTTTTGATGTTTTTGAAGATCTGCAAGCACTTCTGTTTGTGTCACTTTGGTATTGTTATAGGCGAGATTGTCCAGGAATGGGTTGAGCTCTCTAAAAACGGGTTTCCATATCACTTGTTCGGTTAATATTTCAGACCATCTCTTACAAACTCGCCTGGCTTTACATTGTTCCGACAGAGACAGATGAGAGAGATACATCGCTCTTATTTCTGCCGGGATATCAGATTCGGTAAGGGGGGAATTAATTAAAGACACAAAAAAGGTTCCTCATGCTTGAGATGATTGTTGAGGTTTATACCGAACGTGGTTCAAAAATTGGTCCTGGGCTGCGTGAAAGCTCCCGCGGTTGACGCACCCCAGGGCCAATTTTTGAACCACGTTCGGTATAAGAGTCCGTCGTTGAATTAAGCTTCTGTCGATTTTCGGGTTCTTTTGAGCCGATTTTCGATCCAAATTCGGGGGATAATATCAAACTTTCGTATATTATCCCCCGAATTTGGATCGAAAATCGGCCAAAATAATCCCGAAAATCGACGAAGCCTTAATTCAACAACAGACTCTAAGCCCACATTGAATCCAATCGTCCTCCGTTATATCCGGATAATATGTATTCATATAAGGAATCAGGACGCGACGGGCGAATTCTGCCCCCGATATAGGCTTTGATCTTGACTCTTTATAGGGTAAGTTTGCCTCAAAAAATTCAGACAGGTCGTAATGAGATCTAACAATGGGAGCGCAAATATTCTGAAAAGCCTTTATGGCCAACCGCGTATGCGCGAGTGGATGAGCGACCAATAGCGTCTTGCCGGCATTAAAAGGCCCGGGTGGCGCCTTTAAGAGTTCCTGGACCAAGGGCAAACACTGATCCTTCTGATAAAATTCACTGAGGCAGAAATTTTGTAATTTTCTCATTCCCCAAAGAGGCTCCCCGTAGCGCTGACGCGCAATTTGAATATAATTAGTAAAATCGTGGTTATGTTTTGCGAGAAGATATAACAATAGCTCAGTACAATTATTCCTCAGCCCCCTCATCACATGCAAGGAGCGTTCAAGGGGGATCATCTGATTAAGGTTTTCTAAAGATACGCAACTGGAACCGATAATGGAGTGCAACTGAGAGTCGCTTTCAATCAGGCTAACGATCAGATCCACTTTTTTTTGATTTGCTTGAAGGTCTGCCAGAATGGTGATTTGTGTCACATCTGTGTTTTGATAGGTTTGGCTATCAAGGAATGGGTTGAGCTCTCTAAAAACGGGTTTCCATATCACTTCGGCAGTTAGTAAATTAGACCATTCCTTACAAACTCTCCTAGCTTGGCATTGTTGGGAAAGCGGAAGATGGTATAAAAACATCTGTTTCAGCTCAACGGGCATTTCAGGCCCAAAAAGAGAGGGAATCGACGACATAAAAAGCAAAACTAAAAAATTATTATCGCCTAAATATAGACCGCATATTGTTTTTCGCCAATCACAAAGAGGCTGAGAGCGAATTAGAAATCAAAGCGGAATCCCATCGTCACACCTTGGAAGCTTAGGTCGTCATCCCGGAAGGCGATTGCACCGGGATTGCTCCCGAGGAAATTAAATAGCTGGTTCTGATCAAAGAACATGTCAAATTCCCATCCGAATTTCACTCCGAAGTGGTACCGGTCTTTGGAGAACATGTAGTCCCACTGCAGGCCCAGCGCAAGATCCGCTGTGACGACGACATTATCGACATCTCTTTTGATGTCCATGATGCGCAAATTGGCGTCTTCCAGTTTCTCATGTTCATGGACATCGAAATCTCCTGAAAGAAGAGAGAAAGATCCATTTCCATAGAGGCTGAATCCCATTCCCAGTCCCCAGAGGGTATTAGCCCCCATGCGAATGCCAACTCCCCAAAAATCGGTATCCATGTGGACCCTGTCTGTATCAAACGGGGCAACGGTCCCCCCTTTATATTTGACAGTGTAATCCTGGTCGATCACTAAACCTCGAACGCCGAAAAAGGGCCGGATGGTCAGCCACTTGCTGACGGTGCAGGTTCTGCCCAGCTCGACATCGCCCATGTTCAAGTTCATGTGCCAGTGAGCTCTGGCTGAATTTGCAAAGAACGGCTCTACGGGATCCGGACCAAAATTTGTCGCCCACACCGGAAAAACAATGTCGTCGGAATCCCCGGCATGGCCATGGGCATCGGCATGCACATAGGTGTAGTTCACAAAAATATCCCATTTATCGTGAGGGAGCTTGTACCCTAAGCCCAAACGAAAACCCCAGTCCCAGTCAAAATCGAGATTTTTGACGCGCCCATCAATGATCGTTGTCGAGCTGTCGCTTTTGATCCCATAATCGATAGAACCCATGTGAGACTGCCAGAAGAGGACCTCGCCATCCACCCAAAGATCGTTGCTGTTCTTGACATCATTGGGATTGAACATGGGCCATTCTTTTTTAGGACTGCTCTTGAGGTGGGGCTGCTGGGGGTGCCTGTGCTCCATTGTCTCGGGGGTTGGAGTGATCTCATCTCCCAAAATTTTAGAACCTAAGGTTGCTGGATTAAGCAAGTGGCGTTCTAGGTGAGGCTCTGCATTCAATGGAAACCCCGTGAAAGCCGCAAAGGAAAAAGCCGCTATTGGCAAAGCTCGCTCATTTTATTAATCTCATAATTACCTCAACAACATTAAATGCAAATAAACATCGCATCTTAATTAAGTATCATATTATCTTTAGACTATTTTTAAATTAATTAGTTGTCAACACAAATTAACAATGAAATTATACCGAACGTGTTTCAAAAATTGGCCCGGGGTGCGTCAAAGCCCCGGGGTTCGATCGACCGCAAGTCGGTTCATATGCCCTAATATTGACCGACTTGCGATCGTCGAACCGCGGGAGCTTTCACGCAGCCCAGGGCCGATTTTTGAATCACGTTCGGTATAACCATGACAATAAAACAACTGTTTAGGAAGACTACCGCTTCTTGAAGAGGTATTTGGGACGGATGATGGGGGTGCCTTTGCCCCCTCTAGCTTCGCAGCGCTCATAGACAATCTGGATGGCGATGCCCACAGAGCGCGCAAGCCCGAAGAGAATGGTATAGTACTCAGGGTAGCCGAACCCCGCAGCAGTCAGCATCGTTCCCGATACAGCATCGACATTGGGATGGGGATCGGCGATCTTTGGATTCTCGCTTAAGACCTTGGACCCCTCTGTGCGCAGCAGAAGGGCAATCTTGACGAGAGGATGGTCGGAGTAATGCTTTTTAATGAATTCATACTGGACTGTTGCACGCGGATCTTCGACGCGCAAGACCGCGTGGCCAAAACCAAAAACGAGCTTGTTGTTGGCAAGGCGGCTGCGGATCAGGGCCTCCACATCGGCAGCAGTGGCGCTCTCGCCCACTTCTTCCAACACTTCAAGGACAAATTCCAGACAGTCCTGGTTGGCCTTTCCATGGCGCGGGCCTGCCAAAGCGCACATCGCTGAAGCAATGGAACCGAACATATCTTCAAGCCCCGAAGCAACGGCTTTTCCTACGAATGTGGAAAGGTTGCCCCCGCCATGATCGAAATGCAGAATATTAAACAGTTTGAAGGCCCTTGTCAGTTCCACAAGATCGGCCCCGGGGACCTTTAGCATCTGCGCAAAATTCTCCATATAGCCTACGCCCTGCTGTGGATCGGAAGTTAGACCCCAGTCGGCATGGTGATTGATGACGGCAGCGGCGAGATGAGGGATTTTCGCGATCAGGTTCAAGCAGTCTTCCCGATAATCTCCGGTACTTTCAAACATTCCAAGAATAAGAAGCGCAGAGCAAAAGAGCTTCATCGGATGTCCCTGACGGGGCAATTTCTGGATGGCTTCGATCACTTGGGTTTTGCAGGCGGCCCTCTTCTGCAGCTCTTTGCTAAACTGCTCAATCTCTTTTGGGGAGCCTTCCTTCCCATCATAGAGCAAATGGATCACCTGGATCGGATCCCAATAGGCCAGCTCAGGGATAGGTTTGTCGATGTAAAAAAGACCTTTTTGCGGATCGACATAAGACGTTGTGCAGTAGCCGACGGGAAATCCGCGCATGCCGGTCTCCAACTTGTCTTTCGTGATCTCGAACAGCACTTCTTCCGACATATCCTAACCTTTGAGTAAATGTGCAATCAGCTCCCGTTCCTCGAGCAGCTCTTTTTCCGTCAGGGCAATTTTGTCTTTTAAGAAAGGATCTAAAGGGACGTTCTTTACAATCTCAATCTTGCCATTTCCCTTGGACCGGCAAGGAAAGGAGAAAATCAGGTCTTCTCTGATTCCGTAGCCGTTGCCATTGGAGATGAGTCCAACGGAGAACCAATCCCCCTCCGGCGTGGGTTGAACCAGAGAGCGGATCGAATCGATAGCCGCATTGGCCGCAGACGCAGCAGATGATTTTCCCCGGGCAGCGATCACTGTAGCCCCTCTTTTTTGGACCATCGGCACAAGCTCTTGCTCGCACCATGTGCGGTCTTTGATCAAGTCTAGCGCGGGCTTTCCACGGATCTTCGCATTGACGAAATCGGGAACCTGAGTCGCCGAGTGATTGCCCCAGACAACGACATTGCTGACATCGGCAACACCGACCTTGGCTTTTGCGGCCAGCATTGATTTGGTGCGGTTCTGGTCCAAGCGCATCATTGCAAAAAAATGATCTTTGGGGATTTTGGGGGCATGATGCATGGCGATCAGGCAATTGGTATTGCAGGGGTTCCCGACGACAAATACAATCACGTCGGATGCCGCCGAAGCATTCAGCGCCTTGCCCTGTTCAATAAATATCTTGCCGTTTTCCCCAAGCAGATCTTTCCTCTCCATCCCCGGACCACGCGGTTTAGCTCCAATAAGTAGGGCATAATTGACCCCCTCAAAAACTTTGTAAGGGTCAAAGCCGATTTTGACCTCTTTTAATAAGGGATAAGCGCAGTCCTCCAGCTCCATGACGACTCCTTTCAGAGCCTCTTGAGCCTCAGGGATTTCCAATAAATGAAGAGCGATTGGCTGATCATTGCCGAGCATCTCTCCTGCGGCGATTCGAAAGAGGATGCTATAGGCGATCTGCCCCCCTGCTCCGGTGACGGCAATTCGTTTCACAGGCTTCTGCATAGCGCCCCTCAAATTTGTACCCATAATTATAATTTAATTGTAATATCGAAAGGAAATATTGTGCAAGACATGGTTTAAAAACTCGCCAACAGTAATAATAAATTAATAAAATATTGATTCCATTTAATTAATAGACTCAACATTTTATAATAATGAGAAAACAATAATTCATACTGTAATACTATTATGAGCACTGAAATAAATTTTAGACGTACCCCGGCTCAAAGCCCCTTTCCAGGACTGAATCTCAATTATAAATTTTCCCTTTCGGGATCGATTGTCCATTCGCCGTCTCAGGAACAACAACTCCAAGAAAAGTTTCGAAAGATCCCAACAGTCTTTTTAGACAAACTGCATCCCAGAAGTTCAGAAGCTCAGCCCTTTGTCGAGTATGTCGATGAAGGACTCTGGAAAAGCCGCATCACCTTCCACAAGGACCCTTCTTACGCGGTGTCGCTAAGCAGATGTCAAGCGCAGCGGTCGGGATCATTTGCTAACCTGGATGCTTTATGCGAAGCAGAGTTAAAAAGACGCTTCCCCAATTACACGGTGATCAAGGGCGTGCAAGCAGATCTGAAGAACAAATTCCCTTTTCTTGCTCGTCTCATCATGGGAACCGAACAATTTTACCGCCAGTTTACCCAAAAAGAGGTCGACAAGTTAAAAAAACAGATCGCCTACAGCGCCTGCAATCGCGACGACCTGAAATGCTGTCCTGCCATCGAAGACCCCCTTTTGCGGCAGAAGTTAAACCTTACTGATGATTCTCTATTGCAGACCGACCACATTTTTGCAAAGAACAGCCCGATGAACGGCCAGAGCTTTGTTCTCGACGGACAAACCGTGCACCTGTCACAAGCCATTGCCTGCAGCAATGACCGCAAAGTGGAAAATACAGGGAATCTGCGCGTTGTCCAAACAAAAGAGAAAGAGAGCGTATGCTACACAGGGAGAGCCGACTCCGACCGCAAAGCCTTAGAACAAGCGTCCTTTATCTTCTTGAACGAACTGAAGACCAAGGGCAAAGGGATTACCCAAACCGTTGATGAACGCGGCAACGCGATTTATCAGCTCGATTACGTCGCAAACTCCATCCTATCGATCCCATGGATTTGGAGCGCAGAGTCTCCAATTGCTCCATTCCCAGAACGAGAATACATCGAAAAGGAACTGCAAGCTTTCAACAAACTCAAAAAAAGCGGCCCTATCACCATTGAAGATCCCCATTGCCCAGGCCGAAAATACCAGGTCAAATTCAATCCGATCCTCTTCTCCCGCTCCTTTAACATCTTTACCCGCATGGAAAACTGGCTTCCTCCCTTCTTCACCGGCATGTCGCGCGCCCAGGAAATTTCCGAGAGCGGATATGCCGGCCTCAAGCCAATCGCCGTGCAAAAACTCACCGCTTTAAAGCAAAAAACGACCCCCTCTCTTTCCGATCAGCAAAAAATCCAGGGGATCGAATCTTGCCTAAAAACACTGGATGAACATGAGGCGCGCTATCATTTACGCCCCGAAGAAGAACTCCTCGTGCGCGACTATTTGTGCAAACTTCTCGACATGCCCACCATCTATCATTGCAAAAGCAGCACCGACCGCACGAGCATCGCCAACGCGCTTTCCTCCAGCCTTAAACAATGGATCGATCTAAAACTCCCTCTTCCCGCCCATCTTCCCGAGCTCATTAAAGATGAGCGTTTCAAAGAGCTGTTCGCGGCCAACTGGATGGCGGGACACCAGATCACGCGCTATGCCCGGGGCGGAGAAGGCACTGTCTGCGGCGAGAGGCTGAACAACGAAAATTTAGGCCTTTCCCTTTCGCGGGGCATCTCCCAAAACCCAACCATCGCCCACCTGCTTCCTGCGCGCTATCTCACTGACTTCCCCACTTCAAAGAAGTTAAAGACGGGCGCCCTCTATCTGCTCTTGCTCATTCCGATCACCCTTCTGTTTTATATCCCCTTGACCGCCATCACCGCCGTCAGGCACCTGGGGTATGCAGCGACGCTGGGTAGAAACCCCCATTGGATCGGGCCCGGCAAATTCACCCTCCCCCTACTTCCTGCAACTCTAATTTTTAATTTTCCGTCCATTTTTCCGGAAAAAGTCCTTACACGAAAATTCGCCCCAGGTCGGAGCGCGCAAACTCATCGCAGGCGGGAAAAAAGGGGGAGGACAAACAGATGACAACTAAATTCTTTGTGATTCATTCCCAATGGAATTGAAGGTTGATCCAATCCCTCCAGACTGGTATGATGGTGAAAACTAAATTTTTGAGCCATGTCTATCCCTATCGTCATCCTCATGTATGCCGTCTGGTCCAGCGTCTTTTCTCTGGGAAAAATGACTCTGCAGTATTGCCCTCCCCTCTTTTTAACGGGAGCGCGCATGCTGATCGCAGGCGTACTGCTGCTGGCCTTCCTAGCGATCTTCAAACGCTCCTCTTTTAAACTAAACCGAATACAGCTCCTGTCCATTGGCATCCTGGCCTTTTTCAGCATCTATCTAACCAATGCGCTAGAGTTCTGGGGACTGCAGTACCTCTCCGCCGCCAAGACCTGTTTCATCTATAGCCTCTCCCCCTTCTTTGCCGCTCTCTTTTCCTACCTGCATTTCAACGAAAAAATGAACCGGCGTAAATGGCTGGGCTTAGGGATCGGCTTCCTCGGCTTCATTCCGGTGCTGCTAACGCAGACAGGCTCAGAGGAGCTTCTCAATGCATTCAGTTTCTTTTCCTGGCCTACCCTAGCGATCATGGGGGCCGCGCTCTGCTCGGTCTACGGCTGGGTCGTCTTGCGTCTGGTGGTCAAGGACCACGCCATCTCGCCGCTGATGGCCAACGGGGCCAGCATGCTGCTTGGGGGCCTACTCGCTTTTGGGCATTCCTTCCTCGTCGAAGACTGGAACCCCCTACCTGTGCAGGTACAGGACTTCGCACCGTTCCTCCAAGGGACCCTGCTGATGACATTCCTCTACAATATCATCTGCTATAACCTCTACGGCATGCTGTTGAAGCGCTTTACAGCCACTTTTCTTTCCTTCATGGGACTGCTAAGCCCCATTTTCGCCTCCCTCAACGGCCTCATTTTCCTTGGCGAGCCGATCTCATGGACGATCATCCTATCCACAGGGGTTGTTTCCCTGGGGTTATGGATCGTCTACCGCGCCGAGCTTAAACAAGGCTACATCCTCACCTCTAAGCCCGTCCCTCCCACAGAGACCGTATAGCTTCAAGACCTGTCCAAACATTCCCTCTTATGCTGTAATTAAAGAATTTAATATCAATCACAGCAAGTCAAAAAAATTCATTATCAATAACTTAAAGAAAAGAATAATCATAGATAAATTATTTTGAAAGAAAACAACAGGTGATGATAAAATAAATATTAAATTAGACAGACCAGGGAGTAAAATTATGTTAGCATTATTAACGGGACAAAAAACTGTTCAGGAAGAAGTCACTTTAGCTTCCAGAGGAGCTTCCTCAGTTCAAGTACTCGGCAATGCAATCGCGAGAAATTTTGATCATGTTCATAGTAAAAAAGGCAAGCAATCCGCTGAAATTACATTGCTCTACGATCAAATACAAATGGTAAGAAAATGTAGTGCCAAAGAATTTAGCCAGAAAATCGAGATGGTTAAAACCATAAATAAGGATAACTACGAAATACAAAAGAAAAAATATCTACTCCCTGCTCAACACAATGAAAAAACAGCAGCAAAGGTCTGTAAACAGGCAAAACAATCAGTTTTAGACAAATTAACGCGTTTTGTCCCGGCCTACCTCGCTCACATTAAAACTATTCATGAACTGCGAAATTTCCATCGAAATATCTATGAAGAGGTCCTTATAAAACTCAATAATAATAATATCGCAACAGCGGTTTCCGAACTTGCTCAATTAAATGTAAGAACTGTGGAGCGTCCCCCTTCTGAAGAGCTGAGCGAAGAGGACAAAAAAGACTGGACAGGCATTCCCGATACGGATTCCCTCACTGATGGGGATTGGACTTTTTTGATTACCCCAAATAGCGGGAAGAATATTTAAAACAGTGCTGCAGCATCTGTATCACTTGCTTTCACTCTGATTGTGTGAGTTTTGAGAGCCATTAGAACGGCCAGTCAGTCAACTGTCGCCCTTCCAAAGGATCATTTTTCCGATATCTCTACATGATTCCCCAAATCGCCCCATAAAAGTCCAAAAAACCATCGTTTATAGAACACGTCTCAAACATGTGAACGTAAAATATTAATAATAAACAACTTGTAAATTCATCCTCAAAAAAAACCATAGCTAACATGCTGATATTAAAGACTTAATACGCGCAATAAAGAAAGTGTTAAATTTATAATTTAAATTAATTAATGATTTGATATAATGATATATAAAGAAAGACAATAATTTGGAGGAAATAATGTTTTCATTTATAAGCGGTCTAACAAATAGAAACACAACTAGACCATCAAACCAGGAACAGCATGAGTTGGAGAAGGCCCCAAGCCAACTTCTCAAGGATTTCGGTAAGGTAGTTGACCTTGCATTTAATACTAAGGACAAAACGGAAACGGTGGCTCTACAAGAATTGGTCGAACAATTCGGGAATTTAGCTTCATCTTGTAACCGTAAAAAATTCACATCTCGAATAGAACAATACAAGAATGTGTTAGTAGGACAAATCAACGACTTAGATCGCATCTCAAGGACAAGTCTAGGTCCACATAAGAAATCCGCAGAAAATGCCTTATTAGGCATTAGACAGACACAATATGTTGCAAATACTTATTGCGATTTTACCGAAATACACCTAACTACGATTAATGAAATAAAAACATTAAGACAAAACAAGCCCAACGAATACCATGCAGCGCTGCAGTCAATAGTGATAGAGAATGGAATTAAAACCGCAGAAACTGTTGATCTACTCACTAGGTTGAATCCAAGTGATCGACCAACTCCGTTAAATCCAGTTGAAAATTTCCAATACTCTACTACTGCAAAGTCACTTGAAAAAGAAAAAGAGCCTGAAAAACCAACTATAGTCGAAACAAAGAGCCATCAGGCAACTAAAGAAGCAGCAAACAATAACCCAAACTCAACAATGTGGATAAAGAATCCAAAATTAGTCCCAAAAACCAACATCCATGAACAACTCTAATAAGCTGCGCAGCAAAGCTCTGATGGAAAAAATCCATTAGGGCTTTTTTTATTTCTTAGTAGCTAGCAAAATCATCGCAAAAAGGCGATAAAGATCAGGGTCATTTTGAAGATCGAATTGCAAAGCGGCAATCGTCATAAAATCAGGATTGGAATCGATTCTTTTAGATTTCATAGAGAAAATCTTTGACTTCGTTTCGGAAAGAATCATCAGATAGGGAGAATTTTTCAGCAAAGCTCTTGAGATCTCTCAATTGAGGGAGAAAAGGAATAAGCAACTCTAAATTTCCCAGTGAAACATGAAGCAATGCATAGAGCAATTCTGAAACATTAACTTCAGTTCGATGAATCATCACCGTTTCTAAATCCATTTTCAATTTTTCAACGATCGCTAAATCGCAATTGAGATCGGAGATCAAGGTTCGAAAACCATTCGTAAACGGTTGAGCAAGTTCATTTTCATGAAGGCGATATGCGATTTCCCTAATTTTTAAGTGCACCTTGCAAGCCGGTTCGGATAAATGGCAACTCTCATCAAAAAGATGGGTCTCCAAAGTAAATTGTTCTTCCTTGGAAAGATTTTGATAAAGATCATGCAAATTTAATAGATCGGGCATGAATTTTTCGAGCATCTCAGGGCAGGGATAGTCTTTATTTTTAATCTGTTGCAAGATGATAAAATGCGGAAGTAAAAGAAAAGCTTTTCCATCCATTTCCTCGATTATTTGTCTGAGTTGATTGCCAAGTTCTGGCTGATTATCTAAAAAATCAATCACGAAACAGTAAAAAAACTTTAAAGTGTTGGGGAGAGAAAGGCGAACTCCTAAATCAGTATCCAGTCTAACGACGGTTCTTTCCTGTACATATTGCTGAGAAAACAAATCATGAGAGTGAACAAAAGACTCAATACGCGCTTCAAGAGCGCCTAATTCCAATTCAGCCGTAGAAACTTGAGATATTGCATCAAATAACTGATTCCATTCAGAGATGTAGTTTTCAGCAAGGGGCACTAGGCGCAAAACAGATCCGGGGCAGTCGCTTAAAGCAACTCCTTTGATAACATCTTCTGCAACTTTTAAAAAACCGTCGCAAAGGCCTCGTTCAAACAGCTTTTGATTGAGTCCGCTTTTTTACCTGCGTGGGTTTGATCAAAGCGAGTGCCAACAACATGGATGATTTTGCTGCGAATGTCTCTCATCGCAGGCAGATCGAAATCATGTTCTTGATATCTTTGAATTAACAGCTTTAAATCGGCCACAGACATGCAGTTCATACAATACCTTAAAGACTAATCACTATATATTATCTTGTTATTCTTATTTAAAATCAAAACAAAAAATTTATTTTCAATCAATTAACTTTAAGGAACTTACATTTTTAATAATAAACATTAATCCGTTTTTTTGCTGATTAGCTTCTAAAAAAATTAGAAAAACGCACAGTTTAGAAATTAAAATAATAAAATACAAAGAATTAAAGCGATGAAAAAAAAGCCTCAGTAATCTTACGATTACTGAGGCGAAATAAAAGCTTGGCAGCGACCTACTCTCCCGTACTCTTGTGTACAGTACCATCGGCGATGAAGGGCTTGACTTCTGAGTTCGGGATGGGATCAGGTATTGCCCCTTCTCTATTGCCACCAAGAAAAAATCTTGATCTTCGAAAGAGTCTTTGAGAATCTTTATCTCACTAATGAAAAATGACGCTTGATTTCTGTTTTATGCTTCATTGACGCATTGGCTGCGTCATCATTGACTTAATTCTTAAGAATAAGACTCACGCCGATGATGAAAAAAAAGTGATCAAGCCAATGGACTGATTAGTATTGGTTAGCTCAACACATTACTGTGCTTACACATCCAACCTATCAACCCTGTAGTCTTCAGGGAGTCTCATTGGGATACCTTATCTTGAAGGAGGCTTGGCGTTTAGATGCTTTCAACGCTTATCCTTTCCGAACATAGCTACCCGGCTATGCACTTGGCAGTACAACCGGCACACCATTGGTTCGTCCACTTCGGTCCTCTCGTACTAGAAGCAGCTCTTCTCAAGTATCCTACGCCCACAACAGATAGGGACCAAACTGTCTCACGACGTTTTGAACCCAACTCGCGTACCGCTTTAATTGGCGAACAGCCAAACCCTTGGGACCTTCTCCAGCCCCAGGATGCGATGAGTCGACATCGAGGTGCCAAACCGCCACGTCGATATGAACTCTTGGTGGCGATAAGCCTGTTATCCCCGGAGTACCTTTTATCCGTTAAGCGACGGCGATTCCACTTTCAACCGCCGGATCACTAAGCCCTACTTTCGTACCTGCTCGACTTGTTGGTCTCGCAGTTAACCTACCTTATACCTTTACGCTCTACTCGTGATTGCCAACCACGATGAGGTAAGCTTTGGACTCCTCCGTTACTCTTTTAGGAGGATACCGCCCCAGTCAAACTGCCCGTCTGACAATGTCCGAATCCCAGGATTCACTGGGACTTCGTTAGATTTTCGACTTTCCAAGACCGGTATTTCAACGTTGACTCCTAGCAACCCTAACGAGCCGCCTTCATAGTCTCCCGGCTATCCTACACATGGAAAGTCAGAAGCCAATATCAGAGTACAGTAAAGGTTCACGGGGTCTTTCCGTCTTGTTGCGGGTAAACGGCATCTTCACCGCTACTACAATTTCACCGAGTCTCTCGTTGAGACAGTGCCCAGATCGTTAGGCCATTCGTGCAGGTCGGAACTTACCCGACAAGGAATTTCGCTACCTTAGGACCGTTATAGTTACGGCCGCCATTCACCAGGGCTTAAATTCAATGCTTCGTCCTTGCGGACTAACATCTCCTTTTGACCTTTTGGCATTGGGCAGGCTTCACACCATATACTTCGTCTTAGACGACTTTGCATAGTGCTGTGTTTTTGTTAAACAGTCGCCTGGGCCATTTCTCTTCGGCCTCTCTCTTGCTTCTACCGCGAAGGTATTACAAAAAGAGGCTCCCCTTCTCCCGAAGTTACGGGGATAATTTGCAGAGTTCCTTAACGAGAGTTCTCTCGCGCGCCTGAGAATATTCTTCACACCCACCTGTGTCGGTTTTGGTACGGTCACCATCAACGACTAGAGGTTATTTCTTGGAAGTTTTGTGCTACACCATCAGTTCCCCCGAAGGTTCCCTTTGTCAAGTACCAAGCATTATATCGACGGATTTTCCTACCGATCTGCCCCATACTCGAACGGACGTTTCCGATTGTCCGCGTGCTTAACGTACTTCGTCACCCCATCGTTACAACGTTTTAGGTGGCGCAGGAATATTTAACCTGCTTCCCATCGCCTACGCTTTTCAGCCTCGGCTTAGGGTCCGGCTAACCCAGGGAAGACGAGCTTTACCCTGGAAACCTTAGGTTTTCGGCGAGGAAGATTTTCACTTCCTTTATCGTTTACTCATGCCATGCATCCTCACTAGTATGCGCTCCAACACTCCTTACGGTACATCTTCACCGCACATACTACGCTCTTCTACCGCGCATATTGCTATGCACCCGTGATTTCGGCTCTATGCTTTAGTCCCGTATATTATCGGCGCAAAGTTTCTCGATTGGTGAGCTGTTACGCACTCTTTAAATGATGGCTGCCTCTAAGCCAACATCCCAACTGTTTTAGAAACTTCACTTCCTTACCCACTTAGCATAGAATTAGGGGCCTTAATCGACGATCTGGGCTGTTCCCCTTTTGACTATGAAGCTTATCCCCCACAGTCTATCTCCCAACTACATTCCCGGTATTCGGAGTTTGATTCCCTTCGGTAGGACGGTAGTCCCCCTTGTGGATTCAGTGCTCTACCCCCGAGAATTTATCGTTGAGGCTAACCCTAAAGTTATTTCGAAGAGAACAAGATATCTCCAAGTTTGATTAGCCTTTCACCCCTATCCACAATTCATCCAAGACTTTTTCAACAGGCACTGGTTCGGACCTCCACAAAGTGTTACCCTTGCTTCATCCTGATCATGGATAGATCACTTGGTTTCGTGTCTACATCATACGACTAAATCGCGCTATTCACACTCGCTTTCGCTTCGGCTCCGGAACGTCTGTCCCTTAACCTTGCCGTATAACGTAACTCGCTGGCTCATCATGCAAAAGGCACGCCATCAGCCATTTCCCTAAAAGGGACATAGGCCTCTGACCGTTTGTAAGCTGCTGGTTTCAGATTCTATTTCACTCCCCTAACAGGGGTTCTTTTCACCTTTCCCTCGCGGTACTGGTTCACTATCGGTCATCAATGAGTATTTAGCCTTGGAGGGTGGTCCCCCCAGATTCAGACCGGGTTTCACGTGTCCGGCCCTACTCAGGTGTCTGTCTCGCCTTCTTCACTTTTCGCATACGGGACTCTCACCCTGTATCGTTTGCCTTCCCATGCAATTCTGCTAAGTTCCGTCAGCTTTATAACAGATCCTACAACCCCAGGAATAAATCTCCTGGTTTGGGCTCTTCCCACTTCGCTCGCCGCTACTATGGGAATCTCTTCTAGATTTCTTTTCCTCTGCCTACTTAGATGTCTCAGTTCGGCAGGTATCGCTTCCTATCACTATGTATTCAGTTAAGGATAATGGAAGATTACTTCCACTGGGTTCCCCCATTCGGATTCCTTCGGGTCAATGCTTCTTTCCAGCTCCCCGAAGCTTTTCGCAGGTTAGCGCGTCCTTCTTCGCCTTTTGATGCCAAGGCATCCACCAACAGCCCTTAATAGCTTGACCACAAAAATTTGTTTTCAACTATTAATTTCAACTTACGCTTACTTTACCTAATTATTTTTTTATGAAGTATTCTCCTCAAGCGCCGTTTTTTTCAGTAAAATCATCTAGCAATGAACATTTCTGCACATTCCCATATTCTCTTTCTTACTCTTACGCTTTCTTTTTCTTGAGGATTTCTATCTTATCTCGACTTTCCAGATAACAACATCTCCCTTAACTGGAATATTTTCATGAATAAAAACATGGTGCGGTTACCAAGATTTGAACTTGGGACCTCGACATTATCAGTGTCGCGCTCTAACCAACTGAGCTATAACCGCAGAATTGGAGGTTAGGAGATTCGAACTCCTCACCTTCTGAATGCAAATCAGATGCTCTACCAACTGAGCTAAACCCCCTGTTCAATCCTTTATTTTTAAACATGTGCTTTAACAACAGAAAAGAAGTGATGTACATCACAATGAAGCTTGTCTCAACCTAAGATCAAATGACGAAGATATTGATCTTTTGTCCTTAAAAGGAGGTGATCCAGCCCCACCTTCCGGTAGGGCTACCTTGTTACGACTTCATCCCAGTCATCAGCCTTACCTTAGGCGCCTCTCCCCTTGCGGTTAAGTCAGCGACTTCGGGTAAAACCAACTCCCATGATGTGACGGGCGGTGTGTACAAGGCCCGGGAACGTATTCACGGCGTTGTTGCTGACACGCCATTACTAGCAATTCCAACTTCATGTAGTCGAGTTGCAGACTACAATCTGAACTGAGATCGGCTTTTTGGGATTTGCTCCACCTCGCGGTTTCGCTGCCTTCTGTACCGACCATTGTAGCACGTGTGTAGCCCCAGACATAAAGGCCATGCGGACTTGACGTCATCCTCACCTTCCTCCTAGTTAACCTAGGCAGTCTCATTAGAGTTCCCACCTTGACGTGTTGGCAACTAATGATAAGGGTTGCGCTCGTTGCGGGACTTAACCCAACACCTCACGGCACGAGCTGACGACAGCCATGCAGCACCTGTACAGCAGTCCCTTGCGGGAAATACCATTTCTGATATCGTCCCCTATATTTCAAACCTGGGTAAGGTTCTTCGCGTTGCATCGAATTAAACCACATGCTCCACTGCTTGTGCGGGCCCCCGTCAATTCTTTTGAGTTTCACCCTTGCGAGCGTACTCCCCAGGCGGTATACTTAACGCGTTAGCTCCGACACAGCCAGGGTTGAGCCCAGCTACATCAAGTATACATCGTTTACGGCAAGGACTACCAGGGTATCTAATCCTGTTTGCTCCCCTTGCTTTCGCGCCTCAGCGTCAGGTATAAGCTAGAAAACCGCTTTCGCCACCGGTGTTCTTCCACATATCTACGCATTTCACCGCTACACGTGGAATTCCATTTTCTCCGCCTATCCTCTAGATTTGCAGTTTCAAATGCAGCTCCGAAGTTGAGCTCTCGGAATTTCACATCTGACTTACATAACCGCCTACGCGCCCTTTACGCCCAATAAATCCGATTAATGCTTGCACCCTCCGTATTACCGCAGCTGCTGGCACGGAGTTAGCCGGTGCTTCTTTACCTGGTACCCTCAAGTCAACATGACTATTCGTCATACTATCTCTTGTTCCCAAGCGAAAGAGCTTTACAACCCGAAGGCCTTCATCGCTCACACGGCGTCGCATCGTCAGGCTTTCGCCCATTGCGAATGATTCTCGACTGCAGCCTCCCGTAGGAGTCTGGGCAGTGTCTCAGTCCCAATGTTGGCGGTCAATCTCTCAATCCGCCTAGACGTCTTAGCCTTGGTGAGCCTTTACCTCACCAACTAGCTGATATCCCATGAACCTCTCTCTAACCGCAAGGCCCCTTTCAAGGTCCCCCACTTTGATGACCAGAGATGCCCCTCAGCCACCTCATTCGGTATTAGCGGCCGTTTCCAGCCGTTATCCCCAGGTTAGAGGCAAGTTATTCATGTATTACTAACCCTTCCGCCACTAAATCACAAGTTGCCCTACGATTTCGTTCGACTTGCATGCCTCATCCACGCCGTCAGCATTCAATCTGAACCAAGATCAAATTCTCAAAAAAAATTTTGAATTTGATATATAAAATAAAATTTTCGGGGCTTTCCATAATGAATTACAGAAAACCTCACAAGCTTCATTGTTTAAATCTTGTACATCACTTCTTTTCTACTGTCAAAACAACTTTGCAAGGCTCACGGCCTCACTTTTCTTTGTAAGAATCAGTTTTTCATGAATTCTTTCGAAGATGTGCAACAACATACCTAAATAGGCAGATTTCTTGCAAATATTTTTGTGATTTTTTTAGAATATCTTTTTGATAAACCTTTTTGTAAAGAAAAAATTGATAAGATGACAGCGAAATCTACGATGAATTTTGGCTTTAAATGAAGATTTTGCTCACTGAGTGAACGGATATATCGGTAAAAGATTACTCCCCACCTTACTGAGAACACGGTCATGAAGTTATTGCTGCCGTACGAAACAGGCAAAGGTTGCAGATCCCTAAACATGTAGCTCAAAAAGTCCAAATCATTGAAGTAGATCTTCTCAAAAGAGAAACTCTTGAAGAAATTCCTCGGGATATTGAAATCGCATTCTATTTAGCTCATTCCATGAGCCGAGAAAAGCATAATTTTGCAGATCTAGAAAAACTGTGCGCCCAAAATTTCGTTCAAAGAATTTCCAAAACACAAGTAAAGCAAATCATCTACTTAAGTGGATTACTCAACGAAGAATCCTTGTCTCCACACCTTCTCTCACGAAAAAATGTAGAGGACACCTTAAAAACTTCAAATGTTCCTGTAACAACTTTTCGAGCAGGTATAATTATTGGCGCCGGAAGCGCTTCTTTCGAAATCATTCGAGACCTTGTTGAAAAGCTTCCGATTATGGTAGCTCCAAAATGGATCTCCCATCTTTGCCAGCCGATCGCCATTTATGACGTGATCGATTATTTAACGCAGGCAATCGACCACAAAGAACTTTTTGGTAAAACCTTCGATATAGGAGGGCCTGATATCCTTTCCTACAAAGAGATGCTTCTTGGATTTGCGAAAATCCGGAAACTTCATAGGTTAATTGTAACGGTTCCCGTACTTACTCCGAAACTATCTTCCTATTGGCTCTATTTTGTAACCTCTACTAACTATGCGCTCGCTTCTAGTTTAGTTGAGAGCCTAAGAAGCAACGCTATTTGTACCGAACATGCTATCCAAGAAATCCTACCAAAAAATTGTCTTTCTTACGAAGAAGCGGTACAAAGGGCATTTTCTAAAATTGATGAAAGTGTCGTCCTTTCCAGTTGGACTGATTCTTGGACCAGTAGCAACTTACCCCCGATCTTTCAAGAATACATCCAAATCCCAAAACCGGATGTCTCTTTGACAAACAAATCATCCCCTTTAAAAAACACCCTGAAAAGGTTTTGAAAAAAATTTGGACGATTGGAGAAATCGAAGGATAGTACTACATGAACTGGGCTTGGAGGTTACGCGGAATCATAGATCAACTAATTGGAGGAGTGGGACTCCGAAGAGGCGAAGAGATAAAACAAATCTTCAAGCTGGGATGCCCTTGATTTTTGGAAAAGTTATCCTTGCCGATCCTAAAGAGCAAAGATTATTACTTTATGCCGAAATGAAACTTCCCGGAGAAGCCTGGCTAAAATTTAAGATCATTACAAACCCAGAAGGATACGCGCTAGAGCAAACAGCAACGTTTCGCCCGCGTGGAGTTTGGGGAAGAGTCTATTGGTATGTACAGCCTCCCCTTTCACGGTCTGAACTTTTTCAGAACGGTTTTGCAAAATAATTGCCCAAGCAAAACTAATACGCAAATTCAGGATCAGTTTTTCTCCACAATACCTTTTATTTCTGTGAAGGGCATCCATTGCTCTGCTATCTTTCTCATCCAGAAAGGTGGAAATTTCTAAATTTTCTTTCAAATGCACTTGAGAAGAAGCTTTTGGAATAACAGGAATATTCTTCTGGATGAGCCAACGCAGGATCACCTGCGCTACCGTTTTCTGATACTGATTCGCGATCTCTTTCAACTTGGAGTCCTCTAGTAAAGCTCCTTTGCCTAAAGATCTATAGGAAATCAGCGTGATATTATGTAATTTACAAAAATCCCAAAGCTCTTCCTGGTACAAATAAGGATGAAATTCCACTTGATTTACAGCTATCGGAATATTTAGTTTCAAAAGGTCTTGTAGATGGTGGATTGTGAAATTGCTTACACCTATATGCCCTTACTTTCCCCTACGGACCAACTCTTGCATCGCAGTATAACTTTCAGAAATCGGTTTAGTTCTATCAGGCCAATGCAGCAAATACAAATCAAGATAGTCCGTCTGCAATTCACTTAGCGCCTTATCACAGAGTTTTTCTACATCTTGAAGAACATGTTTCTCTCGCACATTATCTAAGGAAAATTTCGAAGTAATAAAAATCTCTCTTCTGTCCACCTCTTGAAGCGCTTTTCCTATCGCTTTCTGATTGTCGTAGAGTTCTGCGGTATCAACATGCCTGTATCCCATTTCGAGAGCTTCTTTGACGGCGCGCTCGCACTCTTTTCCAGAAAGTTGCCAAGTACCAAGCCCAAGTAAGGGAATAGAAAAGTGGTTTTGCTTCATAAAATTCCTCTCATTGCAAAGAAAGAAATATAAAAAGAAGCAATAAACTAGACAAGAAAATAAACAGGTTTTATATCTCAAATTAAAGACTTAAGTTTCGTGAACATCAATCGTAAGGAGAAATGATGAAAACGTTAGATCTTATTGTTATAATCCTATTGATCATAGGCGGATTGAATTGGGGTCTCGTCAGGCCTTTTCAATTTTAATCTCGTAGACACACTTTTTGGATTTATGTCCCCAGTGTCTCGCGTTATCTACACAGTTGTAGGTCTTGGCGCAGCTTATCGCCTTCTTGCATGGAATGCGATTTGCAAACGTTGCAAGAAAAAATAGATTTACCCCTCTTTCCCAAAAAACGGATTTTGATCACCCTCAAAATCCGTTTTTTTCTATTCAAAATATCAAAACAGCTTACCTATCCTTATAGAGAAGTATAAAAAATACTATTCTTATCCTTCTAAGGAAGGATAGGGTAATCTATACAGCTGATATCCCTTCTCTCTTAAGCTCTTCTTTCATTTAAAACAGCAGCTCTTATAAATTAGAAAGAAAGGAAAAACACTATGCTACTTAGTAGAAAATCGAACGACAGAGGCAAAAGTGAAAGAGTATGGCTTACGAGCTATCATACTTTTTCATTTGGTGGCTAGATTATGATGAAACCCACATGGGATTTCGAGCTCTGCGAGTGATCAACGAAGATATAGTAGCTCCATCTAGAGGGTTTCCACCCCATTCCCATGATAATATGGAAATTCTCACCTATATTATCCAAGGTGAGATTCAGCACCAAGACAGCACAGGTTCCAAAGTAATCATAAAACAGGGAGATGTTCAGCTCATGTCAGCTGGATCTGGCATCACCCATAGCGAGTATAACGCTCTCAGAAAAACCAGTTCACCTTTTGCAAATCTGGATCCATCCCGATAAAGATAACCTGACCCCTTCTCATTATGAGCGCACATTTCCAAAAAAACTGGGAGAGCCACTTCACCTATTAGCATCAAAAGAAGGAAAGGAAGGTTCTCTACAAATTCATCAAGATGTCCTCCTCTATCGATTGATCTTAGGTAAAAGCGAGTCCTTTGCTTTCCCTATCAACTCAAATCGTTTTTATATGGGTTCAAATTGTAAAAGGACCTGTCCTCATCAATGGAAACACTCTTGAAGCTGGCGATGGACTCCGAGTAAGTTCTGAAAATAAGCTATCTTTTGAAGCAATTCAAGATACAGAACTGCTGCTTTTCGACTTAGCCTAAAAACTATTTCTCATTTTGCAATTACTTTAAAGATGGAGGGCGTAAAAAAGTAAAAGAGCCTCTTCTCCAGGATTTTTTCCCGCCATACTTCCATTCGAGTATATGATAACCCTGAACTCCAATGCGGGACCTATTTGTAAAAACGTAAGCGACTTCAACAGATGAGCGAAATTCCAGCGGATACCCTAAATTTTTTCCCTTTCCTTGGAAGTATACCCCAGGGCAAAAGCTTGGTGTAATGACAAGGTGCTTACCTAAAAAAATATCAAGCCCAAAGCCTCCATATAAATAGAGAGATCCGTTGAAAGGAACTAACGCCCCCATAATGGCTTGTGCGATACGAAATTTAGGTAAACCTATTCTGTATTCAAAGGAAAGCTGCGCTACTCTACAGTCTCTATGAAAATCAAATGCGCCCGCTCCAAAAACCACTAAGTCAGGATATTTTTCTTTAGACGTAAAATCCGCAGCCTTAAGCTTTGCAGATGCCGAAAAAACATAAACAAAAGAGAATCTTTGTTACAGGAGATGTTCTCACAAGTCCCTTAATTTGTTGCCTAGTTCCCTAAATTTCACTATAGATGAAACATATAAACTTTTTTTTCAAAAAAGCATAGCGAGAAATTTTATGAGCGATTCTCCAAATAAAATGAATCTTGATGAAAGCGAATGGCGAAAAAAGTTACCAAACGATGTATTTGCGGTTTGTCGGATGAAAGGAACAGAAAGAGCGTTTTCTGGAAAATACCACGACCACCATGAAAAAGGGATCTATACATGCGCAGCATGCGGACAAGATCTTTTTTCTTCCGCCAATAAATACGATTCAGGCTGCGGATGGCCAAGCTTTACAAAGCCTGCGCAAAAAGGTCAAGTAACCTATGCTGAAGATGACACTCTGGGTTATACAAGAATAGAAGTTCTATGTAGCAAATGCGGCTCGCATCTAGGACATGTGTTTGATGATGGACCGAAACCTTTAGGAAAAAGGTACTGTATTAATTCTCTTGCTCTGAACTTTTCTCCTGAAAAAAAGTAGCAATACGTACTAGTTAGTAGGTTACAA
>CAWESW010000091.1:0-77497 GCA_963811735.1 uncultured Verrucomicrobiae bacterium | reverse complement strand
TGAACATGTCTTCCCTTGTTTCAAAAATTTATCGCTGTCCACGTCGTAGTGCCCCTCGGAAGAAAGAGAACTTAAGTGGGCGTAGCAGGGAAGGTCCAAAATATGCTGCGCGATCTGCTGCTGTCTTTTCGCCCTGACTTTGTTATCGTTAAGAGGAGTCGCCCGATTATAAATATAGAAAATTTCCTTCACATACTTTGCATGAATACCGGCCATCTGCTGCCATGATGGGAATCATAAACGCAAGGTCATAGGCGGCATCATAATATTTACCATCCCATTGTAAATCATCCAAATTCACCTTCTTGAATAAAGAAGCGTAAAACGTACGCAGATGAGATAAGCACCAATGCTTTCTTGTGTATTTGCGAATCTCATTATTCTCGATGACCTTCTGAGGCAGAGGCTGTGCGAAATTGGCAACGGTATAGCCATAGAGGGATACTCGATATAGCTCCCATAGGTCATCCACACTTCCGGAGAGGCGTATACTTCAGTTGAGCCTCTGGAGAACACGGTCATGAGCAAACCAGTCGTCGCCATCGAGAATGACCGCAATCTCTTCATCAGAGCAGCAATGCAGGGCATGGGATGTATTTTCGCATGCGCCTTTGTTCAAAGTGTTGCGAATCACGTCAATCCGATGCGACATGCCGCTCCAAGCGGCATAATTTTGGATCTTATCGAAGGTGTCGTCGGAGGAGGCGTCATCAATATAGGTGGTAACCGGTAGTTGTCGTACTTCTGTGCAAAAATCGACGAGAGATTTTTTTCAGCCCATTCCGAATTATTAAACGAGGGGACAACGATGACAAAAGGCTTGTGTTCGGTGACCGCAAAGAGCTTTTCTTTTGGGAGGGCTTGAAAACAGACGGACCACCTTAGACTTCAGTACGGAAGACGAATCGCTAAAGGCCCCCCATAAAAAGCTGACTGCCAGGGCAATCAACACACCGAGCACTTTGCTATTGAAATAACGCTTCACCAAACACCGCTGAAATTATAATTCTTAAAAGAGCGTAATCCGTGCATTCATTGCCGTCAAGCTAACCAAAAAAATGGGATTTTAATCGTCTATTTGGCTATCTTCTGAGTTTTATTTGGCTCCTTTAAAAGGAAATTTCCATGATAAAACGGATGACGTTTTTTCTTTTCGGCCTATCGCTTTTTCTTTTCCAATACCAGCACTCTCTTGGCAAAAGATTGCATCTTGTAGGCAGAATTTTTCCCGACGACAAACGGGAATATACACTTAGGCTGTGTTTTGAACTTCTTGAACAGCGCGAAGCAAAAATCCTCGTGGAGACTGGGACCGCCAGAAATGGCTTTAAAAACTGCCGAGGCGATGGTGCTCGACAGTCCTCTTTGCACATTGGGCCAAAGACCATAATGCCGCTCTATTTTCCGTCGACATCAGCCCCAAAGCCATTAAATATTCCAGAAAAGCAGTGATGTCTATTAATCGACATGTGTATTTTGCCATTCAGGATTCCATCTCCTTCTTAAGAAATTTTGATCGCCCAATCGATTTTCTTTATTTGGATAGCTATGACTTTTACGATGAGGACAACCCCTCTCCTTGTCAGCTCCATCACCTCTATGAAGTTCAGGCAGCCTCTCCGCCATCTGCACGAGCAATCCGTGATCTTGATCGACGATTGCGGACTCCCCCACGGAGGAAAAGGGAAACTGGCTATTGAATTTTTGAAAGATCAAGGTTGGATCCTACTCAAGGAAGGTTATCAAACCCTTTTGATCTACCCCGATAGCTCCTAGAGAGGAGGTAATAAATTTATTATTATCATCAAATTGCTCATTGAAAATAAAAATCTCCTTGATTTTCAGAGCGGTTCCCTCTAATCTGACCCACTTTGCCACGATTGTGGGCCTTGTTGCGGCCTGTGGAATATTTCATCACTCGTGTACTTCCTGAGAAAGGGTAGGTTAAGTAGATGGCGAAAGCTCTGATTATTGTCGAGTCCCCGGCGAAGATAAAAACCCTGAAAAAATTTTTAGGTTCAAATTATCTCTTTGAATCTTCCCTCGGCCATATCCGCGATCTGCCGCAAAAAGGATTTGGGATCGACGTAGAACACGACTTCGAACCAGCCTATGCGATTCTTCCCGATAAAAAAGATGTGATTGAGCGCCTTAAAAAAGCTGCAAAGCAGGTCGATGTCGTCTATCTCGCCCCCGACCCGGACAGAGAAGGAGAGGCCATCGCCTGGCACATCGATTCCATTCTCCCCAAAGGGACAAAGTCCAAGCGCGTCACCTTTAATTCGATCACCAAAGACGCCGTGTTGGAAGCCCTAAAACATCCCCGCAGTATCGATCAAGCTCTCGTCGACGCTCAGCAAGCAAGACGCTTCTCGACCGGATCGTCGGCTATAAAATCTCCCCCATCCTCACCCGCAGAGTTCAAGGCGGCAAGCGATGGAGGACTCTCTGCCGGCAGAGTGCAGTCGGTCGCCCTCAAGCTCGTCGTCGACCGCGAAAGAGAAATCGAGGCCTTCATTCCCGTCGAGTACTGGAACATCAATTCCATTCTTCAGTCGAAAAAAAGCGAGTCTCCGTTTCATGCCTTTCTGTACTCCGTAAACGGCAAAAAAGTCGAGAAAGAGGCTGCCGAAGGCAAAGACTATTATCTCATTCCCGATGAAAAGACGGCCCACGACGTTGTCTCTAAGCTGCAGAATGCTACCTACAAAGTCGAATCTGTCGAAAAGAAAGAAAAAAGAAGAAACCCCGTTGCCCCGTTCATCACCTCCACGCTTCAGCAAGAGGCCAGCCGCCATTACGGATTTTCCGCTTCGCGCACCATGAACATCGCTCAAAGGCTCTACGAAGGGATCGACCTTGGCAATGAAGGTGCGGAAGGATTAATCACCTACATGCGTACCGACTCGGTGCGCCTCGCTCCTGAGTCGATCGATGCCGCTCGCAAATTCATCGAAAAAACGTATGGGAAGCAATATCTTCCCCCGGAAGGACGTCAATATAGCACAAAAAAAAGCGCTCAGGATGCCCACGAGGCGATTCGCCCGACCAATCTCGAACATACCCCTGAGAAAATCAAATCCTACCTGACCGTAGATCAATTTAAACTTTATCAACTGATCTGGCGCCGCTTTCTCGCCTCCCAGATGAATCCGGCCGTCTACGACACCGTCTCTTGCGACATCGCGACCGATAAAGACATCATGCTGCGCGCTACCGGTTCGACGATCAAATTCTCCGGATTCCTCGCTGTCTATGAAGAAAAACACGACAAAGATGGCGAGGAAAAGGAAAAAGAAGATCAAGATAAAATTCTTCCTCCTCTGCAAGAAGGGCAGCCGCTGCTCCTTCTCGAAGTGCAGTCGCAACAGGCATTTACCCGACCCCCTCCCCGTTTTACCGAGGCATCCCTTGTCAAAGAGCTTGAAAAATCGGGAATCGGACGTCCATCGACTTATGCGACGATCATGAACAAGATCCAAAGCCGCGACTATACGACAAAGAAAAAGGCAGCCTTCAACCCACTGAACTCGGCACCGTCATCGCCAAGATGCTCGAAGATAACTTTGCGATGATCATGGACATCGGCTTTACCGCTGCCATGGAAGACGAACTGGAACACGTCGCTGAAAATCAACAGAATTGGAAGACTCTGATCCGCGACTTCTGGGAAAAATTCATCCCCACTGTCGAAGACTGCGGAAAAAGAGGCCTTTGTTCCTAAAGTCCTCACCGACATCAACTGCCCCGATTGCGGCCACAAACTGCAAAAAATCTGGTCGCGCAAAAAATATTTCTACGGCTGCTCCAACTACCCGAATGTAAGTTCACAGCCCCGTTGGAATCTCTTAATTTTAACAAAGAAGAATACGATCCGACATTCGACTGGGACCAGGCCTGTCCCAAATGCGACAGCGAAATGAAGATGCGATTTGGCAGATTTGGCCCCTTCCTCGGCTGCACCACATATCCCGAATGCAGAGGCATTGTCAACATCCCCAAAAAAGACGATATACCGGCGAAAGATATGCCCACCTGCCCCGCTCTTGGATGCGACGGCAAGATGGTGCAAAGACGCTCCCGTTTTGGAAAGCCCTTTTTCTCCTGTTCCAACTTCCCGGATTGCGACGTGATCGTCAATAACCTCGACGACCTGGATGAAAAATACAAAGATCATCCAAAGACTCCTTACGTCAGCAAGGCCAAAAAGGGGAAATTCGGCAAGAAAGGCGCAAAAGGAGCAAAAGACGAAGAATCAACCGAGAAGAAGGGAGCCGCCAAAGGCAAAAAGAAGGCGCCCGCAAGAAAACAGCCGGCCCACAAACTCTCCAAAGAGCTCGAAGCGATCGTCGGGGCCTCGGAACTTTCCCGCCCTGAAGTGGTCAAAAAAGTATGGGATTATATCAAAGAGCACAAACTCCAAGATAAAAAGAACAAACGCCTCATCGTTCCGGATGCTAATCTCGCGAAGGTCTTTGGCAACAAAGAACCGATCGATATGATGAAGCTATCCGGAGTGCTGAGTAAGCATATTCATTAGAGACTGCAAGATCTTTATTAACGCAAAGACGCCAAGCCGCAAAGTTCCGAAGAAATAATTAGTGGAATCTTTGCGGCTTGGCGTCTTTGCGTTTCATTCGATTCAGGCTCTGGACACAACCAGCCTTCCGCGCAAAGGAACCAGCGCTAAATTCACTAAGATGAAAATATAAAAGCCCCACGTCCCGGCGGAGATCGCCAGGCAGCTCAAGAAATTGAAGACAACGATGTGAGAGTACCCTTTGATCAGGTCTCTATGTCGGCTGACAAACTCTTTGATTTTAACATCGGTATACCGAAGAGCAAATCCCAATACCCAGCCAAAGAATACGACTCCCGGCAATCCAAAATTCAGATAGGACTCGCCGAATAATCCCGGTCTAAGTCCGGGCATAGAATTCGAAGAAAAGCCCGCTAGCGCATTTGTATACATGGAAATGCTCCACTCCTCTCTAAAAGAGATTAGACTCCTGGGAATAAAGGAGAGTAGTGCGGCGATATAGCTCTTACCATAAAGATATTCGCCATCCCAATAAGAGAGTATCCAGGCAAAATCCCTGGTGTCTGAAAAATTATTCCCGTAAAAAAAGCTAAAGAAGAACGAGCCAAAAACCGCTAGAGGATTGAAATTTCCCTCTCGTAGATTAGCCAGACCGACTGCGATGGTAAAAAAGAGAAGAAAAATAAGAGCTGTCCTTTTTAATCCAATTTTTCCTTCCCGATAGAAAGCCCGTAGCATGAATAAGCAGAGCAAGCCGCTAATAAAAATGGACCGAACGCCGAAAAACAATGAAATGATCGATAAAATCAGCAACAGCTTAAGAACGCTTTTCTCTTTGTATTGCACAAAACGCAGCGAGATGAAAATGAACGCAATCGGAAAAAGGGAGATCGTTGCATTAAATAAAGGACGAAACTCGGAACTGGCTAAAAAAAATCTTCTGCCGTTAAAAAATTCCCCGTTCGTGAATTGGATGGCCAATATCATTAGCCCAAAAAAAAGAGTCGCATAAGTCATCAGAACAAAAGCTCTTCTATCTTTAACATTCTTCTCCACCATTTGACTTAATGGCCGCGTGAGTTGAAAGAGAGCAATCAAGGGAAACTTTCCATGACTGAAATCATAGGTGAACCGGCCGGCCCAAATGCAAACGTAGCCTAAAATGCTTATGAGGAAGGCTTGATCGACAAAAACGGCAATCCTGTCAATCAAACCCGATGTTGCGCGAGCGTTGTAGATAGAGGCGTTAAAAGGGTAGAGGAGTAAAATCGATTGAAACGCGCCCAAAAAAAGGGTCCAGTACCAAAAATCAATCTTCCATCCCGTTTTTCTGGCAGAACGATACCAGCTTACACAAAAATGAATGATCAGCAATAAATCGATCACCCCTAAAATAGGAGTGAAGCAGAGCGCCTGATAGCAAAGTTCTATCTTATCATTCATACCGATGATTTTTCATTTGCACCTTTTGTACGACCGTAAATATCTTCGAACCGAACGATATCGTCTTCTCCTACGTATTCTCCCACTTGCACTTCGATCAATTCCAAGGGGACCTTCCCGGGATTTTCCAGTCGATGGATTTGCGATTTGGGCACATAGACGCTTTCGTTTTCGTGAACGAGGAGTTCTTGCTCCCCAATCGTTACTTTTGCAGTCCCTTTCACAACGACCCAATGCTCGCTGCGATGATAATGCATCTGAAGGCTTAATCGCTGTTTGGGGTCGACGACGATGCGCTTAATTTTATATCTCTCCCCTTCTTCCAGGACCGTAAATTTCCCCCAAGGGCGATGAGACGTTAAATGCTCAAAAGGTTCTTTGGCGTTTCTTTTTTTGAGTTCCTCAACGAGATGCTTGACCTTTTGCGATTCCCCTTTCTTTCCGATGAAAAGAGCATCCTCCGTTTCAATGATGAGCAGGTCTTCAAGTCCAATTGTCGAAATAAGGCGCTTGTTTCCCATAATCAGACAATTTTTTGTGTCGATATCAAGAACGTTGCCGATCTTCACATTTTGATTTTGATCTTTATCGAGAAGATCGTAGACGCTATCCCAAGATCCTACATCCGACCAGGAGACATTGAGCGGCAGGACCATCGTTTTTTTGGAACGCTCCATCAAGGCATAGTCGATAGAAACATCGGGCATTTCTGAAAACCTGGAGACCATCTCCTTAAAGCTCCCTGAGGAGAGAGAGGTAATCTCAGGGCAAAACGCTGCCATTTCGTTCAAAAAAGCCTCGATTTGAAAGAGGAAAATCCCCGAATTCCACAAATATTCTCCGGAGAGGAGGTAGGCTTGCGCCGTTTGGTAATCGGGCTTCTCAACAAACTGCTCTACAGGTTGAGCCCCATTGTCATCCGCATGAGCTGCCTTAATGTATCCATATCCGGTCTCCGGTTTATTGGGCCGTATCCCAAAAATGACGTGATGTCCGCTCTTGGCGATTTCTTCCCCTTTGCCGGCCGCGATCAGGAATTCCTTCTCGGGAGCAATGATATGATCGGATGAAGAGATAAGAACGCATTCCTCTTTGTCCACCCCTAAAACTTCCTGAAGGTATTTTAAGCCTAAGCAAATCGCAGGAGCCGTATTTTTTTTCTCAGGCTCAACAAGAATTTGCTGTTCAAACCTTGCGTCCAATGCGCTCAACTGGTTTTTTACTAAATGAAAATAGGATTGGTTGGTGATGATCAGGATGTCTTTGGGACTCACAGCAGGATAAAACCGTTTGACCGTTTTTTGCAAAAGGGATTCTCCATCGCCAAAATGCAAAAACTGTTTAGGAAATGAGTTGCGTGAGAAGGGCCAAAGACGAGTGCCGCTACCGCCGGCTAGAATGATGTATTTCATTGAAATCCCCGATTTTCTTGTCTACAAACTGCTTAAATTCTTTGATGAACCTTTGACGGTTGAACTTTTGCGCATGAGCGCGAATCCGATGCGGATCAAAGTTGTTTTTCTCAAATTCCTGAACGGCTTCGATCAGACTCCCCACATCCTGCCGCGCATAGAAAAGCCCTGATAATCCCGGCTCGACAGTCTCAAGGACCGCTCCCTTTCCAAACGCGATCACCGGAGTCCCCGCTGCCTGAGCTTCTACGACGACAATTCCAAAATCTTCTTCCGCTGCAAAAAGGAAGCCTTTGGCCTTGCTCATCAGCTCGCGGACTTTTAAATCAGACTCCCAGCCTAAAATTTCGACGTTTTTCTTAGCCAGCGATTTTACCTTTTTCATCTCCGGTCCATCGCCGACGACGATCAGTCTTTTGTCTGGAAGATGGGAAAATGCCTCGACGATCAAATCGATCCTTTTGTAGGGGACCATGCGGGAAACAGCCAAATAGTAATCCTCTTTAGCGCTGCAAAATGGGATTTCTTCCGTCTCGACCGGCGGATAGATCACGGTCGAGTCTCTGCCATACACCTTTTTGATCCGCTTTGCGATATAATGGGAAATCGCCGCAAAATGGTCCACGCGCCCCAAAGAGGCGATATCCCAATTTCTCAAGTAATGCAAGGAGGCTTTAGCGACCGCCTTTTGAATGCCGCTCACCCCTTCCAAATAACGATGAGTGAGGTCCCACGCATATCTCATGGGGGTTAGGCAATAGCACAAGTGAAGTTGATCGGGATTTGTCATCACCCCTTTCGACACAGCGTGAGAGGTTGAGATCACCAACTCATAAGCGCTCAAATCAAACTGTTCGATGGCCAGAGGAAAGAAGGGCAGATAATTGCGATATAAACGCTTGGCAAAAGGGAGTTTTTGAATGAATGAGGTATGGACTTCCCTGCCATCAAAAGGCGTTCCCTTTAACCGCTTGGGATCGTGGACCAAGGTGTGGATAGGGGCAGGGTACGCTTCCTGGATCGCGCAGAGAGTTTTCTCTCCCCCGCCCATCGTCACGAGCCAGTCGTAGACGAGCGCTGTCTTCATGCAAGCACTGCTTTTTCTTCAGCTTTCCTTCCACATAAAAAGGAGGAATTCCCCATTGCTTCCATTCCTGCGGCCTTCCGAGCGAGCTCCAGATCCGATTTCATCATGATTTTGACAAGGTCCTGCAAGGAAGTTGCGGAAACCCAGCCCAGCTTCTCTTGGGCCTTTCTCGGATCTCCGATCAGCAAGTCCACTTCAGCCGGGCGGAAAAACTCGGGAGAAATCTCAACTAAAAGATTTCCGGAATCGCGGTCGAATCCCTTCTCTTCGACGCCTTTACCTTCCCAGCGGATTTCAATGCCGATCTCGCGGAAGGACAGCTCGACAAAATCCCTGACCGTGGTTGTCTCTCCGGTAGCAAGGACGTAATCCTCCGGAGATTCCTGCTGAAGCATTCTCCACATTCCCTCGACAAAATCTTTAGCAAATCCCCAATCTCTTTTGGCATCGAGATTGCCGAGGATCAACCTTTCCTGAAGCCCCATTTTTATCCTCGAGACGGCCAAAGTGATTTTGCGCGAGACAAACGTCTCTCCTCTTCTTGGGCTCTCGTGATTAAAGAGGATCCCATTGCAGGCATACATTCCATAAGCTTCGCGGTAATTGATGACCGCCCAATAGGCGTAAAGTTTTGCGACGCCATAAGGAGAGCGCGGGTAAAAGGGAGTCGTTTCAGACTGGGGAATTTCTCTCACTTTGCCATATAACTCTGATGTGGAGGCCTGATAAAATCGCGCCTTCGGACAATTCGTACGGATCGCCTCCAAAAAGCGAAGCGCGCCAAGGCCATCGACGTCAGCGGTATATTCCGGAATGTCGAAGGAGACTTTAACGTGGCTCATTGCGGCCAAATTGTAGACTTCATCCGGCTGAACGATATCGACAATGCGTTTGATGCTGGAGGAATCGCTCAAATCCCCTTCATGTAGGGTAAAGCAATCATTGAATGTGGGGTTTTCAAGAAGATGGGTGATCCTAGGCAGATTTGAAGAGGAGGACCTTCGCACAAGTCCATGTACGGAATATCCTTTTTCTATGAGCAACTCAGCAAGATAAGAACCGTCTTGCCCCGTAATTCCGGTGATCAGCGCTTTTTTCATCTTATTTCCTTATTGAAAAATACTATAGAGAAGAATGCTCAAAACCTACAAAACTATTCAATAATAGTCCAGGGAAATACGCTGAGGTAGCAGGCATGGATTTTAAAATCAGTTGCCGATATTCTTGTTCAATTACACATAGGAGGTCTATCGATGTCAATGTTAATTCAGGCAAAAAAATGGGTGAATGTTTGGATTGTGATAGCCGTTTTCGTTGGTCTTGCCCCCACTCGCCTGCAAGGCGAGCAATCGATCATTTCCAAACTCGTAGATATTCAATCCGTCATTCCTGGAATCCAGGTCGACCTCAAATATGCAACAGCTGATAACTTTACCGGCCAAGTCGTCTATCATTTTCATCATTGCCTCTTGATTAAGGAAGCTGCATTGCGTTTGCGCAATGTGCAAACTGAACTTGAAACAATGGGGTTGGGGCTAAAAATTTGGGATGGATTCCGACCTGTGGCGGCACAATGGAAGTTTTGGGAATTGATCCCCGATGAGCGTTATGTGAGCGATCCCCGAAAGGGAGGCAGGCACACGAGAGGCACTGCAGTTGACTTAACCCTGATCACAAAAGAGGGTCAAGAATTACCAATGCCTTCCGCCTTTGATGATTTTAGTGAAAAGGCTCATCGAAATTATTGGGGAGCAACTGAGGAAGCGATCAAAAATCGCGAACTGCTGCAGAACGTCATGGAGAAACATGGATTCGTTGGTTTACCCACAGAATGGTGGCATTTCGATTTAATAGGGTGGGAAAACTATCTTCCGATTGATGCAGAGTGAGCATGGAGTTTCTAAAAGAGCGTAGTGTGTTTTGATTTTGCCAACGATGAAGGTAATTCTTTGCAAAAAATAATTCACGGATCCAAACTCTTTTCTTAGCAGGGATCATACTGCTTCGTCAAACCACTTAAAAATGCGAAGCCTAAGATGAAAAAAATGCTCATCCAACTCTTTGTAATTGTGTTGCTCTTTTCCCAGACAACAATGGCATTTGCTCGTTCATGTTGCAACAATGATGCTTCCAATAACTTTCAGCCATGCGAAAAGATCTATGTCCAGCCTGAACAAGTAGTGATGTCATCGAAAGGGATTTTTGTGAAACTTGATGACCAATGGTTCCAAACAGAAACTCTCCTTTCCGATGCAGTGGGGATTTTCATTCAAAATTTGGATCCCAGTGCTTATGGCTGTCCAGATCCCTATAATGCATGTCGTAATTGCGGACGATGCGTACACGAAGTGTATGATATTTGCCCGTATTGCGAGAAACCTGCATAGAAGGTTTTTCGGAGTGGTTTCGTGTTTGCTGTTAGATGGTTTTTTTTACTTGGCTCGTGCTGTTTAGCTCTCTGTCTTTTTTTGTTTCCGATTGCCAATAGGGAAAAATCTCTTCTTAAGAAGATCCATGAAATCCCCAGTAGCGACCGCTGGGCCATTGAAAATTTCTTTCGGATTTTTTTACTCAAAGATGCAGGAGCGTATACCCTTTTTTGGGATAAGCCTACTACATTTGACTCGTATTTCGATTCATCCCCAGACGAAATGACTTCCTCCAACCGCCGGTATTGCCTGGAGAATACGCAAATGCGAAAAGGTTGGGAAACGTGGAAAAAATACCAGCACCTATTTCCTTCAAATCGCTTTCTTCTCAAAGCAAGCCGTCTTGATAATGAAAGAGTCGAGATCATTCTAATTAATAAATCTAATTTCATAAGGATGATCAATAAAAATTTAAGTGATTTTCAAGACATTCTTGGGGAAAAAATATCAGCTTCCGATTTGCTTATAAGATATGAGGAAGGCAATTCGGCCTTCTTTGATCTATTAAAACGACATCATGGACTGCTCGGAATTTTACTCGGTTTTGGAAAAAGAAATGCCTGGCTTTTCCAAAACAGGGACAGAATCTTAGAAAGATTCCAGCAGTTCACTCTTAAAATCAATCCTCTACCCTCTCCTGGGTTTAAAACATTAGAGGAAGAACGCTCTTACTATCAGAATTCACTAACAAGAGCATTTTCAGAGGAGAATTGCCGAAAGTGCTACAAGTTCCTCTATCTTCCAGGCTTCTTAGCGGATCCTGATAGTTCTGAAACCCACGAACTCCAAGAGAAGTACCTTCGACAACGAGAACAAATTCACAACATTTATAGCCATGGAGATTTTCTCGAAATCACCCTCAAGAGGTTTTGCCAAGACTAAAATCGCTATCAGATGCAATCAGAACTTAATCGTTGATACGATTTGATCTAAAAGAAAATCGCGACCATCTTTCCTTTAGTTCATTGCGGACGATCCCGCTCATCAAGGCGCTGGCCCCCATCGTTAAGAGTCCAATGGCTGCCAATAGGGGAATGCCCATAAAACCGTGGATCAATGAGGAAAAACATAGCCGGCAAAGCCCACAAATCAAGACGGCGCCGCAGCAAGGCATGAGAATGTCCTGCCAGAGCCATTTTTTCTTTTCTTCTTGAAGCAAGCGTCTGTGCATTCGATAGACGTAAATCGCCAGATAGCCCAATTGAATCAACGGCCAGACCATCACAGCGCCAAATAAACCACTGTAATAGGCTGCAAAAGTCAATAAGGGGATGCACGTTGCCAGCGCTGCAGATTGCATAGTGATGGTTAGAGAAGTCCAGTGATTTGCCGTTTGGAAGCTTTGAGGAATGCTATATAGAGCGTTGAAACAGGCTCCTAAAATGAGCATTGAGCAGGCAAAATAGGCATTTTCAACGACCAGCGGATCGCCTGTCCAAATCAAAAGCAATTCTTTTGAAAAATAGAGAATAACTACAGTCACCGGAATAATGAGCAGCGACATCCATTGGCAGGCCTGATGATAGGTAAAGACCAGCTCTTTTTCTTGATTTAGCGCGATGTAATGGGAAAATCGCGGGCCGAAGATCATGATGAGGATGGAACTGAGGTTTAAAACTCCGGTCACTAAAGTCCAAGAGAAACAGTAATACCCCAATTCCTTAACGGTAAGAAAATGGCTCAATACCGCTTTATCGACATTTAGAATTAATATCCCAAGGATCCCAATGACGCTGAATTTAATCGCTTTTTTTCCGACTCTGCCCAGCAGCGATAAATTAAATCGCCCTCTTTTAAATCCCTCTTTTGTCAATGCCCATAAAATCACCGCAGAGCAAAAGGTCTGGAGCAATCCGGAAATGAGGTAAGAGAGGAGGAAGGCTTCAACGGTTGGGCTAATCCAGATCAGCAGAAAAAGGGAAAGTCCCGATCTAACGGTTGTTGAGACAAGATTGATCTTATTGACAAGATCTTGCCGCTGAAGACCTAGCAATGCTCCTGAATAAAATGTATAAGGCCAATGGCAAATGATCGCAGCGCCGATGAGGGGAATAATGCGCTGCAAGGGAAGGCTAGTGGGATCGACTTGATAAAACCAGGTCTTAGCGATGAACCCCGATAAGGCAAGAAAAAGACTAAAGAGCAGTAGGGCAATGGACCAATATAAAATCTCCCCTGTCCGGAACAGATTCCATAATTGATTGAATTCCTTGCGGGCACTCAAAGTGGCCGTTTCAATGGTGATCGCTCCCCCCATCCCCAAATCGAGAATATAGGTCATTGCATGAATGGAAATTGTGATGCCAATGATAGCAAATCCTTCAATGCCAATGATTTTAATATAAAGGGGAGTGAGGAGGATGCTGAGAAGCACTGACCATCCCCGGGAAAAGTAGGCGATGAATATATTTTTAGGAATGGAGATCACACAGCACCGCGTACTATGTTTAGCTGATTGAAGGCTTGAAGCGTCTTACTTGCCGTGTTTTCCCAAGTAAACTGACGGCTTCTTTCTTTTCCTTTTTCGATCAGCAACCTTCTAAGGGTATCATCGCATGCGATCGCTCCTATCCCATCAGCAATGGATTCCACTTGCAAGGGATCGACTAACAGAGCTGCATCGCCTGCAACCTCAGGCATTGCCGAGAGATTGGATGTCACGACGGGACAGTCTGAGGCCATAGCCTCCAAAAGTGGAAGCCCGAACCCTTCGTGGAGAGAGGGAAAGACGAATGCGTTGGCCGCTTGCATTAAGACGACCGTCTCTTCCCGACTCACATAATCAAGAAGTTTCACATGCTCATCCACTCCCTCATTATGAATCACTTCTTTCATTTCTGCATAAGAGGGCCCTGTTTTTCCCGTAATGACGAGCTGGTGAGGAAAGCCTTCTCTTTTTTTTGCCATTGCATACGCCTGAATGAGGCGCACTAAATTTTTCCGTCCCCACCAAAAGGAACTGGTATTGAGAAAAAACGGGTCGCCGATCTTGAATTTTTGTCGTACCGCTAAAATCGCATCGGGTTCTTTACGTTTGTAGAAACAGGAATCGATCCCAAGAGGTGTGACGGCAATTCTATCTTCGGGAATAGAACAAATTTCTATCAGATCTTTTTTTGTGTCTTCAGAAATCGCCAATATCTTTGCGGCCCTTTTATAATGCAGCAATTTGGCCAATTTAAAATGCATCGAAGCGGTCCAGGAAAATTCAGAGCTTAGCTGAGCAGACATTTTGTAAGGGTATAAATCGTATGCCGTGATCACGACAGGCACGGAGAGACCAAAGGGGGTTGTCTCTTTGGGCATGAAGGCAAGATCGCATTTCATTTTTTCCACGCCTATCGGAAATCCCAAATAGGAAAAGAACTTTCCCGGTACAAATCTATCTTTTGCTGTGGTGATGAGGTTGGCCCCCTCTGGAGTATGGAGGAGGGGGCGGGCGGATAGGAGGTAGAAAGAGTTCATCGGATCTAACTTCGCCATTGCGGAAAGAAGATTGTATAAATAATACCCGATCCCGAAGAGATTTGGAGCTGTCAATACCTGAGAATGCACTCCAATTTTCACTAGACCCTCGTCAACACTTCATCAAAAACGCTGAGATATCCTTCCGCAGTTCTTTCCCATGAAAAATGACTGATAGCTCTTTTGGAATGAGCCGTATCCTCAGCTGCTTTTTGGGGATTTGATAAAATGCGTTCCAGCTTTTCAGCGATGTCCTGAGGCGATCTGGGATCAAAAATTTCCGCGCGCACATCATGCACCTTAATATGCTCGAGAAAGGGAGGGATGTGAGACATCGCGACGGGAACGCCTCTGCCCCACGCATCGAATCCCGGGCCATTGCCTCCCTCATACAGTGAGGGGTTGACCACAACGGCAGCGCACTGAATCAAAGCATCGACCTGTTCATTTGTGACGTAGCCCAGCCCGTAGACGTCTTGAGGAGTTCGATTTCGTTCAACGCCGATTTCACAGGATTTTCCGTTAATCCCATCTGTCCCATGTCCCGTAAAAACCAAGACGGTGGGATAGCTCTTTTTTCTCAAAATCGCTTGAGCGCTGATGAGCGGCCCCGCATTTTTATGCCCCGTTGTCTGGGTAGGGCACAAAATATAATCCTTGGGGAGGCCTAGCTTTTTGACAATTTCGCGCGCCTCTTCCATGCCAATGGAAGAAATGCCGCTCATCGGTGCAATTGGCACCACTTTGGTCTTGTGCCCAAATTCAGGGTAGAATTTTTCCACTTCCGACTTCATAAAGTCGGTGGAAACGATGGGCGTTGAATTTGCAAGCCATGCCGGCATATGATCGTTCAAGAACTTCTCAAGGGAGGAATGCATTGTATTCGCTGAGAAGTAATATTTGTAATTAAAGTCATGAAATATTCCGGCCATAGGGCAACTGAGTGTGGGGCATTTCAGATGAAACGGCCATGTAAAAAAAGCAAAGTCAAAGCCCTTCACAACACTCTCCAGTTCCTTTTGCAAGGCCCCTGAAATACTGAGAGGAAGTAAAGAATGGAGTATACCAAGTTTGCGCTGGACCATGCTCACAACGTGCCTGCTCCCCCGCAGTCCGAACAGATCTTTACCGGAAAATTTAACGGAGCTCAAATGAGATACTTTGATGGAATGATCTTGCAGGACCTCGCTTAAGTGATCCCTTTTAATCCCATGTTCGTTGGCAAAAAAAGTAATTTCAAGCTCCGGTCTGATTTTTTTCATAGCCGGTAGCAGAGACCTGGCGACGCGAACTCCACCGCCTGGATTTAAAATGTGATCGATAACAGCAAGTTTCATATCAGCTCTCTTTGAATTGTGAAACCATTATAGAAAAAAGAGACGTTTATTGACATGGGACAATATCAGAGACTATCCGCAAACTAGACTTCTGTCGATTTTCGGGTTCTTTTGAGCCGCTTTTCGCTTCTTCTGTCGGGGAGTATACCCCCCAGAAAAGCAGGCCAAAATAATCCCGAAAATCGACGAAGCCTTAGTTTGCGGATAGTCTCCAGGGCTGGCGACTGGTTTTGGAACCGCAGCTGCATTAACGCCGTATAGCAATGCGGCGATCCCAAAAAATGGAATAGTCCCCTGAGGGTTTTCAAGAAAATAAAAGTCGCAGCCGCCGATCAGCAAAAACCCAATAAAAGTGGAAAGAAGGAAAGCTTTGATCTGAAATAAGTCCACAGGTGAACCTATGTGGGAATCGGAAAAAAGACCTTTCCAGGCTGCACGCAAAAGAGCGAGCAAAAATAAAAGAAAAACTCCGAGTCCGATCAAACCAGCCTCAGAAGCGATGAGCAGATAAATGTTGTGAACCTTGGAATGCAGGTAGTGATATGGGTAATGGGGTTGCAGCTTATGGATGTGGATTTGAAAATTATTATACCCGACTCCGAGCAGCGGATGTTCCTTAATCATTTCGCCAGCAGCTTTCATATAAACGATCCGTTCGGTGTCCGCTCCTTGAGCAATGGAGTTATAATTGATGAGTCCTCCTCTAGCTTTGAGCTGAGGGTACAATAGAATCAGACAAGCCAGGGCGCTGAAGAGCACTGTCCCTGCCAATGGCGCTATCCGTCTAAGAGATCCCCCCTTTTTAAGTTGAAGAAAACACCAGACGCTTGTGGAGAGGATAAGGGCTAAAATTGCCGACCTGGAAAAAGAGAGATAGAGGGTAAAAAATTGCAGTAAAATCACACTGAGCAAAAACACCCTCTTCATTTTTTCGGCCGCCTGGACACACAAATAATAGGAAGCCATCACCGAGCAAAAGAGGAATCCCCCCAAAATATTAGGGGACAAGAACGTTCCCGGGACACGGAATAGAGAGCCTGTGTTTAACTTGGAGCCGACAATTTTTCCCAGGAGCCACAGGTGCTCGCCCGAATGAGCAAAAGGAAAATTTTTAGGGCTCGTTTCCCCTAAATACCCAAGTCCTAACGGCTGTTGAGTAAAATATTGATAAATGGCAACGACAGATTCGAATAGGGAGACAAAGACAAGCAGCCACGCGACGCGGGGGATGAATCGGGAAAGATCGATTCTCTCTCGGACGCAGCAAATCGCGTTGAAAAATAAAAAAATAAAGGAAAATTGCAGCAATCTTAAATATTGAAGAGCATACGTTTTTGATACGGAATTGCCCGTCGAAAGTAAAAAAACAAAGAACAACAGCGTCAAATACTTGGATGGCCCTTCCCAAAAAAAAGCGCGCAAGGACACTTTAAAGCGAAAAAAAAGCAGCAGGACCAGGGCAATGATCAAAAGATCGGAAACAAACAGATGGATTTTTCGAGAAAAAAATTCGGGAAGGAAACAATCGGGACGTGTCAGAGTGCGCGACAATGCATCAAAAAAGCCGTGGAATCTCCTTTGAAAAGGGATGAGAAGAAAGATAGATAACAAAAGGAGTTCATAAGCCCCGGGGATCGTCGATCCGCGGGAGCTTTCGCGTCGCCCAAAGGCCAATTTTTGTGGTTTCTTGGGTATAATGCTTTTCAGAGGGAGTCCTCCAAGATGCGCAGTTTTTGATAATGTTGCAGCTGATCTCGAAAATGGGCGGCGTCTTCAAAACGGAGCTCTTTTGCGGCCCTTCGCATTTCGATCTCGTACTCCTTGATCTTTTCTTCCACTTCATCTTCTGAAAGATGGGAAGGAGCGTTGTCTTCCTCCTGAAGAGTTTCGGCGATTTCTCCAAATGTCTGAGCGAGGTCCTGGATCTGTTCGCGGCGGACAGAGCGTGGAATGATTCCATGCTCTTTATTGTATGTTTCCTGCAGCTGACGGCGCTGTTTGGTGATGTCCAACGTCTTTTGAATCGATTGGGTCATTCGATCTGCATACATGATCACACGTCCGCGGACATTGCGGGCCGCTCTCCCGCAGGTCTGGATGAGTGAAGTTTCGCTGCGTAAGAACCCCTCTTTATCTGCGTCGAGGATGCAGACCAGCGAGACCTCGGGGATGTCGAGGCCTTCGCGAAGCAAGTTGATCCCCACAAGGACGTCAAAAACGCCTCGGCGCAAATCGTTGATGATCTGGACGCGCTCAAGCGTTACGATATCGGAATGCAGGTACTTGGCCTTCACTCCAATCTCGGTGAGGTATTTGCTCAAATCCTCGGAGAGCTTTTTGGTGAGCGTGGTGACAAGGACCCGCCCGCCTTTTTCCGTTTCCAGGCGGATTTGTTCGAGGCAATCATCCACCTGCGCTTCGGCCGGCTTGATTTCGATCTCGGGATCGAGCAGCCCGGTGGGACGGATGATCTGCTCGACGACGTCGCCATGCGCTTCCTGAACTTCCCAGACTCCCGGGGTCGCCGAAACGTAGACGACCTGGTGGATGCGGCGATAGATCTCTTCGAATTTCAAGGGGCGGTTGTCGAAGGCGGAAGGAAGGCGGAAGCCAAATTCGACGAGCGATTCCTTGCGGGCCCTGTCGCCATTGTACATGGCGTGCATCTGGGGCAAAGTTTGGTGGGACTCGTCGATGAAGAGCAGAAACTCCTTCGGGAAATAGTCGAGCAGGCAGGGTGGAGGATCTCCTGCCGACCTGCGGCTAAAATGCCGCGAATAATTTTCAATCCCCTTGCAAAAGCCGATCTCGCGCATCATCTCGACATCGTAGACCGTCCTTTGATGGATTCGCTGCATCTCGACGTAGCGTTTTTCCTGCTCATAAAATGCCACCCTCTCTTTGAGCTCCGCTTTGATCGTATCGATGGCGGTCAGGCGGACCGATTCGGGAGTCACGTGGTGAGAACCGGGATAGATGGTAACCTGTTCGATTCGGTTTCGAACTCTGCCCGTTAAGGGATCGATCTCGCTGATCCGCTCAATTTCATCGCCAAAAAATTCAATCCGATAGGCAATATTTTCCTCATAGGCGGGCATGATCTCAAGCACATCCCCGCGCGCCCGAAAAGTGGAACGCATCAGATCGAAATCATTGCGCTTGTAGTGCATTTCGACAAGATGCAGAAGAGCGTCGTCGCGGCGGCGCTTCTCGCCCACTTTCATGACCAAGAGCATTTGGCTGTAGTACTCCGGGAGCCCTAAGCCGTAAATGCAAGAGACCGACGAAATGATGATGACGTCGTCTCTTTCTATCAATGAGCGAGTTGCGCTCAGTCGCATCCGATCGATCTGATCGTTGATGGCAAGATCTTTTTCGATGTAGGTGTCCGTGCGCGCGATGTAGGCTTCCGGCTGATAGTAATCGTAGTAAGAGACGAAATATTCAACCGCATTATTGGGAAAAAAGGATTTGAATTCTTGGTAGAGCTGTGCGGCTAATGTTTTATTATGGGCAATGATCAAAGCCGGCCGCTTCACCTGGTCGATGATATTTGCCATTGTGAACGTTTTACCGGAGCCTGTCACGCCGAGAAGAACCTGGGCTTTTTTCCCTGATTTAACGCCGGTCACAAGGCTTTCGATGGCTTTGGGTTGATCTCCGCAAGGAGAAAATTCTGTTTTGAGTTGAAACACGGTATTAAGAAATGTCCTCAAACTAAGTTTCAGTCGTAATAGTACCAGAAGTTTCCACCGGCCCAAACTTTCTTGCCCAGAGCTTCAGCTCCCTGCATAACAGCGATTCTAACGGAGTCCCAAAGCCAATCATCGCCGCAAAAAACGCCCCCTTCTCTCAGGTGGGGATACCACGCGATGATGTCCGCAAGTACACTCTCCGTATCATGGGAAGCATCGAGATAGATGAGATCAGCCTTCACATTAAGAGCTTTAGAGGCTTCAATAGAATCCATGCGGACGGGAACGATTCTATCAGTCAGTCCGGCATGTTTGACATTCGACAGAAACAGTTGGTACAGATAGGGCATACGCGGGTCTTGCAAATGCAAAGGTTCGTTAGGCGAGCCTTTCCACGTGTCGACAGCATACAATTTACCCCCTCGAGGAAGCATTCCAGCCATGAAACGGGTCGAGCAGCCCAGCCAAGAACCAACTTCGATAATCACTTTTGGCTTTTTGTGCGAAATTTGATGTTCCAGATATTCGGCATTCCCAAACCACCCGTGGCCATCAAACGGGAGATCGTTAATGGAGCAGTAGGGCTCCGGCATTTGTGCGGCTAAAGGCAAGAAATACAGACAGAGAACTGCAAATATTTTTTTCATTTTCCCGTCTCCAATTTGAAGGTTTCTTAGAAGGTGTCCACAAAGTAAATTTCTGTCGATTTTCGGGTTCTTTTGAGTCGCTTTTCGATTCAAATTGCAGGGGTAATATCAACTTACGTATATGACCCCTGCAATTTGAATCGAAAATCGGCCAAAATAATCCCGAAAATCGACGAAACCTTACTTTGTAGACACCCTCTTAGGGATGGCGTGGAACCTTTGCATATCCCAACAAAAGATGGTAGAGATACTGCAGAATACGAAAATCAGTCAGATTATCATTGGCAAAAGCCTGGGCCTGTTCGCTCACCTTCCTTGCCTCCTCATCGTGCATCATGGCCCATTGGATGACATCGACGAGATTACTCATATCGGAGTTGACAGGAAGAAAGTGGACATTGGGCTGTAGGGCTCTGTAATACCATTGAATCGAGTCGGAGGACTGTTTCAATATCACGCAATTCGAAAATAATCGCCAGAAACTCCCGGAATAGGCACATGAATTCCCATCAATAAGTAGCTGATATTTGTATTTGATATGATCATTAATAGAAAGAGTATTTCCAAAATAGTTAGGGTAAGTGCCTAGCTGAGCATCATTTGGATCAGGCGTAAGAAACCTGGCATCGATTAAACGAGGAAACTGCAGAGAGAATGTGATAGCTTTGCTACGTGGAAATTCAAGAAAATTATGAAGAGTAAACTCCCCGCCGGTTCTAGATCCTCTCCATACTGCTCTGCTCAACTTTAAGGACCAGGGATATCTTGCGTTAGCCTCATGAACTTTTCGGATCGTCTCATCGCGACCTCCTAGTGCTTCAAAATCTGGAATCAGAATAATCATGGGCGAGTAGTTTGGGTTTTTGGCAAAAGCAAAAACAGGTACGGATAATTCCTGATTGTCAAATGCGTCATGCATCGTGATGATAAAATCGACATCCGGCAACTTGAGCCCTTGAGCCAGCTTATTTATTGCGCCAACTACTATGCCAACCCGAGGGGATGCAGCAGGATGGGTCGACGAATGATGGGTCATTTCCACTTGGTTATTTAAAATCCTCACTCTTTCTAGAAGCCTGGGAGAGCCGTTTGCGCTATCCTGTAACATTAACTGGTCCAATCCGTCAGTACTCACCCCGGATGCATAAAAAAGTGCTAAATCCTTATTAATTTGCTCCAGCATCCATTGAGGCGGCTGCTCCTCTCTTATACGGCGAAAAATCTCTGGATTCACAGTCACAGGATTTGCTTGAGATTCAGTCTTTTTGGATTTGTTTTTTTTGTGGCCTTTATGCTTATGACCTGCGTGGCAAGGCAAAGAGAATAAAACTAAAAAAATGATGAGATATCGAAAGCACAGTACCATTTAGATTTCTCCTTACATAGGCTTAGGGATATAATCGGCGCCCAGCATAGTCGAAATTTGGACAAACAGAATGAACACGGCAAAAGTGAAAATGAAGATAAGGGCGGGCTTGCCGCCGGGCATTTGATAAGAACCTGAAGAGGCCTTGCGATACCGTCCTATCCAAACCATGGCTGCGGGAAGAATCCCGAACAAAATGACAGCGCAAATACCGCCGGCAAAGTTTAAAGCCTTGAAAAAGAGCTGCGGGTAAATGATGGAGAGGATGAGCGGAGGCAGCAGCGCCAGAATGCATAATCCAAGGCTCTCCTGTTTCTTGTAATTGATCTTCAGCCCATCGGCTAGAAAGTGGACAAGGCTGAGCGCCTGCGCCAGAAAAGAAGTTAGGATGGCAAAGAAAGCCAACCCTTGAGAGAAGAGGCGGACAGAGGGAGATCCAATAATTGCAGCAATCGACTGAGAGGCTTCCCTGTCATTTTTCAGGCTTTCAACCAGGCCATGCACTCCGCCCACGGGCACTATGCCCAGCACGAGAATTTCCCAAATGACATAGATGACAAATGCGAGCAGACTTCCGCCGAGAATCGTGATGCGGACTCTTTTCAAGTCTCCTTTGAGATAGGAGGTCAGGCTGGGAATCATATTGTGGAATCCAAACGCAATCACGAGAAGGGGAAGGGCGGATGCAGTGTAAACCGGATCCATGCGCAAAAGGAGCCTAGGCTTGATATAGAAGACCCCGACAAGGACAAGAAGGATGAAACAGCCGATTTTACCGATCATCAGTCCGCGGTTGAACAGATCGACTTTACGGGTGCCGAGATAGACAAACCAGCCGAATAAGATGACGAATACCAGACTTCCCACCCACGATGGAAGAGCGGTGTGTAAACTGACCTGGAAAAATGTTTCGCAAAGGCTTCCGATGCCAGAAATATAGGCGACGAGGAGGGCATAAAACAGGAAAAGATAGGTGATCCAGCAGATCCCCTTGCCCCATTTTCCAAGGGCATGGTTTGTCATTGTCAACAGATTGACATTGCGGGAGAACCACCCATTGGCCTCGACGAGGAGCAAAGCGGTCGCCGTCATGAACAGCCAGGCGAAAAAAAACATCGCTAAAGAGGGGAAAAAACCGGATAAGCCTGTGACGATAGGCAGACCGAGCATTCCGGCGCCGATACAGCTGCCGGCAATCAGCAGCATCCCGCCAAGAACGCTTCCTCTTTTCTCATTCATTCGCGCTCCTTGCCAATCGCTTCTCTACGATGCGGATCTCCTGTCCAAGCCTGCCCAGCTCGTAACCTTCATAATCGACAAATTTAAAAAACCTCTCAAAAGAGGGGAAGACTTTGGAGACTTGCTTGGCAAGTTCCTGAGCGATAAACCGATAACTGGGATGCCCTGCAGGAGAGGAGCGGAGTTCACATAACCATTGGAGCCCGCGCAGATTCACATGAAAGTACCAGTGCATGTTATAAGCCATTGGTACAATATACTGCGCCTCTTCCGGCAGCTCTTCGGCAATCGAGTCGTACACCTTTTTCGCCTCGTCCATCGCTTCGCGATACAGCCTTTCCATGTCCGTATCGGCGATCTCGTGAGGGATGAAATAACCGAAATCACACGAAAGGAGTTGTCTCTCTTGCGTCAGCATGCGATGGCGGTGGAGATCGCGATAAATGCCAAAGTCTGCGACGATCTCAAAGGTAAACATCGCATGTTCGAGCGCGCGAGGAGATTTATGCCGGCGGCTTTCGCGGAAATTGGAAGCGGAATCGAGGATCCTGTTGAGTTCTTCCTCAGGAAGGGTGCGGCAGTATTCCTGCAGCTCGTGCAATCCGGCGTCGCAGTGCTCAAACAGCAATGCAGCAGCCACTTTGGACGGGCTCTCCACATCGTAGCTGATCAGGCGGACCCCGGCATTCTGCATCTTGGCAATGGAAGGAGTGTACCTGTCAGAGAGCATTTTTAGATCATTGCTCATCTGTTCGCGGAACTGCGAGTAGGCTTTTTGGTACTTGTGAACGGGATCTCCTCTGCGAATGAATGAGGGGATCACTTTGGAGAGTTCTTGGAAGGACTTCCTGCCGATGTCCTGCATTTCAGCGAGGTTGTGCCCATTGAGTTTTTGGATCAGGCTTTCGAAAAACCGCCCATTGCCATACGTTCCCATGTTCGTAAGGGCGCTGGAAGGCAAAAGACCTCTTAGACAGTCCAAGACCTTTGCGCGAAGGGCTGCCGTATAGGCCACTTTGGACACATCGTGTTCCTTCGGAAATCTTTTTTCCATCAATTCAGTCAACGGTGGGATGAGAGAAGAGTAAGTCTCAAAGAGATAGTTGCAGGTCTTGATGTAGATCTCGCGAAACGCTGAAGTCATCAAAATCGGCTCGCGGTAATAGAGATATTCGCCGTCCACTTTTTGGTCGAAGTAAATATACCGAGTCGATTTTTCCAGCGGAGACCCTCCAATGCGGCAGTCTTCGATGTTTTTTGCCGCGATCATGGAGATGTTCTCGATCGCCAGATGGGCGCCTCCGAGCTCTCCGATCGAATCATCGCCGTATCCATCGAGGATCCGATCATAAAAATTTTGCGCTTTCTTGATCGCCATGATCTGGTCTTCGAGCTCGTGCTCGTCTTGCTCCGAACTGGAATGCGCCCCGGCGATCGCGTTGAAAGCCGTTTCTTCATTGAGGATAAAGTCCTTTAAAAGCAAGGATCTGAGACCTAAGCTGGAGCGGGAATAGCGGGAGAACAGAGCTCCCTTGATCACTTCGGGGAGGTTACGGATGACAAAGATGTTGCTGGAAGTACTGGTGACATAGCGTTGCAGGATTTTTATCTGGCTTTCTGTGAATTCTTCATAGCCTTCAATCATTCAACGACCTCAAATAAATATAAACCATCAGGGTGGCATATTCTCCGCGACCAATCAAGAGAAAAATATCAGGCAGCTAGGAGAGGTCTTTTCTTAATAGATAATTATATTTTTAAAGTATTTTATACACAATTAAAAGCTCGTTAATAATTAATCTGTTACAATATACTCATTATTAATCCATGATGCTTTTTAAAAAATAGTTGATTAATATCTGTTTTTTTGATTAAAATACAAACTATCAAAAAAACACAACTAATAGGTTTATAAAATTATGATTAAATTAACAAGTAGCAGTGATCGAATTGCAACTCAAAATCCCGCCGCTACGATGCAGGTCCGTGGAGGCATCTCCACAAGTCCACTAGGTCAATTGCCCACCGAATCGATACTCCACATCATTTCATTTTTAGGCTCGCCTAAAGAAGTGGCATCGCTTGGGTCTACATGTACGACCCTGTATCAAATTTCTGCAGATAATCTGATTTGGAAATCCCTTTTTCAGAAGCAATTTCCCAACGCCTATTCACTCATTAGCCACCAAAGAGATGTTGGCTTTCAAAACCTATATAAGGAACTCGCAGCGCTGGGAAACAATGTCCGTCTCGCTGTTATAGGCGATTGCGTTTATGCAGGTGCTGACGATGAGAGGATTAAAATCTTTGATCTTCAAACAGGCAGATGCCTTGAAACGCTTCAAGCGCATAAAAACACGATCACGATTCTTGCAAATGATGCGGCAATTCTTACACATGTTGCAATCGCAGAAAATCGCCTCGCCACAGCAGACTCAGATAAGAATATTGGATCTTGGGTTTTAGGAGATGGAAATCAGTACACTTTCGGCGTATTTACTCCATTGCTCCCTTCAGACGGCACGATCATAGACCTTCGAATCGTTAAAGATCACCTTTATGCGACTACATCGCGGGATGATTCTTCGATCAAGCTTCATGTCTGGGATATGAGAACACAGGAATTGCTTTCCTCGGAATATCTCTATGAACATGTGGCCCAAAGCATGTGATGGAGTTTGTCATTCACAGAACAGAATTCCCTCTTTAGAGGCTGTCTGCGAATTAAGCTTCTGTCGATTTTCGGGTTCTTTTCAGCCAATTTTCGATTCAAAATCGGGAGGTTATATCAACTTTCGTATATTACCCCCCGATTTTGAATCGAAAATTGGCCAAAATAATCCCGAAAATCGACGAAGCCTTAATTCGCAAATAGCCTCTTAGATGAGTTGGGAGAGAAAAGTCGATGCAGGAACGATGATGGGTTCATGGTGGGAAAAACAATCCTTGTCGACATAGGGCAAGTCAAAAGCAATCTGAAAGGCATGAGGAGCTGATGTCTGCTGTTGAAAATGGAAAAGCGACTTGGAGATGCCTCCATTGAAGGTTGCTTTGACTTCGACAAGAAACCAGGGTTTTTCATTTTTGGTTACTAAAAAGTCTACTTCTCTTTTTTCTTTATCCCTGAGGAAATAAAGAGCGAAATCGCCAAATCCTCGATCAGTCCAAAAATGAATCGCTTTTAGCAGATGGGAAGCGACGAAATTCTCCAATCGCTGTCCTTTTTCCTCTACCAGAGACCAATCCCAGAGAAAAATTTTGGGTTCTTTGATTAGGGATCGAGAAATGTTTGCCGTCCATGGTTGAATAGAAAAACAATAGTAGAGCGCTTTTAAAGTCTCGATCCATCTTCGCACAGTTTCTGAGGATACATGTACCTTTTTTGCGAGCTCACTGAAATTGACGAGTTGCCCAGCTTGTTTTCGCAATAATTCGGTGAGGATCTGAAGCTGGCCTATTTCCTGGACATTTGTGATGTCCTGAAGGTCTTCCTGAAAAAGCTGTTTGAATCGCAATTTTTTCCAGCGATTATAAAAACGCATGTTTTTTTGAATAAACGGCTCTGGAAACCCTCCAAAAAGAAGGAGGTTATTTAAATCTTCATCCGAGATTTGTTCAGGCAATCGGATCTGTTCATCAGAAAGTGAAGGATCGATGATTTCCCGTATGGACAAAGGATGCAGGCGATAGAGAAAATAGCGCCCCATCAAACTGTCGCCACCAAAGTTTAGCACATCCAGACGGGCGCTCCCCGTCACAATGATTTTCGTCAGTTTTCCATAGACATCAAAAAAACCCTTTAAAAAGTCTTTCCATTTGGGAAATTTGTGAATCTCATCAAAAACGACGATAGAGGTCGTCGCCTGAAGTTTGTCGAGACCCATCTGTTTGGCAATCGCCTCTTGGCCTTCAGCGATGAGGAGCCGGTGAGTCTGATTGTCCCAGTTGAAATAATAGTGGTTGGGATTCATGGAAGAAGCTTCTAGGCTTGTGGTCGTTTTACCTACTTGCCTCGGCCCCATCAAAAATAGCATTTGCCGGTTTTGAGCTAGATGCTCTGCGATCACCTTTTCATACGCTCTTTCCATGAACCCTCTCTACCTCACCATTTTTCACATCATCTTATTTTGGTCAAGACTAATTTAAGATGGTGTTATTTTTGGTCATTAATAAGCCGTTAATATACAATTACTTATATTTTTTGACGACAAATTAAACAAATTTATTGCCAAACGAGAAATAAGAACTTGGAAACCCAGTCTTCTTCCGAATATCTGGACTATAACTTCGGGGAAGAAGACTAATAATTATACCTCTCCTCTTCAAGCGTCCAGTAAAGCTGCTTGCCGGTTTCCGCTCTAGCCCCAACGTCTCTCAGCCATGCGGCCATCGCATATCCCATGTAGTTGCGGCTGCTTTGCTTCAGGAAAATGTCCAAGGGGACCATAAAAGAAAATCCTTTATCGAAATAAGTGTGGCCATTCACTCGATCATGCCCATTTGTAAAGGTGCACCAGAGGGAAAAGCGTATTCCGCTTTTGAAATAACGGCCGACATCGATGCGGGCCCCTTTATCTTTGGCCAAAAATTGTCCCGCGCTGAGCAAGAAGTCCATGTTCAATGGCTTAAAGTCATAATAAATATCGAGAAAGTACTGAATTCCGATGAACGGCACTTTGACATATTTGTCGCCTCTTAACTGGAGCGTCGTATGGTCGAACTTGACCCCATGGTAATGACGCTTGAGAACTGCGGCGAATTGCATGCCGATGGCCCAATTGGAGTTCACTGGGTAATAGAGAAATTCCGTCGCAGCGCCTCCGTAAGCAGACTCAAAATAGCCGAGGGCAAAGCGATAGTGCCATCCTTTCCCGAGGTTCCAGCTCCTCTGTAAAAAAGCCTGTTCCATTGAAAACGAGTTCGTCTGGTAATAATTGAGAGAGTCGGTTCGAACGATCAACTCTCGGGAGGGATTGGCGCGATCGGGATTTCCCAGGCCTTGCTCAATGGACTTGATGGAATAGCTGACCTGAAATTTGTAGTAGACCTGATTGAAGACGTAGCCTTCCGGAGAAGCGATGGCGCTAACATTGTATTTAAATTTGCCCGTTGTGCTCCCGAAGAAGGTCAGCAGGCGGGGGCGGATAGTAAAAGTCCAGATGGGTTTATGCCTTTGAAAAATGCGGGCTGCATCGTATTCGCTGGGCATTGGAGGAGCTTCTCTCATCGGAGCGAGGGTTTCAAGCTCAAAGTCGCTGATGATCCCCATCCGCCAGCGCTGCAGATCCTGATTGCGGAAACGGTACGCCTGGCAAGGAAGAGCATCTGCTTCAACAATCACATAAATGGTTTTGACGTCGGATGGCGTCAGTGCGGCGAGGACATGTTGTATCCTCTCGCGAACAACTCTTTCTTCGCGATAGCGGTTGTTGACGATCTTGAGGAAAAGCTCTTTATTTCCTTCTTCATCGTATCCCAAGGATGCGGTGTAAAGATCCAGCCCTTGATCGCTCAAAGCATATGCGATCTCCTGTGCAAAATCGCTTTCGTTGCGAACAACGCCAAGCGGTTCCGTATCGACCGGGGACCTATAGGGGATCGCATCGTCGACTTTCGGAAAGAAACCGGTGGTCGTACCGATGGGATAGCGCAGAGAAGCAGAACCTGCGATCTCGGTTCCGCGCACGGAACTTAAGGAGAGTTGTAGGGTATCCCAACCGACAAAAGAGATTCCCCCATTGATTCTGGATTTGACGGTTCTTCCGGAAGGATGTTCATCAGGGTGCTTTTTGTAGTTGATCGCGTCGTATTCGGCCATGAAGGAGATGTCTTTGAGGATCGGCACATGTAGGTGCCGAAAAGGACTCCAGGCCGCACCGCCGAAGAATCCCTTGATCCTCCCTTTGCCATAACCAAGAGTACATTCGAGGTTCCAATCGAGGAATTGCTTCGTCGCGACGACGTATCTGGAATTGAACCTCTTTGTCCCAATAAAATCCTCAACGCCGATTGAAATTTCAGGAAGTTTTGGGAAACCGTCCTGCAAGGTGAGAATCCCCAGCTTGACATTGCCGATCCTCTCCGCATCATCGCCAAAACCCTCATGACCGAAGTTTTTCTCGATCATTCCTCTATAGACGCGATAATTCAGCGCGAATTCCAATCTTTGAAACATTTGAAAATTCACGCCATAAACGTCATAGGGTTTGACGATAGCCGCGCCAACACCGATTTCCCCCGTTTTGGACATCCGGGCAGACGGCATGTTGAAATATCCTCCCATCATCGAATAATTATAGGAAAGGGGGAGCTCGTCGCTAATTTCCTCTTCGATCTGCTTAACAAGCTCCAGGTCGCGGAAAAGGGCTGCCCCCTGATCAAAGAATAAATCCTCCTCATTCGGCGATGGCTGGGTGGCTTTCGCTTCGAGGTAAACCCAACTTAAGAGGAAGGAAAAAAACAAAAATAGATTCAGCACAAGTCGCTATTCACATGTCATTGATTACAAGGGGTTTGCGCCAAGTGAAAGATTGTTTTTAATCTCTCTTCCGAGACTTGGTTCTATAAGTCAGGGAGCAAGTTAAAGAGAAAGTTTGTTTTTGGCAAGAATAGCCAACAATAACAGGGATCAGACTCGACAAGAACATTTGCTCAAAAGAATCCGAAAATCGACAGAAGCTTAATTCGCAGGCAGCCTCTAAGAGTTTTAATTGAAGATAATTAAACCCCGACCTATACTCAGCAAAAGCTAAAAGCATCATTGTGTTTTTTTAGAAGTTCCGAGTCGATCTAATACCTCTGAAATTTAATCTTGCATTCGGATCGCTTCTCGATGGTGCCCTAAATTCAATCACAGCAAGGACTATCCATGGGTTATCTTAAGGACTTTCAGACTCATATCGCCAATCACGACTATCCCTCCTTCTTGAAACTATGGGAAGAATATTGCTCGGGAGATGAAGTGGAAGCAGAAGAAGTCTGCGACATCCTCCGAGCGGTCAAAGCCTCTGACATCGCTGAACCGATCGGGCGCCATGTGGAAAGAATTCTTCCCCTCTGGCAAAAGATGCCTGAAGATCAAATGTCCCACGAAGTGCTCAAGCTCATCATCGACATCGAAACAAGCAATAATGAGCATCTTGCCGAATTGGCCTATAACTACCTCAAAAACCGCTATTCCGATCAAAAATATTTTAACGACAAAATTCGCCTGATCGGTCTGCGCGGCAAAGAAAAATTCCAGGGAGCCATCAGCAATTACGAATTGCTTTCTCACATGGACAAAGGCAAATACGTTTTCCATACAGGAGGTTGGGGAGTCGGAGAGATTGTCGACGTTTCTATCGTCCGCGAACAGCTGACTCTGGAATTTGATTACGTCCCCGGAAAAAAAGAGATGTCCTTTGCGACTGCTTTCAAAGCTTTAGTTCCTATCCCCGACGACCACTTCCTCGCCTTGCGCTTTGGAAGTCCTGACCTTCTGGAGAAAAAGGCGAAAGACAGTCCTGTCGAAGTCATTCGCATGCTTTTGAGAGACTTAGGAGCTAAAACCGCAGCTGAAATTAAAGATGAATTATGTGATCTCGTCATCCCGGCAGCCGAGTGGACGCGCTGGTGGCAAACGGCCCGCAGCAAGGTTAAGAAAGACACCATGATAGAAACGCCGGAAGACATTCGAGAACCCTTCCGACTGCGCAAAAGCGAGCTCACCCATGAAGAGAGGCTGCAGAAGGTCCTTGAGAACAAGCCTGATGCCAATACTTTGATTCAGATGGTCTATACTTTCCTCAGAGATTTTCCTGAGACCCTGAAAAATAACGACTTCAAGGCCACACTCATTTCCAAAATGACAGAGATGCTCTCTTATAACGAGATCAGTCATGCACAGGAACTTCAGATCCATTTCTTCCTACAAGATCTGAATAATGCAAAAGACTATCCTGTTATCGGCGAGCTAATCAAACGCTTCGAAACCATTGAAAGCATTATCGATTCCATCGAAGTGTTAAGCTTTAAAAAGCGCGTCCTGATGGAATCCAGAAAAAATCGCCCTGATTGGAAAGAAAGCTTTTTGGATTTGCTGTTCAAAGTCGATCAGGCTCCTCTGAGGGATTACATCCTTTCGGAGTTGATCGCTATTAAGGCAGACGATGAGCTAAAGCAAAAATTTCAGGATCTCTTCACATATCCCTCCAAATATCCTGAAGCTTTCATGTGGTATTTTCAAAAGCTGCAAACACAGAGCTCGATCCCATTCAGCGACAAGCAAGGTAAGATTCGCTTCTTTGAGGGGTTATTAATCCTCTTGAGCCATATTGAAAACAATCCCGAGCAGCGCGAAATGGTCAAAAAGATCCACGCTCTCCTTTCGGGCGGACGTTTTGCTATCGTTCGACAAATGATGCAAAGCGGCTCGACAGAAGATGCAAAAGAGTTCATCCTCCTCGCCTCTAAGAGCCACTCCTTGAGCGATCACGACCAAAAGATCTTCTACTCCCTTGCCGAAGTGGCGCATCCATCTCTTACCAAGTCTCGTAAGAAGCAGGACTCCTTTGCAAGCCAGGAGTCGCAAGTCATTTGGACAACGCACGAAGGCTACTTAAAGCTGCAGCAGCGCATCCAGCAGATCGCTACAGTGGAGACGGTTGAGAATGCTAAAGAGATTGAAATCGCCCGCTCTCACGGCGATTTAAGGGAAAATGCAGAATTTAAAGCTGCCCTAGAAAAACGCGATCGCCTTCAATCGGAACTCAAGACCCTCTCCGAGCAGCTGGCTAAAGCCCGCGTCATCACCAAAGAAGACATCACTATTGGCGAAGTGGGTGTTGGGACGATCGTCGAATCACAGAATCAAAAAGGGCAAAAAATCACCTACACGTTGCTTGGCCCTTGGGATGCAGATCCTGAAAAAAACATCCTTTCGTTCCAATCCAAACTCGCTCAGACGATCAAAGGGAAAACTGTCGGAGACAAGATCACCGTTCAAGGCGACGAGCTGACGATCACGGCGATCCGCAGTTTTCTTTAAAGGAGACACAACGCAAAGACGTCGAGACGCAAAGAATGGAAAATAAGATTTCCTTGCGTCTCTGCGTCTTTGCATTTACTTGTGCACCCTGAATTTACCACCCAAATTTATGCATTGTAATTACCTCTACAATATTTCCGCTTTAGGGTATTTTATAGTTAAAGAAAGAAATCAATCCCGCGTGTCTCTATGGAACTTGTCATCGCCAGCCGCAACGTGCATAAAATCAGGGAATTCCGCGCCATTCTTAAAAAAATGGGAAATTTCGATCTTTTGAGCCTGATCGATTTTCCAAACTATGTTCCTCCTGCCGAATCCGGCCGTTCTTTCGAAGAAAATGCGATCCTCAAAGCAGAGCATGCAGCGACTGCATTGGACCGCTGGGTGATTGCCGATGATTCAGGTCTTGTCGTTCCCGCATTGAATGGAGCTCCCGGAGTCCATTCCCGACGGTATGCCGGAGAGAATGCAACCGATAAGGAAAACCGGCAAAAGCTCCTTAAAGAAATGCTCCCTATTCTGGAACAAAACAGACAGGGATACTTTGAATGCTGGATCGCTCTCGCTTCTCCCCTCGGACTGAAAAAATCCGCCAAAGGCGTCTCTGAAGGGATGATTATCGAGCAGGAAAGAGGAAGCTGCGGGTTCGGTTACGATGCCATCTTCGTTAAGCACGAATATGGAAAAACGTTTGCGGAACTGGAAGAGGAGACGAAAAACCGGATCTCCCATCGACGCAAAGCCCTCGACAAACTCCTTCCCATCTTAGAATTCGTTTTGCAAGATTCTTCTGATGCATTACCTCGTTGACGCCTATAATCTCCTCTTCCGCACAACGAAAAAACGCGGATCCCTGGAGAAGAGCCGGCAGCACATGATCGAAGAACTCAATGAGGCCGTCTCCCATTTAAATATTCAGGTCACTCTCGTCTTCGACGGCGCCGAAGAGCATCTGCCCCATCCATCGCGAGGGCATTTTGACTCCATCGAGCTCATCTATACTTCTAAAAGCAAATCCGCTGACGAATATATCTCCGATGAAGTGATCCACTCGAATTCGCCCACGCAGATCACAGTGGTGACAAACGATCGCGAGCTGTCAACGCGCTGCCGTGCTCACCGCGCAAAAACGCAGACCATCGATGAATTCATTGCCTATGTCTCGAAAAAGAAATCCAAAAAAAAGGGGATGTCCTCGCCGCAAAGATCTTTTAAGGGCACAAGTTCTGATGTGGCGCGGCTGTTGCTTATTTTTGAGAAAAAAATGCTAGAGCAAATTAATAAGGAATTTGAAGATATTTAACGGACAATTTTAAAATCGGTGAATGTTTTGGAAGGCTGGCGAAAATCGGCATCGATGTCATCGATGTAGTCTGAGGGAAATTCCTGACGAAGATGGGATAGAAACTTTTCAAGCTGCGCCTTTTCTCCCTGGACGCAAATTTCGACGCTGCCATCGGGAAGATTGCGCGTAAATCCGGTGAGTTTTAGCTTTTCAGCCAACTGCTTTGCTGTGGATCGAAAACCAACCCCCTGCACTCTTCCTTTGACATTCGCCAAAAGTTCAATCATCATTTAGCAGCTCTCGAGTTCGCATGTTTCTTCCTCTTTCTCCGCTTCAGAGAAGTCGGCCTCATGCCAGGGGTAATTGCAAATCATTTCGCGAATTTCCAAAGCCGATTTCGAGCGGTTAAGGGATTCTCTGAGATGGCGCATATTTTTTGCGCCGCGCAGGAACCAACAGCCGATCCTCCGCAGATCGAGCAGCGCACGACGCTCATTCTGATAAGAGATGATATGATCCAAGTGTTCCAAAAGGATGTCGCGATAGTCAACTCCCGAGAGGATAAGAGGTTCTTCACCCGAAAAATAACGATAGATCTCTTCGATCAGCCAAGGTTTTCCCATCGTGCCGCGAGCGAGCAGGATCGCGTCGCAACCGGTATGCTCGAAGAGTTTTTTGGCGCTCGGTGCGTCGAAGACGTCTCCATTTCCGATCACCTGGATTTTTCTTGAGGCTTGTTTGCAGTCGCGGATAAAGTCCCAATTCGCCGGCCCCTTATACCCTTGGGCTCTCGTGCGCCCATGGATGCAAATCGCAGATGCTCCGGCCTCTTCAGCGATCCGTGTCACTTCCGGGGCCACGATATGGGAGGAGTCCCAACCTGCCCGGATCTTGACGGTCACCGGAATTTTGACGGCAGCGACCATGTTGCTCAAGACATCGCCGATCAAATCGAGATTTTTAAGCATGCCCGATCCGCTTCCATCCTTCGTCACTTTGTCCACGGGACAGCCGCAATTGAGATCGATCACGTCAAACCCCAGATCCTCAATGATCTTAGCGCACTGGCCGGCAATCTCAGGCTTGCTCCCGCACAGCTGTCCGCCGATCGGGTGCATGGAATGTTCGTAATCGAGCATGCGATACGTATTGGGATCGTGCCGGATCAGGGCGTCCATTTTGACCATCTCGCAGTAGACCAAGCCCGGACGGTACTTTACGGTCATCCGACGAAAGGGCAAATCGGAACACCCGGCCAAAGGAGCGCAAAAAATATTGGACGGAAAAAGAATGTTGCCTAGCTGGAAGGGTCGTTTTAGCACTTTAAATAAGGATGTATAAAATTATTTTTTCCATGATCTGAAGAGTAATAAATGCAAGCATCGGGCTCAAATCGAGCATTCCGCCAATGGGAGGGATGAACCGGCGGAAGATATTCAGATAAGGGTCTGTATAAAAGGCGACAAAGCGCATTAACTTATGACCGGCAAAAGAAGGGAACCAGGAGCCGATGATCCTCACGAGAAGGAAACCGATATAGATCCCAAATACCCACTCGACAATATTAGCTAAAAGCATGGAATACCCAGTTATTGATCCTCTATTTTACCCTCTTTGCCGTTGAGGATGCAATTAGAAATCCTAAGGACATCTATGTTAAATAAATTTTTACTGTCTACAGCTGATTCTTAGGCTTTTCGGGAATCCTCCTTCCAGGTAGAATTCCAGAGGGAATTGCCAAACTCGCTTTGGAAGCCAAATTTGATGATTTTGGTGCCGGTTCGGTTTCTCGTAAATTGACATATCCTGATGGCTATAGGCAATTTGCGAGAAATCCGAATCCGGCGCCAAAAGCGCAAATTTGGCTCCAAATGGAGTTTTGCAATTTCCTCTCCACTCTATTTCTGGCATGTAATGATGTTCTATATCGGTATTACTCTTGAGAAGGATGCGTTTAGAGTCGCTATCCTAAAAAAAGAGAAGAACTCTGTTTCCGTCGAATCCTTGCATACCTTTCCCTATGGCCCCGACAATGTAAAACTATTTTACAATCTTCCCCCCTTTCATACGGGAAGGGAAACGCTCATCGCTTCAGGGATCGCAGCTTCCGAGACGTTCATCCGCAAACTTCATCTCCCCCTGAAAGAGAAGGGGAAAATCCTGGCCGCTCTGCCATTTCAACTCGAATCCCTGATCCCCTTCTCCTCTGAGGCTCCCATCGTCTGCGCCCTACTGAAACCGCTCGGCAAACAGATGACATCGGTCACTGTGATCGCGGCGAGTAAAGAGGCCCTATCCGCTCATCTCAAAGCGCTTAAAGACCTCGATATTGCTTCCGACTGCGTCTCCTGCGCCCCCACAGCGCTCATGCGTTTTGGCAGGTGGAAGTTCGCCGGAATAAATAGAATTATAAGCTTTGATGTCCGCGATCAGAGGATCTCCTGCGTAGTCTACGAGGGCAAAGAGATGATCCTCTCTCAAACTCTGCCCGTCTGCGCTAGCGAGGAGATTCCCATTGAGCTGGAAAAATTAGCCGTTTTTTTGAAACAAAAAGGGGCGATCGATGAACAAACCCCATGGCTTCTTACGGGAGAGCTTCATTTTGCAGAGCAAATAGGGAAAGTCTTCCAGGGAGAGATGCTGCAATTGGAAGAAACCAGCCAGTCCGCCTATGCGATCTCGATCGGCCTCGCGTTGGATGCTCTTGAGGCTGATGAGTGCTCCGTCCAGTTTTGCCAAAAGGAATTCACTCCCTCCCATACGCTGATGAACAGAAAGAAAAAAGCGTTTTACTATCTCGCTTTTTGTCTCGGAGCCGCGCTGCTGATGACAACAGCCTCTTCGTTGATGCTGGGCAAAAAGGAGCGCATCCTCGCAGACCGCCTCCAAGGATACCTTTCTCCCTCACTAGCGAGTGGTTCTCTTTCATCGACTGAAGAAATCGAGGAAAAGCTCTTTGAGTGGGAAAAATCTCTTAGGGGACAGAAAAACGGCTTTGCATTTCTTCCCAACGTTCCCAGGGTCAGCGATGTCCTCGCGTGGCTGAGCGCACATCCCTCTTTTGCCACAGAAGATGGGGGACAAAGGGAGGGAATTGAAATCAAATCGCTACATTACAGCCTTATAAAATACCCGAAGATCGGGGAAGCCTCCTCCCCTTATACGGCCCAGCTTGAATTGGAATTCACTGCACTGACTCCTCGCTCTGCGAGAGATTTTCATGAGGCCCTGCTCAAAGGAGACCAAATCGTCAACGCGAAGAAAGACGTGAAGTGGCAAACGCAAAATCAGACCTACCAGACTGCGTTCGAACTCAATAAAGGGATTTCCCAATGAAAAAAATCCCCTTGAAACTCTCTAATACAGCTCTTTGGCTTTTGCTCGCCGGAGCCCCCATTCCCTTTTTCCTGTTCTTCTTCAATTTCCTGTTTGGGCTTCAAAAGCTCAATCTGATCGAAGAAGAAATGGAGAGAATCCATGCCAAGACAGTCTCTGCACAAGAAGTCCAGCGCAAAGAAAGTTCTCTGCTGGCCTCTTTGAAGAACCCGGATCCTCATTATCTGGACAAGAATGTGGAAACGCTAACCTTCCTCCTTCCCGAAGTCAAAAAACTCGAACTGATTCAATCGGAAAATCCGGAAGAGGAGCACATTGGCAAACGGCTGCAGTTTCTTAAAGAGGGAGGCAATCGCCTCGTCTTCTCCGAGGAACAGATCCGCACGAATGAGATCTTCCGAGAGATCGAAGAGAAACAACAGCATCCCGTCGAGATGAACGAAGAAGATCTGAAAAAACTGCTCTGTTTAATCGAAGGAATCACCATTTGGCCCTACGGCCCCAAAGAAGGGCGCCCCCAGCTGATCATCAATGACTTCAAACTTTCAAAGAAGGAATTGTCCTCTCAGGAAAAGGTCTATGTCGTTTCGATACAGCTTATCAAAAGAGAGAACCTGGAGTCCTCACGGTATGAATAAAATTTTTCTCATCCTCGCATTGGCCCTTCTGTGCGGCTGTGCTTCTAGACAAGGTTCCGATCAAAGTGGAACAGTGATCAGCATGCAGGTCATCGACCGGAACGGTTTTACTGAGACGATAAGCAACAAAGACAGGTTGTCCAACTTTCAATCGACGGACTTTTTAACCCCGCAGCCTTACCAGAAAATCCTGCGCGTCTACGGCCGCAATCTAGCCGGCCAAAGCACATCGAAGATCACCAGCTACCATGAGAACGGCCAATTATGGCAATATCTGGAAGCTGTCGACGGACGAGCCCATGGCGCTTATCGCGAGTGGTTCCCGAATGGCAAGCAAAAAATTGAGGCCAACCTCGTCGAGGGCGTAGCAGATATCCACGATCTTGCACAGGCGACCTGGGTCTTTCAAGGCCTCTGCAAAGTTTGGGAAGAGGAGGGAAGCCTGGCTGCCGAGTTCACCTATGAAAAAGGGTTGCTCCATACCACCGCCCGCTACTTTTTCAGGGATGGAAAACTGAAAAAAACAATCCCCTATGAACAAGGGGAGATCCACGGCGTCGTACAGACCTTTGATGAAAATGGAAGCCTGATCGAAGAGATCCCCTATTCAGAAAACGAAAAATTTGGCAAAGCCACGGCTTATTGGGCCCCCGATCAGATCCTGTCTACGGAGGTTTACACCCGAGGGCGTCTTCAGGGAGACTCTTAGTTCGACCCCATGGGAAATCTCGTCGCAGGGGTCAAAGGGGGGTACGGCAAACAGGCGAAATTTACAGAAGGGAACCTCAGCGCCCTTTTCAATATCGAGAGAGGCGAGGCCGAGGGAGAGATGCAATTCTTCCATCCCGATCGAACGCTTCACTGTTCCTATATCGTCAAAGACGGAAAGAAAAACGGAGAAGAATGGGAATACTATCCCGCAGAAGTTGGGCAGGATCCATTGCCAAAGCTCTGTGTGCATTGGAACGACGATAAAATCCAGGGCCAAGTCAAAACGTGGTATCCCAACGGGAAGATCGAAAGCCAGCGAGAAGTCAACGGCAATAAAAAACAAGGACTCTCCTTTGCCTGGTACAAAAACGGCGATCTGATGCTCGTCGAAGAGTACGAAAATGACCTTCTCGTCAAAGGCACTTATTACAAAAAAGGAGAAAAGAAAGCCGTCACCAAGATTGAGTCGGGCAAAGGAACAGCGACCCTCTATACCAGTGATGGTTTTTTCCTCAAGAAGGTCTCCTATGAAAAAGGAAAACCCCTGTTAAACAATGACTCTGTCCATTGAAAAAAAACAGGACTTGAGGGTTCTTCTTAAAGCAAGAAGGGCCGCCATTTCTGTAGAAAGAAGAAAAGAGGCCGCTCAAATGCTCGTGGCCTCTTTTCTTCCAAGACCATTTAAGGCTATTCTCTCCTTTCACGCTCTTTCCGAAGAGATCGATACCCTTCCTCTGAATACCCATCTCGCAAAAGAAAAGAGACTTTTTCTTCCCAAAATAAGCGGAGATTCTCTTTTGATTTACCAGGTCAATGATCCGCTTAAGGAACTAGAACAAAACGCATGGCATCTTTGGGAGCCAAACCCGCTCTTATGCCGCCAGGTAGAACTTGATCAAATCGATTGCGCCCTCGTTCCGGGGCTTGGCTTTGACAGCCAAAGGCAGCGCATCGGCTACGGAAAGGGCCATTACGACAAGCTTCTTGGGCAAATGGGCCATACTCGGCTGAAAAAACTGGGTTTGGGTTTCAAGGAGCAATTCGTCGAAGAAGGCTTGCCTTGCGAAGCCCATGATATTGCTCTGGATGAGGTGCTCCTTCTATAATAAGTATATGCAGATGGCAATGATGCCCTCTTAGAGTCATCATTGCACCGCTTCAAACCATAGATATAAGTGAAACGCAAAGACGCTAAGGCGCAAAGATTTTTTACCCTTTGCGCCTTAGCGTCTTTGCGTTTCACTTATATCTACATTCTAATTTGTCGGATGAACCAAAAAATTGTCGTGCACAGAGATCCAAGAACTACTGATCTAAAGGAGGAATGGTCGGGTTTTGATGCAGGTAATTGCCCTCCGGCTCTGCAGGATACTTTTCCTTGCTGCTGGGCTTGCACATCCTTGCGCCCAGGCAGCCTTGGGAAGTGACCACAGCACCTGTAGAAACGGTATCGCAAACGGCGTAATCTGTACCGGTCATGCAATACCATAAGATAGTATAAGGCGTTCTAGAGCGGTAAGCTTGATTGACGCTGGCGTTTGCGCCCCCGGACGTCCCGTAATTGCCGTAGGTGTCTGTCCAAGAAGTTTCTTTTTGCGATTTGACAATGACTTCACCTAGAAAGGTCCCATCGGCGCCCCGAATCACAGCTCTAAGATCATAAGGAGAATTATTGACCAGACGAACGGAGCCGGCAAAAAGCAGGTAGGGGGAAAAAATCATGCCTAGAACCACGAAGAACCATCGTCTAAAACTCATCTTTGCTCCTTAATATCCACTCGGCTGCTGCTGTGGAGGCGTCTGCTGTTGCTTGGGGCACTGCTGTACTCCGCCGCAGCTCTGAGCTGTGACGACTGCCCCCGCTGCGACATTGCTGCAAGATCCATAGGAGCCTCCGCTCATACACGTCCAGTTGACCGTGTAAGGAGTCTGCGAGGCATATTGGCTTTCAGTCCCAAAATTCATTTGATCATCGCTCCACTCCGAGGCATCCCGGGGATTGAGAATAAATTCCCCAAGCAAAGTGCCATTGGCATCGTAAAGGGTGGCATTCAAAGTATAGATGGAGTCATTAAACAAGCTCACTGAATTCGCAAAGGTTATCCCCTGGAAGAGGATAAACGCTGCTGCTAAAATTCCCCGGAATTTCTTCATCTTACGTCCCCTTGCGCAATTGATTTACCCTCACTGTCAATCGATGCCCATTTAAAATCGATCTGGCCCATCGAAGACAGGACCACATCTTTTAAAGAGGGTTGATTGACATATAGCATGGTGTAATAAAAAATGGGAATGATAGGCATCTCTTCCATCAAAATTTGTTCGCTTTGGGCAAGAATTTCGAGGCGCTGCCCCTGATCCGCAACCTGCGAGGACTTGTCGAGAAGTTCGACGAAGCGAGGGCATTCCCAACATGTGTTGTTAGAGCCGCTGTTCTTATATTTGAAAACCTCGAGAAAATTGATCGGGTCGGCAAAATCCGCGATCCAGGAACCGGAAGCCATATGATAGTTCTGCTTCGAAATCCTGTCGAAATACACTTTGCCTTCGATCTGCTCCAGCTTCACACGCATTCCAAAGGCCGCAAACCATTGCTGCTGGACGGCTTGGGCGATCAGATGGTTGCGCTCATCCGCCCGATACATCAGGCAGATCTCAGGAAGCTCTTCTTTTTTCAAGTTCAAAGCTGCCAATCCTTCTTCAAATAACTTTCTGGCATTTTCCAGATCAGAGTCCTGAAAATAAGGTTCCTTTTGGAGCTTTAACGAAATCGGCACAAGCCCAGTCGCCGGAATTTGATTGCCCTGCGTGACATGGTCGACAATCGCTCGGCGGTTCATTGCCAGAGCGAAAGCTTTCCTGATCGAAGGATGGTTAAAGGGGGGGCGCTCCGTATTTGTCCGTATGAAGTAGGTTCCTAACAGCTCCTTTGTTTTAAGGCTGTTGTCATTGCGCAGCGACTTTATAGCCTCGATCGGAAGTATAGAGAGAGGAGAGCCCGCCCAGTCGAGATCGTTCTTCTCAAACAGCTTAAGTTCTGTCTCTTCATGAAGCATCTGCAACTCAATAGATGTCATTTTCACGCTTTGGGCATCCCAATACTTTGTATTTTTCTTGATCGCCAAATGATTCTGATGCTTCCAATCGGCCAGTTGAAAAGGCCCATTGCCGACATAAGTGGATGCGTTTTGGGCCCAGGAGGGATTTTTCTCATCGACTTTCTGATTCACGGGGAAAAAAGCGGGGAAGGCCGTTAATTCCAGAAAATAGGGAGTTGGGTTCTCCAACTCGACGACAAGTGTTTTTTCATCGAGAGCGCGTACTCCAATCTCCTCAAGTGTGACCTTTCCTTCCTTCGCGGCCTTTGCATTTTTGATCACATAAAGATGAAAGGCGGTATCCGAGGGGAAATCGGGAGAGAGCATTTTTTTCCAGGCGTAGGCAAAATCAGAAGCCAAAACGGGATCTCCGTTAGACCATACGCTGTCTTTAAGGTGGAAAGTATACGTTTTCAAGTCGTCGGAGGTATCGACGCTTTCTGCCAAAGCAAGATCCGGTTTTTCTGATGGATTGACCCTGGTCAGCCCTTCAAAAAGCATCCGTGCAATGGTCTGACATTTGAGATCGCGCGCCTTGCGGGGATCCAGGGTCTGCGGCTCATCGCCAATATTTATTTTTACGCTTTGAGAGACTTGTTCAGCATGATTTTTTTGAGAGGAGGATTGACATCCAAAACTGATCGCAGCCACAATTGTGAATAATAGAGAAATAATACAGCGGTTCATAAAAAGGCTCCTTTGGCTCGTTATTACTGTAACTCAACCGGACTGAATTGTCTAGGAGGACTCATGGCGCGGACAATTGTCAACGTTTCCTATGCTCTCACGCAACACCCTACTCCCGTGTTCAACACTCCTGAGCTTGCCTCCTGCTTTGGCGGGAACAATGGAGATACCATCCCCCTGGACGAACAAGGGCTGATGAGAACAGTTGAAACGGTCCTATTCCCGGAAACAACAATCAGGCTTCTGAAGCAGGTCGCACATTCTCACATTTGGAAGATTTCGCCCGATGAATATCCCTATGAAGGAGATTTCTTTATCGATGATCGCTTTGTCCGGACAGTGGCCGGCCCATCGCCGCAAAGGCAAATACAGCTTCCCTCCATTACGGAAATCCTGAAAATAATGCGAAAATTGGAAAACACGCGCTATATCTGGGGAGGTAATTGGCCGGGTGGAATCGACATTCTTCCCATCCTGTATCCGAGTAGAACGGATCTTGCCAAATTGGATCCCCTCGTTCAGGACACATGGCGGCTCAAAGGACTAGACTGTTCCGGACTGCTGCATTACGCTAGCAACGGTTGGACACCTCGCAACACTTCGTCGCTTGTTCATTTTGGAGCCCCGATCGATATCGAGAAACAGGATGCCGCTCGCATTCTTAAAAAGCTCCAACCGCTGGATATGATCGCGTGGGAGGGCCATGTTGTCTGCATCCTGGATGAACATACGACAATTGAAAGTAAACCAACCTACGGTGTCGTCAGGCTCAATTCCTTCGACCGCCTATCTGAAATCATGAAGGAGCGAAAGGCCGTCAATCAATGGGATGCCGCTGATGAACCGCGCTTCGTCATTCGCAGGTGGCATCCTAATAACAATTGTTAGCCTGCGCAAATGACGATAGGAGACTCGGAAGGTTGAAACGCTTTAAAATAGTCGGGCGCAACGTTAAAGGTCGCTGCAAGCAGTTCCCTGGGAAGAACGCTCAATGCCTCGCTGATTCCTATGTAATTGGGATCTGCATTGCTGAAGAAGGCAACAACCAACACATCTTCCTTGCCTATATTTTCAATGCTATGAAAATGGGACGCAGGAGCAAAGCCCCCTCCGCCGGCACTGATCTCTGCAACATCTAGCGTGCCATCAGGAGCAAGAACTGTAATCCTCGCATTCCCTTTGGCGATATAAACAAGCTCTCCTGCATTTGTATGCCAGTGCGGTTCAACAACTCCTTTAGGATTCAATCCAAAAGTGAAAATTCCCAAATCTTGAAGAACGGGCAAGTTGGGTTTCGTCGACGCTTTGAGGTATCCTCCTTTTGTATTGATAACCTTATTACTTGAATCAATGTTAAATTTATAGTGACTAGAAATATAAGAAGATGGTTTTTTTATTGAAACATTGTAAATAAAGTTGTCTTTGTTTGATTTTTTCATTCCCTCAAAAAAGGCAGGCGCTGTCTTAAAAGTAGCGGCAAAGACGGATTCGGGCAAAGTTTGGATAGCCCGAGAAACAGTCATTACGTCGGGACGCTGATGACTATAAGCAAACGCGATGACAGTCTCATTATCCCCGCTATTGGCAATGTAATGAATAAATCCTTCGGGGACAAAAAACACATCCCCCTCGCCGATAGTAAAAGTTTCATGAGAGCCCGGACTGAGAATAGTGACCAAACCGCTGCCGGATTGACAGTACCCTATTTTGTGGGCATTGGGATGCCAAATGGCCTCGTGACAACTCCCTTTATGGAGCGTTAAGAGCGCAAATGAAATCTTATTTAAAGAAGTGACCTCATCCGCAGTGATGTGAGTCAAACTTCCACCCGGATATTTTTTTTGTGTTTTCGCCGACCCTAAATTAAAAAAATGCTTGCTGCCCATGTTCCTCCATTGACGAGAACTTTCATTTGCCTCTCGCGTTGACCAGACTGTTAAGCGGCAAGAAAAATCACTTGTTCATTTAGACTGCGCGAAAACACCCGCGGGATTTAAATGAGCAAGTGATTTCCTTGCCGTCTCTTACTTGTAATTAATATTCTAATTTGGAGCAAATAATGCTTTCCGATAGAGCGATTACCTGTTCTCCTGAACGTAGCGGGCAGCTCCCAATAAAGCCGTTTTTTCGTTTAAAACGATCTTAATGGGAATTTTTGAGAGGACGGATGCTAGCCTCCCTTTGTCGATGAAAGCCTTCATAAATGAGCCTTCCTTGATAAAGGGGAGCAAGTGAGGCGCGATGCCTCCTCCGATAAAAACGCCTCCGATGGCTAAAAACTTGAGTGCAAGGTTGCCTGCTTCGTCGCCGAGCAGTTTGACAAAAAGCTGGCAGGTGCGCACACATGCACTGCTCTCTTTGCTGACCCCTTTTTCCGTAATCACCCTTTGCGGCTCGCTCTGTTGCATGAGAGCTGCGATCGCCGGATCCTCTTTCTCTCGCTTTGTGTCGATCAAAAAACGGTAAATCTGAAAGAGTGCCGGCCCGGAAAGGATCCTTTCATAGGAAACATGTCGATGCTGGCGCATGAGATAATTCAATAGATCGATTTCTTCAGCATTGGTTGGGCCAAAGTCGCAATGTCCCCCTTCGCACGCAAAGGGGCGATGCGCCTTTCCATCCCAATAGATTCCCGCCTCCCCAAGTCCGGTTCCGGGTGAGATCAGCGCGCGGTTTCCCTGTGCCTCTTCACCCACATTGACCGTGAAAAATTCTTCGGGAGAGAGACAGCGCAGTCCCCAGGCGTTTGCCTCAAGGTCGTTGATCAGGTCAACTTTGGGGATATGCAGATCTTTCTTAAGCACCTCCGCTGATATCTCCCAGGGCAAATTTGTCGCTTTGCACACACCATTCTTAACGGGTCCGGCAATCCCTAAGCACGCTGCGGAAATATTTTTCCGATGCTCCGGCGACAAAAACTGATGCAGCAATGCACTTAAATCAGGAAAATCGCGACTGGCAAATTTTTCTTCGTCGACACATGTGATTCCACCTCTTTCTTCAAAAACAGCAAGCCTGACCTTCGTTCCTCCCACATCCCCTGCAAGGATCATTTGGACTCCATAAATGTAAATTATTTTTACAATTATGAAATTGGAGATTTTTGTCCAATTGTGTATAACCTCTTATCTGACTACAATGAAGAGCAGTGAGACTATCCGCAAACTAAGAGCTTCGTCGATTTTCGGGATTATTTTGGCCGCTTTTCGATTCTTCTGTCGGGGGTCATATCAACATTCGTATATGACCCCCGACAGAAGAATCGAAAAGCGGCTCAAAAGAACCCGAAAATCGACAGAAGCTTAGTTTGCGGATAGTCTCGTGAGTAAAATTCAACGGAAGGTGTCCCTATGTCCCCACCCAATGATTCCGCAAAGAAAAAAGCGCTTGAAGCAGCGATCTCTCAGATCGAAAAACAATTCGGAGAAGGTTCCATCATGACGCTCGGCAAGCATTCCGCCGCACGCGAAATGAGCGTGATCAAGACAGGAGCCATCACACTCGATCTCGCTCTAGGAATCGGCGGCGTGCCGCGCGGCCGTATCGTCGAAATCTTCGGACCGGAGTCCTCAGGTAAATCAACGCTCGCCACCCACATCGTCGCCAACGCGCAAAAAAACGGCGGACTCGCGGCCTACATCGACGCCGAGCACGCCCTCGATCCTTCTTACGCGGCAAAAATTGGCGTCAACTTCGACGAGCTGATGATTTCCCAGCCCGATTCAGGAGAAGAAGCTCTCAACATCGCAGAAATGCTCGCCCGATCCAATGCCATCGACGTCATTGTCATCGACTCGGTTGCCGCCCTCGTGCCCAAAAATGAACTCGAAGGGGAGATCGGCGATTCATTCATGGGCCTGCAGGCGCGCATGATGTCGCAAGCATTGCGCAAACTCACCGCGTCTCTTTCCAAGAGCAATACCTGTGCGATCTTCATCAACCAGATCCGCGAAAAGATCGGCGTCATGTTCGGCAACCCCGAAACGACGACAGGCGGCCGCGCGCTCAAATTCTACGCCTCCATCCGCATGGACATCCGCGCGTATAGGCGGCATTAAAGGGCCCGACAACAGCGACGTCGGCAACCGCGTCAAAGTCAAGGTCGTCAAAAATAAGATGGCCCCTCCCTTCCAAGCGGCCGAATTCGATATCCTCTTCAACGAAGGGATCTCTCGCATCGGCATCCATCCTCGATCTCGGTGTCAGATCTTGCCATCATCGAAAAGAAAGGAACCTGGTTCAGCTATAACGGCAACCGCCTTGGTCAAGGCCGGGAAGCTGCCCGCGAAGAACTCAGGAAAAATCCCAAACTTGTCGATGAGCTCGAAAAAGCGATTTTAGCCAAAGTCGCCGAAGGAAAAGTCGTTCCCGTCAAAGAAAATGCGTCAGCACCTGATCTCGCTGAAGTCTAAGAGACGGGTAACAGTCTCTAAAAGTGAATATCCGGGGAGGTTTCCCTCCTCGGATTCTTTTTCATTGTAAAGTAATTCATTTTTTCACCTACGTCCTATTACTAATTTACAAATAAAATGAGTTGTGAAAAAATTTAGAAGCAAATTTGTATAGTTATCGTTCTGGTGTTTGCATGCAAGAAATCTCATTTCTTCTTAAAGGGATCGTGATCGGGTTCGCTATTGCCGCCCCTGTCGGCCCAATCGGGGTCCTTTGCATCAAACGCACCCTGATCGGAGGACGCTTTTCTGGTTTTTTTACAGGCCTTGGTGCAGCGCTTGCCGATACAATCTATGGATGCATTGGCGCCTTCGGACTGACTGCGATCTCCACATTTTTAATGGGAATGCAGGGATGGCTGAAGGGGATCGGCGGTCTATTTCTTCTCTATCTTGGAATTAAGACGTTCCTCGAAAAACCCGCTAAAGACTCCCTAAACGTGAAAGAACTCGGCTTTTTTAAAGACTTTGCAACGACGTTGTTCCTGACCCTCACTAATCCCATGACCATTCTTTCTTACATGGCCATTCTTGCGGGGCTGGGACTTGGAGACACCGAAGGGAATTATGAGAGCGCTGGGATGCTTGTGCTGGGGGTGTTTTTAGGCTCGCTCGTCTGGTGGCTTATCCTGGCAGAGCTCGTCACACTGTTCCGAAAGAAAATGAGTGAAAAGGTATTCCGATGGGTGAACCGCATGGCCGGTGTGATCATCATCGCATTTGGACTGCTTGCCCTGGCATCATTAAATATAAATTAGCTTAAATCCATTAATTAAATTTCGAGGTTCATATGCAAGCTGTAAAACCTAGGTCCGATTCGATGCCTTCCCTTCAGGAAGCCGAAGCAAAAGATTTTATCACTCTAGAAGTTCAGTATTTACAACGCATCACTCAGGACTTGTACCAACGCAAACAGAAGTTTGCTGAAACAAACGACTTTCAGTCTTTAAAAGGTGGAGTGTGGTACGCAACAGATTACTACAAAGCTCTTCAACAGCTTTGTTCTGTTACCAAGGATGAAAAACTCCAAAAAACGGCAGCCGATCGCCTAGAGTGGCTCGTTAATAAAAACAAATTCTACATTGGACTTGCCCCTAACAGTGCATTTCAACCTGTTCGAGATCCTAATCCTAAAAGTGTGACAACATTCCTCCCTTTTGTTTTTGAAATTAAAGAGGGAGTCACACCCTCACAGGCCCTTGAAGAATTAGAAAAGGGGTTCAGTATTTTGGATTGCGGTCTTGCATGCAATCTCGCTGCTTATAGAGCGTTAAGGGACGTGATAACGCCAGAAAAATTTGATCATCTTTTTGCATCTGATTCCCCTTTTCCCCTTCGCTTGTCTTATGACAAAACAAAACCGCAAATTGAGCGATTATTTAAACAAGTCTCACTAAGAAGTGAGGAAGATGTTCAAGATGGAGACATATGCTATTTCTCAAATATTAGAGAATACATCGCCAAGAATCCCGTTGCCGAATGGCGCGGCTTGAATGCGACTTGCATCGATCAAGTGGCAAAAAAATATGTATACCTGGGATCGCCGCGGGAAGGATCGCAAAAGAATGAAATCGAAGTGCGCTTTTGGGAAGAGTGTAATGCAACACCGGTAGATGAAGGAATCGTCCGGCAAAGGATATGGAAGTACTTATATTCCAACTATATCCTTGGACATGAAGAAAGTAGCCGGAAGTTTGTTGCATCGCTAAGAGAGAGGACATACACATGGGAAGAGTTTCAAAATACACCCTCTCGATCGGCTGAAAAAGGATTTCGAACACAAGGAAAACTCGATTTGGAAGTGGCAAGACCAAATCTACAGCGCATTGAAGAACTCGCGCAGACACCGATAGAACAAATCAGAGAAGTGTTTGCAAGCTACGCTAAAGGTAAATAATATGACAAGCGACACTAAATTATGGGATCCGGATCGATATGATGAACATTCAAGGTTGCAAGAGACGATTGCCAACCTTTTTTTGAATCGCCTGAAAAGGCGATTTTCATTAAGCACTGAGCACTCCTATCTTCTTGATATCGGTTGCGGTTCGGGACGCGTCTCCCAATTTATCTTAAACACCTTTCCAGGAGTTTCGATCACAGGCATCGACACTTCTCAAGAGATGATCGATTTTGCGAGCAGGCATTTCCAAAATCCTCGCATGTCATTTCGCTTGGACAAAGCGGAAGAATTGAAATCCATCCCAACGCTTAGCATGGACGCCATCACCTCTTTTTCCTGCCTTCATTGGGTTCAGAATCATCCCGCAGCATTCCGCGCCATGCAAAGGGTGTTGAAACCCGGCGGTTGGCTAGGCGTCATGCTCGCTGCAGAAACAGGGTTTGATGACCCGATCGACAGGGTCTATGCTCAAGCGATCAACGAAGAACCCTGGAAAAGCTATTTCGCCAATCCCATTCAGCAGCTCGATTGGAATATCTCAGAACCTAAAGTCCTGAAGGCTCAATTGGAAGAATGCGGCTTGAAGGTTCTTGATATCGACGCCCTAAATTTTGATTACTACTTCGATGACAGAAAGACGTTTGAATCCTGGATATCCGCCTCTTTTCAACAGTTAAAAATATTACCTAAGCAACTTCAAGAAAGCTGCTCCCAAAGGATAGCGGAATTATATTTACAAGTGACAATAGAGCAGCAGCCCACAGGGAAACGCTGCATCTACAAAATAGATGCCTTGATGTTGATGGCGCAAAAGTCTGATTAAGATCACACGCTGCGATCATGTTCCGCTTGCCAGCGGCGAAGGTATTGCACTCGATCGGAAAGCTTAGGATGGTCTTTATCCTTGAGGTTGTTTCCGAGTGCGTCGATATTTCTTTCTTGAGAAGCCACGCTCCGGCGGATTGCCAAATTGTGAATGAGCTCGTTTTCAAAAAAGTAAATCCCTCCTTCAACAGCTCCTAACATCTTGGCCGCATCCAAATCAGCCAACTTTTCTTCTTCAATTGCCGATGGCGAAGGCGGTAGATCCGGCTTATTCAGCCAGACTGCCAACCCTCCGATAGTGATTGCGACTGCAACTGCTGCAATTCCCACCGTTAAAGTCACATGGACAATAGGGACAACGGAAACAGCTAGGAAAAGCAAGAAAACCCCAGCCATCATACCCCCGATTGAGGCTGTATCGTGTATGGCATTCATCAGTTTAGCGTCGTTCCCTTTTTGCGCATGAGCAAGATGGGCCAACTCATGGCCTAATGTAAAATCTTTGCTCTTTTCAAAAAGCTCGGGATTGCGAAACATCTTGATGATATGTTGCAATCTTCCAAAATCGGCCGGACGGCAAATGGTCGTCAGGCCGGATTCAGTGATCTTACTATTTATCCAAGTAGCAAATTCATTTAAAAAAATTTGATCGGTGAGTCGCGGATCATTCACATCGGCAACCCGCAAATGCGGAGGAATGTCGTCGTACTTGAATAAGAACCAAGGGGGTAGTTGAATTCTATTCTTTTGCAGTTTTGCGCTAGGAGATTCCGGGAAGCCAATGATCGATAAATCCACGCTCTTGGCTACTCCCATTCTATTTTCAAAATCGCGCAATTTAGTTTGGATTTCTGTAAACCTATCTTTGTAATTAAAAGATGCATGTGAATTGCTTCTTGTAGTTATTCCCAAGATAGACACAAACTAACCTCATTTAGAAAATGGGAAACCAAGATAACCTAAAACGCAAAAAAACACACTTTGTAAAAAATAAACTTTCACAGGAAACCATCCTGTTAATAATTATAAATTATTTAATTTAGTGCTTTTGCATTCTCAATCGCGTAGCGGGTAAGAATATCGCAAAATTTTTCAAAGGAGGGTGTAAGAAGATTCAGCTCTTGCAACTCTTTGCGCAAGTGGCGCATTTCTTCCTCGAAAAGCAAGAGCCCGCGCTCTTTTCCAATCAGGCGTGCGATGCTGATCTCGCGTTGTTTCTTCTCATCTTGAAGCATGTCGGCAAGGTCGTCCGCTGTTTGAAACGCCATCCCGAAATGGTAAGCAGCCCTTTTGACTTTTTCAAGACGTGTCACATCGCCGCCGCCGAACAGCCATCCCAATACAAATGAGACCTCGAACAAGGTCACAGTCTTTTTGTAAATGACCTGTTTGACAGTATCGAGATTTTGATTAGGGGGAAAAAGATCCAGGAACTGTCCACCGGTCGCGCCCAAGATTCCGGCACAGTGGGTCGCCGATTCCAAAGCGAGTAGGCAGGCACGGTCGCTGAAATGACAAAACGGAGGGGCCGCTTCTTGCATGATCAGCGCATTACTGTGAATTTTTTCAAAAGCGGCAGTGATCAGCGCATAACTGGCGAGTAGAGCAATCGCTTCGCCATAGACTTTATGCAGTGAGGGCTTTTCACGCCTTTCATCGTCATTGTCCATGCAGGGCAAATCATCTGCAATCAGGGACGCTGTGTGAAAAAATTCAACAGCAAGGGCAGAATCGTAGACATTTAGGCCATTGCCCAATCCCTCAGCAATGAGGATAACGATTAATGGACGGAATCGCTTTCCACCTGTTGTGATGGCGTATTCGCAAGCATCGCGAAGCTTCGTCTTCTCGCCAAAGGACAAAATGCTTCTGGCAATTTCCTGTTCAATTTTATCGCGATGAAAAAAGAAATGGGAATTCTCAAATTTTTGTGAATCTGTTGTCGTCCTTCTAATCGCAGTCTGCAGTACCATTTTTCTACTCCACAATATTCTTCATCGCTGGCTTCACCTTGCCGTTTTCGGGAACAAAACCATGCACATTCAGGCAGGGGAAACAAAAGGAATTTTTTGCTAAAATCGTACCGGGGTTGATCACGCAATTACATCCCACCTGCGCTCCATCGCCGACAATCGCGCCCAGCTTGCTCAAACCAGTATTGATCTTCTCTCCCTGGATGAAGATGTGAATCGGCTGGTGGTCAAGTCTGAGGTTCGCGCATTTCACCCCGGCACCCAGATTGATCTTGTTGCCAAGGATCGAATCGCCGACGTAATTGAAGTGTGCTGCAGCAGAGTGATTGAACAAGATAGAGTGTTTCATTTCAGTGTCGTGCCCGATCACACAGGAATCCCCCGTGATCACGTCTCCGCGGATATAAGCCCCATGACGTATGATGCAATTTTTCCCAATGGAACAGGGCCCCTGGATATACGCACCTGGCTCAATGATCGATCCTTCCCCGATTGAAATCAATTCAGGATTGATCAGATGGACTCCTGCAGGAATTTCAATAGCGATCTTTCCCAAAGGCAAGGCTTTAAGATAATCCTGTAAACGCGCCAAGGCCTCCCAAGGGTATTGGCATCCCTCAAAAAGGGAAGAATGGGAGTACTCCTTTAGGGAGAAAAACTGACCTGGATCGAGCGCGTTTGCCATAGAGCCTTTTGCTAAAGAAACGCCATTCTAAAGATCTCAGACTTATTTGAAGAGGGATTTTTTTATAAATATAGATTTACACGCACTTTTGGAGGGGGTTTAGGTTTTCTTTGAGTATAGGTATATAGATAGATCTCTTCGTATTCTTATGCTGTGGAAGTGTTGATAACCCCCCCTCTTTGAAGAGGAAAAATACCCTGTTCATGGATTGTATAAACAGTGGTCATAAATCGGTAGGTTTTAGACAATCTTCAATTTATCGACAAACGGATGCGACAGTTTATGACAGAGTTTTCCACACCCCTAGAATGTGACTATTTTCCTTTGTGCTCCGGCTGTGAAAAGCATGGGGATGTTTCCTCTCCCCCCGTCTGGCAAACTACAAAAGAGTTTTTTCATAAAGTAGCCAGCGACGTTCCCATCTCCTTAAAAGTGAAAGAGATCGTTGGTTGGCGCACGCGAGCAAAGCTGGCTGTCCGTGGAACCTTCCAAGAACCTCAGATCGGCCTTTTTAAACACCGATCGCACCAGGTTATTTCCATTCCAACATGCCCGCTTCACCACCCTTCGATCAATACAATTTACTCAAAAATCAAAAAAGTCATGATCGGTTTGAAGATTGACCCCTATGACGAAGAGCGTGGAACGGGGATCCTGCGCTATCTACAGTTTGCCGTTGAGACAAAAACGCGCAAAGTCCAGCTGGCCCTTGTCGTCAATCAGAGCTCCCAAGATGCTCTCCTGGAGCGATTTGTCAAACAGCTGTACACGGAGAAGGGCCTGCATTCCATCTGGCTTAATTTCCAGCCGGCCAAGACCAACCGGATTTTTGGGGATCATTGGGCCCTGCGCGATGGGGAGCCTTACCTTTGGGAGCAGCTTGGCAATGCGGAATGCGCCTTTCATCCCGCGTGTTTCTCTCAGGCCCATCTCTCCTTGTTTGAAGAGGTGTTGAGCCGCATCCGCGAATGGACTCCTTCCAACTCGCGTATCCTTGAGCTGTACGCCGGCGTCGGGGCGATAGGGCTCAATCTGGCCTCTCAATCCCAAGAGGTGACCTGCGTAGAAATTAACCCGTTTGCCTCAGAATGTTTTCAATTGAGTCGATTGAAACTTCCTCTTGATGTTCAAGGTAAAATTTCAATGAAGATCTCCTCCTCGGAGGATGCGCTCGCTCTCATCGCCGGTAAAGATGTGATCGTTGTAGATCCGCCGCGCAAAGGGTTGGATGTCAAAGTGCTCGATGCGCTTTGCAACGCAGAGCAACAAACGCAATTGATCTACTTAAGCTGCGGGCCTCTCTCTTTTCAGCGCGATGTGGAAAAATTGCTGTCCCATGGCTGGAAAATCGAGAAGGCTGAGGCCTATCTCTTCTTTCCCGGATCGGACCACGTGGAGATCCTCTGTTTTTTAAAGAAGTTATAGTGAATAAGGTGGCAAATTGAGTCGGTTACAAAATGTAACCGACTGAATTTGCCAAAGCATTACTTTGCCGGCGCCGGCAACCCAATAACAAGTGGGAAAGGACGCATTGGTCGACTTGAAGGTGCCAACGTTTTAGTCATAAGTCATTGAGAGAAGAATCTGGGTGAGAGGATTCGAACCTCCGACCCCAAGCACCCCATGCTTGTGCGCTAGCCAAGCTGCGCTACACCCAGATAAAAAGAATTAGATCGTTGTGAGCCCTTCGAACTGGAACTCGGCGCGTTTAAATTCTTTGACGCCGATGCGGGCACACTCTTCGATGATTTTTTCCAGAACGTCGCCGGGATGGACTTCAGCTGCGGAAATGTCCACAGTGATCGAAGCGGAGAAATTCACTCCTCCCTTCACCCCTTTCACTTTAAAATTGGCGTAGATCGCCTCTTTTTTCTTAGAAATGTTTTTAAAGCGGACGAGATTGTTTTCAGCGAGGTCTTTCATAGCAGTTTCCTTGTTCTGGAAGGTGAAAATCCTATGTGTTTGCATCGGTTTCTGTCAATGAGTAATCCGATTTGCAATAGTTAAAATTCACAAAATCTGACCGTGTGGAGTATTATTTTTCAAAACGGGAGGGTCCGATGGGAATGAAACTCGAAGCGAGCTGGCATCAGGAACTGGCTGAAGAAATTGCAAAGCCATACATTGGACAGCTCAAAGAATTCATCGCAAAAGAGAAGGCGGATCACAGAGTCGTCTATCCCCCGGAATCGCTGGTTTTCAATGCTTTTCTGCATACCCCCTTTGACAAGGTGAAGGTCGTGATCATTGGCCAGGATCCCTACCACGGTGCCGGGCAGGCCCACGGGCTCTGTTTCAGCGTGCCTTGCGGCATTCCCCTGCCTCCTTCGTTGAAAAATATCTATCTGGAAATGCAGCAGGATTTGGGCATCGCTCCCTCTCAAGACGGTTGCCTTTCTGCATGGGCGAGGCAAGGTGTTCTGTTATTGAATGCGACGCTAACAGTCCGCTCAGGGGAGCCCAAGTCGCACTATGGAATGGGATGGGAGCGTTTCACGGACGCTGTGGTGGAGCGGCTGATCCAACGGGAGGATCCGATCGTATTTGTTCTTTGGGGCAAGTCAGCGCAGGAGAAGCTGGAGCATATTCTGCAAAATCAGAAAACACCGCATGCCGTTTTGACAGCGGCGCATCCATCGCCTTTTTCAGCCTATAGCGGCTTCTTTGGATGCCGCCACTTTTCCAAAGTCAATGAGCTCTTGGAAAAGTGGGGTAAGACGCCGATCGATTGGCGGGTCAATTAGAACCTTGGACTGATCTCTTCTTTTTTACCGCAATCGGTCTTGTGATCCTCGCCCTGTTCAAAGCGATTGTCGTTGAGCACGATTTTGTATTTGAGACTTGGGAAATTTCCTTCCGTTTCAAAGACCCAAGTGTCGCTGCCGGTATTTTTGAGTGCAATCCCTTTTTCCCAATTCAATAGAGGGGGTTCGCCGCGAATAAAGAGCGAGTTGCCAAGGCCTGCATCGTATTTGACCGTGATGCGCGTTGTTTGAACAGGGGGCATAGGCGCATCCTGAATTTCTAAGTTGGAAGGCAGGTCGAATTGCGGGCTTCTCTCATCCACTCTCCCTTGGGTGATTTTTCGGTTTTCTCCGTTTTCCCAAAAAGTGTCGTCGATGAGGAATTTGTATGCGGTATTGTTTAGTGGCGTTGAAGAGCTGTATATCCAATGCTCTTCATCGACCTGGGTCAGGGGAACTCCTCTTTGCCAGTTGTCCATTTCGGTTCGGATGAAAAGAGCATGTCCAAAAGGAACTTTGCAATTGGTGATGAGGTCTGATGTCGGAGAAGGCGCTGGGCTTCGGTGAGCAGGAGCTATCGATTGCGGCAGCATTGGTGCTGCTTCTTCTTTAGTATAGAGGACAAAATAGTGGGCGCTTTTACGGCAGAAAGTTCCTTGCACAGGGTGGCCTTCTAAAATCGTTAAACCTTCCTCACTTCCAAATTTTGTATCGATGACCATGACATTAAACTTGAGCCTTTGACAAAGAGCAATAATTGGCGGGTGGCTAAAATCGACTCCCATTGCGAGGACGTGTTCTGAAATCAGATTACGATAAGATTTTCCTTCTTGATCTCCATCAAAAATGTATTGGCCTCCATATCTAAAGCCTTGTTCGAAGGTCTCTTGATTTTTCAGCATTTCATCAGCGGCAAGAAGACGGAAATATTTGATCAGCGGGAGCATTTTATGGTTGTTTTCAAGAATGGTATCTTTTTGTGAAGGATACTCCTGAAGCTGAAACAAAGTCCCTAATATTTCTTCTTTAAGTTGAGGTTCATCATTTATACCGTCCTCCATAATAAAGCCAATAAAACCTTCTACTGCGTTTTGTTCGATAAGGTCTTCCAAGAATCGCGTTGCAAAAGCAGAAACAAAACAGTTGCCATCACCCCGGATTTCACGGATGCATGAGCATCTGGAAAGCATGTCTTGAATCCTACGATCATCTCTGATGATGCTGTCGTCTCTATCAAGATCCGGAGCTTTTTTCGGACCGACGCAACTAGGTCCATAGGCAATTTTGGCAGTCGGACAATACGTTAGGACAGTGTCATTCAATTGAATTCGAGCGTTTTCAATTTGACTTTCAATTTCGGCTACCTGTGTTACGGCATAGAACATTTCTTCTTCATTGGAACGGTCGGTTACCGCGTTGATTTTTTCCTTAAGCGAGGAGATCTCGTTCATTGTTCTTTCATAGACTTGCATAATTTGTAGGTGGGATCTTTCTACGGTTGGGATGGAGATTTCCTTGTCATGCAGCGACGCCATCAACGCGCTCGAACTGTACGCAATTCCCTGAGCTTGCCCGGTTAAATTATCTATATTTGAAGAAAATGGATGTATCATAATGTCCTCATCAGTTAATATTTTGAACTAATTTTACAACAACTTAAGTTAATTATCAATTATATTAATTTTATTTACGATCATTCATATCTTTATTTAAATTGTGGTGTTTAATTTGTTATCTTTTAAAATTGAATCTATTTTAAAAGGATGTTCGCTCAAAGAAATTGCGAAGGAGCGGGAAAAACTCACAAAGCTCTATCGGGACAATGATTGTAAAAATCATTTGAAATCTTTAAGTACTGAGCATCAAAGGCTTGCTTATCTAGCGGCTCGCTTGCCAGCTACGCATGCCACTGTTTATAAGGTGCTTACGGAAGTTTTGCATCGTTCAAAAGGAGAGACAATTTCGTCCTTATTAGATATAGGAGCCGGCCCGGGAACGGCCTTATTGGCAGCTGCACAGGTATCCTTGCCTTTGGCGACCGCTACCATGGTGGAAAGGGACCCTGGATTTATTACTTTAGGCAAGCGTTTGACAGAGGATCTAGACCAGGTCGAGCAGACGTGGATCTGCCAAGATATCATTAACACTTTGAATATCGCTCCGCATGATCTCGTGATTGCCTCCTACTCTTTGAATGAACTTAAAGAACAAGATCGCCTCAATTTAGTGGAAAAACTTTGGGAGCTTACTAATAAATTTCTAATTCTCATTGAGCCGGGAACAAAAGCAGCCTTTGAGTCGCTTAAGAAGATGCGTCAAAGTTTGCTTTTAATGGGAGCGCATCTGATTGCGCCTTGTCCTCATTCAAATATTTGTCCATTGGCAGAAAAAGATTGGTGTCATTTTTCTGTTCGGATTGAACGCTCTTCTTTACATCGCAAAACTAAAGATGCAACTTTAAATTACGAGGACGAAAAGTTTTCCTATCTCGTTTTCGCAAAAAATAAAGTCGAGCCTTGTCATTCGCGCGTACTCCGCCGTCCTTTTAAAGGAGAAGGTTTTATCAAGTTGCAGCTTTGTTCAAAAAAAGGTCTCGACTCCAAAACAATTACCAAAAAAATTAAATCCCACTATGCATACGCTAGAAAAATTGAATGGGGAGATGATTTTACGGAGATCTAATTTTTATTCTCCTTAATCTAAATTTAGAGTGTAATTCTCTATGATTAAATTAAATTAGCGCGTTCATTATTACTGTGTAATGTTGTATAATAAGCGTTGAGAATAAATCTGTCTAAATTAGGTTAAATCATTTTATGTCATATGATGCTTTTCTACTTGTGATGAGCCAACTGGCCGGCAAGCGGAAAGCGCGCGTTGTTCTTAAAGGAGAGGTGATCTTTTTTGAAACATCCCCAAAAAAGAATCACTGGGTTCTATATACAAAAGTGTTCTCCGGAGATGGCTATCTCCCCAAAGACGTGCGTTCTTGCGTTTCCAGCAGTGGAGTGCTGCGATGGCAGCACAGTGGAGCTTATCTTAAGCTCGACCCTCTCACTCATTCTGTCTTTCTGTTCCAGGAAATTGAGATGGAAAAAGATAAATATATCCCTTTCAAGCACCACCTCAGCGACTTCTCCATGGTTGCTGCCGAGTGGCGAGAAATCCTCCAAGACTTCGCTAAAAGGGATCATTCTTTTGTCCACGTTTCTTAAGTTGTCATAATCCTTGTTCCAAACTCTCTCCCTGAGAGTTTGGAACTTTCTTTTTCCAGAAAATACAATCGCGCTATACTGGTCGTAATTCCAGGACGACAAAATATGCAAAACCAGACCAGGAGAATCTTGATCCCGTACGCGATCGTGATTTTGTTCGCGTATATCGGATTTTCCCTTCCCCTGCCGATTTTGCCTGAAATGTTTCTCAATCCTGAGCGATCGATCCTCCCGAACGCAGAGCTTCAGACGAGAATGATCCTGCTGGGCCTTGTGATGGCAAGCTTTCCCCTGGGGCAGTTTTTTGGGTCGCCGCTTCTTGGGAGATTGTCGGACCGTTTTGGACGAAAAAAGATCATTCTGATGTCGCTGTGTGGAACGACGCTTGGGTATTTAATCACCTCCTATGCCGTTCATTCCTATTCGATCTGGGGAATGTTCACGGGACTTGCCGTTTGCGGATTTTGCGAAGGCAACGTGACGATTGCCCAGTCCGTCATCGCCGATTTAACCGATAAAGAGCATCAGCAGACGGAAAAAGCTGTGCATTTCGGATGGATCAATATCTTCATTTCGCTTGGATTTATCATTGGCCCTTTGATGGGAGGGCAGCTTGCCGATCCAACTGTTGTCAGCTGGTTTACATTTTCCACTCCCTTTTGGATCGCCGCCTGCATGACCGTGATTGGGATGGGCATCATTTACCGGTATTCCAAAGAGACGTTAAAGCATAAGCCCGATGGAAAATGGCAATTTTTGGGTGCATTATGGAGCGGGATGAAGCGACCGAAATTAAAAGGTTTTTACGTCGCCAATTTCTTTTTAGCCTTGGGGTATTTTGCTTTTTTTCGCTTCTTTCCGGTCTTTTTAGAGAGGCGATTCGGCTTTAGTGCATCGATGCTCTCTTATGTCATGGTGTATGATTCTCTGGCAATTGCCGCCGGCGTGATCTGGCTCGTTCCGTTTTTGTCCAGGCGTCTCAAACCTGTCGAATCGCTTTCCCTGTTTGCATTTTTGATGGCTGTGACATTTATCGTTTGTCTTCTTCCCGACTCGCCTTATGCTTTATTGATCACGCTTCCTCCTTTAGGATTTTGCCTTGCGGTCGTGATCACCAATGGATCGCTGCTCATCTCCAATACCGCTTCGCAGCAGTTTCAGGGCCAAGCGATGGGAACACTGACGTCGGTTCAAGTATTAGCCGAGATTTTTACTGGACTTGCGGGCGGGCCTTTGGCAGCTTATACCATGAGTTTGCCACTTTATATTGGCGGTGCAATGGCGGTCGTCGGTTCAGTAATTTTATTCAAATCCTTCACGAGAGAAAAATATGTTTAGAGGTTCAATCGTCGCATTAGCTACACCGTTTAATTCCCAAGGAGAAGTCGATTTCCATACTCTATGCGAGCTGATTGAATGGCATATCGATTCAGGAACGGATGCGATTGTTTTATGCGGCATCACTGGCGAAGCCCCCACTCTTTCCGATGAGGAAATGATACGTATCTTCAAGGAAGGAGTGCTAGCAGCCAAAGGTCGTATCCCCCTTATTGCGGGAACGGGCAGTTGCGATACGGCCAAGTCCGTCCGATTGACAGAGGAAGCAAAAAATGCTGGAGTGGACGGAGCGCTTGTCATTCTTCCTTACTTTAATCGCCCTTCCCCCGATGGATGCATTCGACATTTCCATGAGCTCTCTAAAGTTGGTCTTCCTATGATCGTCTACAATCACCCAGGGCGCACCGGTCTTAAACTTTCAGTCAATGTCCTTGCGGAAATTTCAAGGCTTCCCAACATCGCCGCTATGAAGGATTCCACAGCCGATCTCGATCACACTCTGGAGTTGATGCACCAAATCAAGACGCCGGTTCTTTGCGGCGATGACTCTCTGGCGCTGCCGATGATGGCATCCGGCGCTGTCGGCGTCATCTCGATTGTCGCCAACATCATCCCGCGCCAGTGGAAGATTTTGACCACGCTGATGCTGGCCGATGAGGTCGGAGAGGGGCGGGATTTCTTCAATCGCTACTATTCCCTCGTTAAATCGATGGTCCTTGAGACTAATCCCCAGTGCGTTAAATACGCTCTAAGCGCGATGGGCAAATGCTCTTCCAAACTGCGCCTGCCTCTTATCGAGCCTCCAGAGGGTGTGAAACAGCAGATTGTGAGTGAAATGGTCAAGGCAGGGCTTATCTTTCAGAAGAAAGAGAGCCTGCTTCCAGAATTTCATCAATGAACTGAGAGCTGAGAAGCCGATTTCGTTTTTTGAGAGGATTTCACATTAGGAAAACAAATAACACAACTGCACTCAAAAAGTTTTTCATAATTTGATTTCAGAAAGAAAATTGCCAATATCTTTGTGTTTATTAATGACGGGTGCGACTTCGTCATTGAGGAATTCGTGGGTCTGTTCGATCGCTCGGCCGATGAAGTGCTTGACATCCATCTGCTCCTGGATTTCTGGTGCCGTCAGCGGGATCTCGGGGTCGGCTGCGATCCTTGCGATCAGATCGCATTCCAGGCCTTCTTCTTTGATCCTTCGGCTGGACTCTAGGCTATGGATGCGCAGGCGCTCGTGTACGGCCTGGCGATCTTTTCCCTGCTTGACTGCTTCCATCAGAAGGTGTTCCGTCGCTAAAAAGGGAAGTTCGTCGCGCAGGTGTTTTTCAATGATCTTCCGATGCACGATCAGACCGGCTGTGATATTGCACATGAGGTTCAGGATGGCATCGGCTGTTAAAAAGGCCTCAGGCAGATAGAGCCTGCGGTTTGCCGAATCGTCGAGCGTGCGCTCAAACCACTGCGTCGCTTCTGTGTAGAGGGGATTTTCGTTCAGGGAAATCAGAAATCTAGCTAGGCCGCAGATCCTTTCGCTGCGCATCGGATTGCGTTTATAGGGCATAGCGGAGGAGCCGACTTGTTTTTCGGCAAACGGTTCTTCAATTTCTTTGAGATGGGCAAGCAAGCGCAGGTCGGTTGCGAATTTGTGTGCGGAGGCGGCAAAACTGCTGAGAACGGACGTAATGCGGATATCTTGTTTGCGCGTGTAGGTCTGTCCCGAAATGGAGAAGAGGTGTGAAAATCCCATCTCTTTGGCGACGAGCTCTTCGAGTTTTTTGACTTTATTATGGTCCCCCTCGAACAAAGAGAGGAAGGAGGCTTGCGTTCCCGTGGCCCCTTTGACCCCTAAAAAGCGGATTTCTTCCAAGGCTCTTTCAAAATCAGAGAGATCCATGAGTAGATCTTGCAGCCAAAGGCACGCTCTCTTGCCAACGGTGGTGGGTTGCGCCGGCTGAAAATGGGTATAGCTGAGGCAGCTTAGGGCGGCGTACTGTTGTGCAAAGGGATGCAGCTGACGGATCACTTGGAGAATTTTATTGCGCAGGATTCTCAAGGCCTCGCGCATCTGGATCAGGTCGGCGTTGTCGGTGACAAAACAGGAAGTAGCGCCGAGGTGGATGATGCCGCGGGCATCCGGACATAGATCGCCGAAGGCGTGGATGTGGGCCATGACATCGTGGCGGAATTTTTTCTCGTACTCTTCAGCGGTTGTTAAATCGATTTTTTCAGCTGCATCTAGCAGCTCGGCGATCTGGCCGTCAGTGATGGGAAGGCCAAGAGTTTTCTGCGATTTTGCAAGAGCGATCCAGAGTTTGCGCCAGGTCAGGAATTTGAAATGGGGAGAAAAAAGATAGGACATCTCCTCGCTCGCATAGCGGTTAGAAAGCGGAGACTGGTAGCTTTTCAGATCGGTCATTTTTGCTCGATGAGCGCTTTGAGCTCTTTTAAAATGTGGAGCAATTGCGCTTTTTGTTTGGCGCTCACAGAAAAGGAGGTCGAGGAAAGGTGGGAATGGATGCGGCTGAGCCCGGTGAGGGCAACTTCTCCCATGTCCTGTGCCCGCCGATCGCTTTGCGCAAGAGGGAAAGTTTCACGGATGAGTTTGAGAAGCTCTTGTTTGGGCTCGCCGTTGTACTTTGAGATGATCTGCTCTTTTTGCTCCTGATTTCCTTCTCTGCTTGCGAGACTGTAGACCGCCTGCCTTGGCATCTCGTCGAGTTTGGAATGCAGATGATCGGGAACCGCATTGTAGAGTTCGTAATACTGCAGAAAGTTGTACGGGGTCTGTCGGTTGCCATAGGTGGCGATGAGCCAGGCGCTAAAGGCGCCGTCGCGGTAGTTTTTTAGAATATCCTGGGCTTTTTTGATCCTCTCGCCATGCAGGATGATGGCCTGGTTGTTGATCGCTTTCACTTCTGCTGTCAACGCAGAGAGTTGGAAAAGGTCTTCGTTTATTTCCTGCTCTTCGTTTTTATAGTGAGTGAGAAGAGTGGTGAGCGCTTCTTTTTCATTTTCATTCAGTGGCGCAACGCGGAAAACCCCCGAAAAGCTCGAGAGGTCACCGTTGGAGGATCTCTCAACGAGATTCGCCATTTTTGAGAGTTTTGCCGTTGCCATTTTGAAGCGCTGCGTGAGTAGGGAATTGACTTTGACCATGGGTTGTTAAGCTGTTTTACATGATGCGTTTGAGGAGTTCTTTTGTGAGCGCGAGATAATCTTCTGCGGCTCGGCTGCTCGGAGCGATCTCGAAAATCGGTTTGCCATGAACCGAGGCTTCCGAGACGCGGATATCGCGTCGGATCTTCGATTTGAGCAGTTTTCCGGGAAATGTCCCTTCGATCACTTCGAGAAATGTTTCATTGCTTTTGCCACGCGGATTCCAGAACGAAAGAGCGACTCCAAGGATGTTGAAGGGGTGGCGCTGCGAAATGCTGTTCATGAATTCGGAAAGGCGCTGCAATCCTTTGATGCTGTAAAATTCAGGGGTTGCACAGACGAGCGATTGGTTGGCGGCGATCAGGGCCGACTCCGTCAGCCAACAGAGGGATGGCGGAGTGTCGATGATGATGGTATCGTATTTGAGAGGTTTTAAGATCTCTTTGAGGCGCTCGTGCGAATAGCGATCGGCAGCCAATGGTCCCGTGACCTCGACGCGCTCCAGCCATGTGTCGGCAGGAATGAGATCGAGGTTTTTAATGGAGGTTGGCAAGATCACATCTTCAATGTTTTTTTGCCCTTGCAACACAGGGGCCATGCTGTCCTGGGCGTCGGGGTCATAGCCTAAGCCCGCTGTTAGATTCGCTTGGGCATCTAAATCGATCAGGAGCACTTTTTTCTTATGGAACTTGGCAAGGGCTGCCCCGAGGTGAAGGGACGTCGAGGTCTTGGCCGTTCCGCCTTTAAAGCTGCTGACAGCGATTTTATGCATGTTATGCATGGAGCGTTTCCTCTTTCGCAAAATGGGATATTAATGATCTCGTTGCGATCTCTTTTTCAATCGTGTTGATAAAGGTTTTCAGGTCGAGTTCTCCATGCACGACGTTGTCGCGGGTGCGCAGGTTGATCGTCCTGTTCTCAAGTTCTTTATCGCCAACGGTGAGCATGTAGTTGTACTGCATCAGCTGGGCATTTCGAATTTTTTTATTCACCGATTCCGCCGAGTCATCGACATCGCAAAGAAATCCGGCCTTTTTAATTTCTAAAGCGAGTTGATGGGCGTAGTCGTTGTGCCTGTCAGCGACGGTAATGACGCACACTTGTCTTGGGCTGAGCCACAACGGGAACTTGCCGGCGAAATGCTCGATCAAAATCCCAAAGAAGCGCTCGATGGACCCAAAGAGGGCGCGATGGATCATTACAGGTCGTTTCAACTGTCCGTCACTATCCATATATTCGAGTTGGAATTTTTCGGGAAGCGCCATGTCGAGCTGGATCGTCCCGCATTGCCATGACCTCCCGAGGGTGTCTTTAATGTGGATATCGATTTTCGGTCCGTAGAACGCTCCGTCTCCTTCGTTAATGCGGTACGGCTGGCCCCACTCATCGAGCGCATTCTTCAGTCCGGCGGTGGCTATTTCCCAGTCTTCGTCGGAACCGATGCTTTTTTCCGGACGCGTGGACAGCTCCAGGCGGTAGGGTAGCCCGAATGTAGAATAGATCTCATCGATCAGGCCGACGACGTTCATGATCTCCTGCTTGATGTCGGAGGGGCGCATAAAGACGTGGGCGTCATCCTGGTGGAAGCTGCGGACGCGGAACAGTCCGTTGAGAGCGCCCGACGCTTCATGTCTGTGGACGTGGCCAATTTCAGCGACGCGCAGCGGAAGCTCGCGGTAGCTGTGCGATTGGGATTTAAAATAGAGCATGCATCCCGGGCAGTTCATCGGCTTGATCGCAAAATGGCGCTCTTCGATGCTAAACGCGTACATGTTCTCGCGGTAGTGGAACCAGTGTCCGGAAGTTTCCCAAAGCGACTGGCTGAGCAGCTGGGGGGTCTTGATTTCAACATAGCCCGCTTTGTCATGCAGCATGCGCAAAAATCCGATCAGACGGTTCCAGACGATCATCCCTTTGGGGTGGATGAAAGGCATGCCGGGCCCCTCTTCTTTGAGGGAGAAAAGGTCGAGCTTGGGGCCTAAGATCTTGTGATCGCGCTTTTTTGCCTCTTCGAGGAAAAAGAGATACTCTTTGAGAAGTTTGCGGTCGGGATAGGAGATCGCATAAACGCGCGTCAGCATTTCGCGGTTGGAATCCCCTTTCCAATAAGCGCCCGATGTTTTGAGGATTTTAAAGGCTTTGATTTTACCGAGGCTGGGCATGTGCGGACCGCGGCACAAATCGAAAAATTCGCCTTGGGAATACGCGGAGATTTCATCGCCCTCTTTAAATCCCTCGATCAATTCGCATTTGTAGGGATTGTCTTTGAACTTTTCGAGCGCTTCTTTTTTTCCTTTGAGGACGTGGCGCTCAGAACGGTAATTTTCATCGATGATCTTTTGGACCTCTTTTTCGATTTTATCAAAATCCTCTTCAGAGATCGTCAGATTGGCAAAGTCATAATAAAAGCCGTTTTCGATCGGAGGGCCGATGGTCGGCTTTGCATCGGGGTAGAGGCGCAGGATTGCTTGCGCAAGGACGTGGGCGGAAGTGTGCCAGTAGACCTCTTTCCCTTCAGGCGACTCAAAGTGGACCAGTTCGACGGCATCCCCATTTTTCAATACAGTCGACAGGTCACGCATCGTTCCGTTGATTTTTGCTGCAAGAGATTGATCGGGTCCGCGGAGGTTGAGTTTTTCAGCTAAATCTTTGGCGGAACTCCCCTCGGGAAGTTCAATTTCCTGTTTATTTGATTGGATCAACATTTGAATTGTTCCTGGTTGGATTTTTGTGTTGATTGTAATTCATTTCCCTCCAATATATAAAGGTAAAAAATTCATTTTGAGCTATTCGTTGAATCGAGAAGAAACCTTCCACCTCCCCTGTACCGATCCTCGGTTTTTAATGCAGGTCTATTCGCATTTGCTGCAGACCCAACAGGAACACCCGTTTGTCCAGTTGTTCGATCTTGAAAAGGAATTTCACTTATCCGTCTTATTCGACTTTTCGGGAATTCAAGAAAGCCTTCGGTTCAGAGCGTTGAATCGAGCCAGGCGGTTGAGCCTTGCCCTCTTCGATGAGAAAGGCGATATTAGAAAAAATTTTCTTCAAAATGTGCTATCTCTTTTTGAAAAAAAGGGGTTCCTGTTTTATCCCGGCGGGACAAATGATGGCCTGCTCTGTGAGCATATCGTTCGTTTTTTGGCTCCGGGCGGCCCAGGTTGATGTTGCCGGCCAGCAGTTCTTCGAACACCGTGCGGACCCGGCGGGGGTCGTCGAAGACCAGGGTGCGGAGACTTCCACCTGCCGCATGGCCAGCTGCCACCAGCAGCCGTGGTCCCGGTCGGCGGCGGTCAGCGGCAGCGGGAGGCGGCTCATCCAGGTCTCGAAGAACACCCGCACCGTCCCGGCCTGCACCAGGTCGCACAGCTCCTGCAACCGGGCCGGGTCCGAGGTCGCGGCGAACCCGTTGGCCAGCGGGGTTACCGCGATGCCCTCCGCGAGGGCGGCCCGGCGGGCGATCTCGTGCCCGTTGCACCACAATTTGACCGGGTACGGCGCATAGCAGCAGACCTTGATGAATGCCGGCCCGATGCGCCGGTCATGGATGTAGAAGTAATAGCAGGTCACCAGCCGCTCGGTGCGGTAGAACCGGAACCATGGCACCCCGTCCGGGCCATCCTTTTTCGTCGCGTCGAAGACCCACTGGAACTCGCGGGCCTCCCCGATCGCCACCACCTCCGACCGCCCGGCCCGTTCCGCCGCGTCCAGGTACGGCCGTATCACCTCCAGCTTCCGGTCGCCCTTGCGGAAGACGACCCACGGGATCTGGTTCCCGTCGGCGTACCGGCGAACCGCCGCGCGGAACGCCTGCGCGTTCCGGCCCAGCGCTGCGGGCGAGGCGATCGGGAATCCCCGCCAGTGCAGCCACCCGGCGATCTGACCCGACGTCTGCAGCGCCGGCACCCAGCCGTTGAAATACAGCCGGTCGAACCCCTCGATCTCCAGGCTCACGTGCCCGCGGACGATGTCAGCCAATGTGACCGGACGCTGCGCCATGGCCACCCTCCCAACCACGCCTACGGTTGAGAGGATGAACCCGCCCGCACGATCACGCCTGCAGAACCGCCAACCTCGATGGTCTGAGGCGGAGCCTCGCTAGCATGCCCAAGAGCTGCTGCTCCAATCGAGGGCGGCGAACGTACGGTATGCGTGCTTCCTCTTGGAAAACGATACTAAGATCAGATTCGGGGTCGATAAATGCCAAATCTGATTCTTTGCCGAACTCAAGTGCGTTCTCGATCGCAGATGCGATCTGTCGGCGGAGGGGAGCCTCCTGCCCACCTCGATTTGGGTACCCGCGCTGGGCCAGACCAGGCTCATGACTACGTTGTCGCGCGGAGCGCCTGTGCTTGACGGCTGCTGCCAGGTCGACTGGATAGCCCAGACGGTCGCTCAGCACGCTTTCCACCGCCCGCAAAGCTGCGAGTGTCGGCACTGTCCTGCCCCTGATCCACCTGCCCACCGTGTCTCTGGCCAGTTGGGCATCCAGGGACAGCGCCTCAGCGGTCATCCGGGCAGCCTCTAGCTTGCCGGTGAGCTCCTGGGACAGGCGATCGGACTCCACCGCCTCATCTTCCCTCTAGCGTCATCATGCCGTGTACATTCGGCGGGAAGTGAGGCTTCCTGGTGTCATGACCAAGCTCCTCACGACCGTGGTGAGATGCCTCGCCGCCGTGGCTTTGGCGATCATTCTCCCGCCGTGGGTGACGGCTGTGCCAGTTATCTTCTTGTCAGCAGCGCTAGCAATCGCCGTGGTGCGCGACCCGCGTAGGGCGGACCGCGTTGCCGAGACGTTGCGGGACCTGCTGACTCCACCCGAGTAACACAGTGAATGCTGCACCAGAAGTCTGTGTTGCCGACTGAATCTCCTGGCAGATGGGCAATGCCGTGTAGAACAGTGTGATCGCTGCTGAGGGTGCTATTGCGGCTATGGCCTTGGATCCGCCGGTTCGGTTACGGACTGTGATTTCTTATCGGCTGCTGTGACGGAGCATGCTAGCTGGCCATTTTTAGCGGGCATCTGGCGCAGCGGCGGAGGGTGGCGCAGAACACTAAGTCGGATGTCGCAGGAGTAACCAGCCGCCCGTCCCGGGCGTCCTCGCCGTCCGGTGATGGCCTACGGGCTCAGGGACGTCAGTGTTCACCAGATTGACTATGGTTACCCCATAACTAATACTTGGCGTGTGGCTTCTGTATCCCCTCCGCCGGTCCGGCGTTACCGGTCTACTGTCCGGCAGGCTCAGGCTCGCCGTACCCGCCGGCGGGTGGTCGGAGCGGCGACGGCGGTCTTCCTCGATCGCGGCTACGCGGGTGCGACAGTGCGAGCGGTGGCGGCCGGGGCGGGGGTGTCGGTGCCGACCGTCGAGGCACTGTTCGGTACCAAGAGCCGCCTGCTGAAGGCGGCGATCGACGTCGCCATCGCGGGCGACGATGAGCCGGTGGCGGTCCTGGACCGGCCGTGGGCAGATGAGGCCGACGCCCGGCAGCCTGGGCGAGTTCTTGTCGAGGGTGGCCGGGGCGCTCGCCGCCGCTCAGCAGCGGTCGGCCGGGCTGGTGGTGGCGGTCTTCGAGGGCTCGTTCCGGGACGCCGGGCTGGAGGGGCTGCGGGAGCAGATGGTCGCCCAGCGGGAAGTAACCGCGGCCTGGATCGTGCAGGGCATGACCCGGCTGGCGCCGCTTCGCCCTGGCCTCAGCTTCGAAGAGGCGGTGGACGTGGTCTGGCTGCTGCTGGATCCGGCCGTGTTCATCCGGCTGATCCGGCATCGCCGGTGGGATGCGGACCGCTACCGGCGGTGGATCGCTGACGCGCTGGCCCGGCTGATCGTCAGCGGTACCCCCGCCGGTCAGGACGAGCAACATCCAGGCCGGCCCGTCCGGCAGGAGGCCGCAGATGACAAGAACCGGTCCATCCCCGATGCGTCCGTCATTCCCGTGCTGATCTATCCCGATGTCCGGAAGGCGGTGACCTTGTGGGGCTCGATTACTGGATTGGGCCTGGCCGGACTGCCGGGCTGGGATCATCGCTAAGTGATCATTGCGGTCGTCTACCTGCTTGTACGCTGCCTGCTGGGTTGCCTGACGTTGCTGACCCGGCGGCAGGTGTCCAAGGATGCAGAGCTCTTCGTGCTTCGGCACGAGAACGCCGTGCTGCGCCGCCAGGTCGGCCGGGTCCGTTACCAGCCGGGCGACCGGCTGTGGCCGGCGGCACTGTCGCGACTGATTCCCCGCCGCCGGTGGGGCGAGGTCTTCCCGGTGACACCCGCGACTCTGCTCGCCTGGCACCGCCGGCTTGTGGCGCGCAAGTGGGACTACGCGAGTCGGCGGGGTCCCGGGCGGCCGTCCACGGCGGCTGCGATCCGCAAGCTCGTGATCCGCATGGCGACGGAGAACCCCGCGTGGGGGCACCGGCGGGTGCACGGCGAGCTGGTCAGGCTCGGCCACCCGATCGCCGCCTCCACGGTGTGGCAGATCCTGCATGATGCCGGGATCGATCCCGCGCCCCGCCGCACCGGCCCGACCTGGAAGCAGTTCCTGACCGCCCAAGCCCGCAGCATCATCGCAATCAACTTCGTCCACGTGGACAGCGTGCTGCTGCGGCGCGTCTACGCCCTGATCGTGATCGAGCACGACACCCGCCGCGCCTCACCTGCGCCGGCATCACCGCACACCCGGACGGCGCGTGGACGACGCAGGCAGCCCGCAACCTGCTGATGGACCTGGGCCACCGAGCGGCCGCGGTCAAGTTCCTGATCAGGGACCGCGCGGGCCAGTTCACCGGCTCCTTCGATGCCGTGTTCACCGGCGGAGGGCATCAGGATCCTGGCCAGCCCGCCGCAGGCGCCCCGGGCGAACGCGATCTGCGAAAGGATCATCGGCACCCTGCGCCGGGAACTCCTCGACCGGCTGCTGATCGTCAATGAGCACCACCTGCACAGGGTGCTGACCGAGTACCTGCGGCACTACAACACCGCCCGGCCGCACCGTGCCCTCGGCCAGCTCACGCCAACTCAAGCTGGCAGCCAGCCCCCGGATCTGGTCAACCTCGCCGACCACCGGATCCGCCGGAAGCAGGTTCTCGGGGGACTCATCCGCGAGTATCACATCGCCGCCTTACCACCCCGCGTTGCCACGGGAACACGCAGGTCACCGCCCGAATCGTATTTCCGAGCCCCACAGGTCACCGGGCATGAAGGATGAGCGCCCGCACCGGTATTGGCTGTGACACGCTTCAGTACACGGGACGGCCCGGCCTGCCAATTCAGGCCGCACATGCGGTTGACCCGCCGACTCTCCGGGCATGGAGTAATGCTGCGCTCAATGGCTCGCGGGGATCGCGGAATCCCTGGATCGGTTTGTCCATCTCGCGGTGCGGGCTGATACTGCTACACGTCGATTGTGATTCCGATGGCGCGGGAGCGCGACGGATATGCCAGCCGCACGCGTTGCCGTCGGCACCCGGCGTGATAGCGACGCAGGTTTTCGGTTGCGGCCTGGCGGGCTGGTCAGCAAAATCCGCTGCGGGCTGGGGCGATCCCTTGGCGGCCGACCGCTCCCGCAGCCTGTCCTAACCACGTCCGCCGCTCGGTCACACCGTCGCCTGGCGGGACGGAACGCCGCGCAACGCAGGCATCTCATGCCGAACCGGCCGGTCGTAAGGCGGAGCCTGCCATGGGGCCGTATCTAGCGGAAAAGGCACTGCGAGCGCCAGGGCTGGCTGCTCCGCCCAGCCATCCCGCTGAGGGGAGAACAATTTCACGCGGTGGTTCTGCCAGCGGTGTAGCGCAGCTGGTCGCGGAGACCGACCACGCCCTCGACGCGGTGCACGGCCGCGGCCAGCAGGTGCCGGACCTGATCGCTTTCCGGCTGCCCGGGTAGCCTCACGATGCCGTCCTGGACCGTAACCGAGAACGTGTCCGGGTTGAGCAGGAACTCCCGCGAGATGACGTCCCGGACCACCTCACGGCGGATGTCGGCGTCCTGGCGGGTGAAGCTGTCCAGGACATCGCCCTGGCTGACGATGCCATTCAGGCGCCCGGCCGAGTCCACGACCGGCAAGGACGCGAGGTGGCTGCGGTACATGAGCCGCGCCGCCTCCGCTGTCGTGGCCTCGGCGCGGATAGTCACCGACGGGCTGGTCATCAAGCTGGCCGCGGTGGCTGCTGCCGCCTGGCGGTGCTCGCGGCGGTGCCGCGCCCGGGCTAGCCGACCGGGCGAGCGCTCCGGGCTGGCCTTCTTAGCGAGCAGGTCATGCTCGCACACGATGCCAAGGACGGGGCCGGAGTCGTCGGTGAGCGGGACGGCGCCGACCCGGGCCGCGCGCAGCCGGGCAACGACCTGCTTGAACGGCGCGTCCTGGCGGACGGTCACGACGGGCGTGGTCATGACGTCCCTGACGGTATTGCTCATTTGTGATCACCTCTTGGCGCGCTTACCGCCATGGCAGCGCCACCCAGGCCAGCCACGCCACGGCCGAACCGCTCGGCGCGGCCGGCCTGAAGGCCGGCAATCACGGGACTAACGACCCGTCCCTTGCAGTCGCGCTGGGAAGCGCGATAGGCGCCCGGAACCACCGCACCGACGCCCACAGCGATTACCTGCCTCCCGGCATCTGGTTGGGGTGCCCCGACCGCCCATCCGGCAGCCAGGCACGCCGACAGTCAGGGCCCAGCAGGCGGCCGCAATCGGAACCCACCAGCTATCGCCGCCTGGCCGGGCCAACTCTCAGCATGCGGTGAAGAGACTCCTCCAGCACCCGCACGGCCGCCGCCAGGAACACGCCCGGCAAGAACGTGCGCGAGAACCGCTGGCGCGCCGGTACGGCTCCCTCGTAGCCGAGGCCGCCTTGATCTAGATATGACTGATCCGGCAACGCGAGGCCAGGAGGGGAAATCGAAGCCGGGCTGAACCGGCCCGGAGTTCAGGGCTTGGCTGACCCGTTGCGGCTTACCTGCTGCTTGGTGGCTTGTGGTCCTGGTCGTTGGGACTTATGTCTCTTGGGTGCCTGACCGGCTGTTACTGACGATCGGGTATGGGAGGATCACCGGTCGGCCAGCCGCCCGCCATCGTGGTCGATGGGTTGTGCAAAGAATACGGCAAGGTGCGGGCGGTGGATGGCGTGAGCTTCCAGGTCCGGCGCGGCGAGATCTACGCCCTGCTTGGGCCGAACGGCGCGGGCAAGACCTCGACGGTGGAGATACTCGAAGGGCACCGGCGGCGGTCGGGTGGTTCGGTCCGGGTGCTCGGGTTCGATCCGGACGCTGGCGATCGCCGCTTCCGCGAGCGGGTCGGGATCGTGCTGCAGTCCGGCGGTATTGACGCCGAGCTAACGGTCTGGGAGATGGTCTCCCTGTACGCCGGCCTTTACGCCCGGCCACGGGACGTGGCGCAGACGATCGAGCAGGTCGGCCTGACTGCTAAGCGCCGGGCGAAGGCACGGACCCTGTTCCGGGGGCCAGGTGCGCCGATTGGACTTGGCGCTGGCCCTGATCGGCGACCCGGAAGTGCTGTTCCTTGACGAGCCGACCGCCGGCTCCGACCCAGCGCGCGGCGCGATGCCTGGGACATGATCGGTGGCCTGCGCCGCTCGGGGACCACCGTGCTGCTCACCTCGCACTATCTCGACGAGGTACAGCGCCTGGCGACCGGGTCGGGGTGATGAGCCACGGTCACCTGCTCAAGGAGTCCACCCCGGACGCGCTCGGCGGGCGCGATGTCTCCGGCACGGTGATCAGCTTCCGGCTGCCCGAGCAACTGCGGGCCAGTGAGATTCCGGCCGGGCCATGGGATCAGCGGGAAGACCTGGCGGGCGAGTTCACGATGCATACCGACGAGCCCACCCAGGTCCTGCTCGCCCTCACCCAGTGGGCGGTCGGCCATGGCGTGGAGCTGCCGGGGCTGACGGTGGTCCGGCCCTCGCTGGAGGATGTCTACCTGCGCATCACCGGGCAGGCGGGTGTGGAGCCGGCGATGGCCACTGAGGTAGCGCGCAGATCCCGGCCTCCGGTGGTGCTTGCCCTCGGCCAGGTCCGCTACCAGCTCGTGCTGCTGCTGCGCAGCCCGCTGGGGCTGTTCCTGTCCATCGTGTTTCCGCTGCTGCTGCTGGTATGCCTCAAAGTCATTACCCCGGCCAGGCCGGTGGGCGGGCTGCCCTACGCGCAGTGGCTCACCCCCGCGATGTGCGCGTTCTGCCTGCTCAACGCCTGCTATGTGACGGCCATCATCGGCATTGTGCTGGCCCGCGAGGAGGGCATACTCAAGCGCCTGCGCGGCACGCCCCTGCCGGCCTGGACCTACCTCGCCGGCCGGTCCGGCTCCGCCTTCGTGACCTCGGTCATCGCGTCCGGCGTCATCATCGCGACCGGGGTGGCGTTCTTCAACGTGAGCATGATCTGGCACGCGCTCGGCTACTTCGCCGCCGCCGCCTTCCTGGGCATCGTCTGCTTCTTCCTGCTCGGTGCGGCGGTCACCACGGTGGTCCCCAAGAGCGAGACCGCGCTCCCGATCGCGTTCGGCACGATGCTGCCGCTGGCGTTTATCTCGGGTGTGTTCTTCGCCGTCAGTCACCCGCCAGCGTGGCTGCATGATCTGGCCTCAGCCTTTCCGGTCGCTCCGATCACCCGGGCGATGGAGGACTCCTTCAAACCCGCCACACAGTCCTGGCCGATGCCGGTCTCCGGGCTGCTGGTGGTGCTCGGCTGGAGCGCGGCAGCGATCGTGGTCATCGCGCTGGCATTCCGCTGGGAGCCAGGTCCCGCGCCGGCCGCTCGCGGGCTGGGCCGTTCCCGCCACTGGCTGAGGCGCTGGCACCACGGCCCGTGACCCGTCACGTCGCCTTGGCCCCGCCGACCGGCACATGATTGCGTGTCCTGCGTGTCCTGCGTGTCCGTTTACGGCTGCGGGCGCTGTTCGGGCCAGTGGGAGGTGGAGGTACGGGCCGGTATGTGTGACCTGGGCCTGGGAGGCCGGTGGGCACTCAGGCGGATAGCCGGGCTGCCAGGAGGCACACGTCGTCGTCGCGCCCTGTGGTGCCGAGGAGGGCCGCCTGCACGGTGGCGCACGTTTGCCCGGCCGGGCTGGGACCGGAGTGTTGCAGCGTTTCGGCCAGGATGGTGAGGCCTTCAGAGATATCACGGCGCCGGTCTTCGATGAGCCCGTCGGTGTAGCACAGCAGCGTTGCGCCGGGGGGAAGCTGCCGGTGTCCGGTGGTGAACCTGGCGTCGGTGCACGCGCCCAGCATGGTGCCGGCTGTGTTGTTGAGGAATTCGGCGTGGCCGGTGCTGGTGGCGATGAGCGGCGGAGGGTGCCCGGCGTTGGCGTAGGTGAGGTCGCCGGTGGCCGGGTCGAGCACGGCGTAGACCACGCTGGCGAGCACGTCGGGCAGCAGTTGGGCAACGGCGGTGTTGGTCCGCCGCAGCACACGGGCGGGGTCGAGGTTGTCGATCGCGTATCCGCGGAGCAGGCTGCGCACCTGACCCATGATCGACGCCGAGGCGATGTTGTGGCCGGCAACATCACCGGTCACCAGCCCGGCCCGGCCACCGGCGAGGGGGAAGGCGTCGTACCAGTCGCCGCCGACGTCGGCCCCCTCGGTGGCGGGCAGGTAGCGTACCGCCAGGTCCAGTCCCGGGATCTGGGTAGGGTGCCGGGCAGAAGGGAGCGTTGCAGCGTTTCGGCGATGGCATGCTCGCGGGCGAAGGTGTCGGCGTTGGCCAGCCCCACGGCCAGGCGGCGGGCGAGTTCCTCGACCATCTCGACGTCGCCCCCGCGAACCGGGGGCGCCCGGCACCCCGGCCCAGGACCATGACACCAAGCGGGCCCTGGGCGGCCAGCAGCGGCGTGCCGATCGCGCTTTGCGGGTGCATGAGCTTGACGATGCTGATTACGTCGGGCTCGGCCCTGGCCCAGGCAGGCATTTCGGCGGCGACGTCGGGCGTGAGCTGGGTGGTGCCGGTGGTGTAGGCACGCTGGGGGAGCAGCGGGCCAGCCGGGGAAATCGGGTGCTCGCGCAGGTGGGCGAGCATCGTTGCGCGGGCGGGATCGGCATGGGTGAGCGCGCTGGCGCATAGCATCCCATCGGCGGTCGGCAAGAACACCACGCAGTAGTCGGCCAGGCTCGGGACCACCAGCTGGGCGACATGGTCCAGCAGTTCATCCCGGTCCCGGGCGGCGGCGACCAGCGCCCCGGCGCGCAGCAAGAAGTCCAGCTGTTCCCGTGTGCTGTCCGCTTCGGCCCGCGCGATGCGGGCGCTGGCCAGCAGTTCGGCGCGTTCCTGCTCGGCCCGCTGCCGGGCGGTCAGGTCGACGACGAAAGACGCCCAGCGCAGCGGGTTACGGCTCGACACTGCCGCCCCGATGAGGACCGGCACCCGGTGCCCGTCCTGGTGCACGTACTCCTTCTCGAACGGCTGGCACGCCCCGGTCTGCCGCAATTGCTCCATGGCTTTGTCTTCAGCGCTGGCCCACTCCGGGGGCGTTATCTTCCGCCAGGCGATGCGGCCAGCCTCAAGGTCGTCCCGGCTGTAGCCGATGATGGCGAGGTAGGCGTCGTTGGCCTCGTAGACCCGGTGCTCGCCGACCACCACCACGCCGAGCACGTTGGCCTCCCGCAGCCGGCCCAGCAGGGTGGTGCTCTGCCGCAGCGCCGCCTCGGTCCGCCGCTGCTCGGTCAGGTCGGTGAAGATCGCGTACGCCCGGCTGGGCCGGCCCTGCGCATCCCGTGCGTCAGGGACCGCGGTGATCCGCACCCAGCGCAGCTCGCCGGTCCCGCCGTGCCGCACACCGGCCACCACGTCGGTGACGATCTCCCCGGTCCGCAGCGCCACCCGCACCGGCAGGTCCTCGGGCGGGAACGGTGAGCCGTCCTCCCGCATCGCCTGCCCTTCCGGGACAACAGGCCAGGATCTCGCCGTGCTCAGGTCCATGCCCAGGATCTCGCTGGCTGCCGGGTTCACTCCGATGATTGACCCGTCGGCGCCATAGTGGACGACACCTTGCGGCATGGTCTCGAACAGCGTCCGGTACCGCTCCTCCGATGAGGTAAGATTCCCGGGCAGCGCTTCCAGCCGGTCCCGGTCCCGGACATGCGCGGCCACATCGGCGGCATGCAGCAAGACCCCGGCGATGGCTCCGTCAGCATCGCGCACCGCGTGGTAGCTGAAGTCCACGAACAGTTGCCCTGCTTGCCCGCCGCGCCGCTGAAGCAAGACCCCGGTTTCGGTGCCCCGGACCGGCTCCCCGGTCTGCATGATTCGTTCGAGCAGATCAAGCCGCCCCTGGTCGGCGAGTTCCGGCAGCGCCTGGCACAGCGGCACACCGACCACGTCCCGATCGCCGGCCAGCCGGCAGTAAGCGTCGTTGGCGAAGTCGATGATCAGGTCAGGCCCGGCCAGGTAGGCCACCGCAGCCGGCAGGCTCGTGAGCACGTCCCGAATGAGCGCGAGGCTGTCAAGTGCGGTGTCCCGACGCGGGACCGAAATCACGGTCTCTGCCCCCCACAGTGCTGTGAAAGCCTGCCCCCAGAGAGGGTACCTGTACAAACTCGCCGTTTCTGCTGCCCAGAACCTGGCGGCGCCGATGACGGGCCGTGACCGTGCCGACCGCCCTAGATGCCGATGGCAAGCCGGTCAACCGGAGACCACCAGCGCCACAGACCAGCGTTCCGGCCGACAAAGAACCCGCACCGGCATCCGATCAGAGATCAGAACCAGCCGCCCATAACTCCACGATATGTACATGGAGCTCAGGCAGCGCCTCAAGGGCCGCGGCCGAGCATATCGGCGGTTCGTGTTCGCGACCAGCTGTACGGTCAGTCACTTCTCCAGGTGCATTCTGACGTGTAGCCCTATCGCGGCCGGGCCGCGTGCGACGCCTGCTTGTCATCGGTGTTGCACAGGAGGAGCAGGCGAGATCGGGATGTTGCTCGGCCCAGGAACTATACGTCGCCTGGAAGGTGTTCAGCTGCCTCGAGCTGTACCTGACGGGCGTGCCATCTGCCCGGACCAGACGGTGCAGCCTCCGCGGCAGTGCTCTGAGCAGGCTTGCGGCAGCCTCGGCCCGGCGCGCCAGCCCGGCGATATGGTCATCCCATCCGGGACCGTATTGGCGTCGTGCGGCGACTGCGAACGGAAGGCACAGCGGCAGCATGGGACCCGTGTTCTTGATGACTGTCTTGCAGACGAGGCTGAATGCGGGCCAGCGCAACGACCGGTCGGTACGTGATCCGATAAACGCCAGGGTTTGCGCGTACGCCATGACCGTCTTGACCAGTTCCCGTGCCTGTTCCAGCTCGGCGGGCTTCGCCTCGTTCATCAGCTCCCGGGCGCGGGCAGGTTCAGAAACGCCAGGTCTTCCGCGGCGACGGTGATCGGTACCGAACCCGAGGTTGTCGATCGCATCGGCTACGAGATCATCCGGCCCGCCGGGAAGCCCGCTTGACAGAGTGGCGCCGTACAGCGCGGTTAGCAGCACGGTCAACGCCAGCCGGACGCGGTCCCGGGGCCCGGCCCCGCCGGGACGCGCCACGTCGCCCGCCAGCTTGAGCGCACTGGTCCACAGCCCGAACCCGCCGCGGGCCACGCCGCTAAGCGCACGGGCAAGATCCGCGGCGAGCGGGACATCAGCAGGCCCGAACTGCCCGTCGAGGCGCTGCAGGAAAACCTGGTAGCTGCCGCGCAGCTTCCCCTGATCGACGAAGCGGTCTTCCCAGAACAACAGGATCCGGACCTCATCGAACGACGTCCTGGGCCGGGCAAGCAGGCGGGGCGACCTAGCGAGCAGATCGCGGACTCTCGCGGCCTGCGCGGCGGCGCCGGCGGGATATCCAGACCGGGAACCGGGCATTCCCCGCTGATGCATCCACTCCGGCGGCTGCAGGCACCCTTCTGATCGCCAGCGTTCGATCTGGCGCGGCTGAACGCCGAGCTGCCGCGCCAGCTCACGGTCGGCCATGCTGTAGTCCCGGCCTGGAGATCGGCCTGATCCCGGTCACCATCCCGGAAATGCTGCGCATGCTGCGCGGCACCGTGGTCCCGCCGCCTCGCCGGGACCACGCCCACCGCCAGCACTGGTCGCAATGGCGACGCCGCCACCAGTACCGAGCCAGCCAAGCCCACCGGCGCTGGAACGGCTACGCAGATGGCCCACCATGATTACAACGAACTAGAGCTGCCGTATCAATAGTGAGTGACTCGGCCGCCCGAGAGTCACCGAGGTCGCTGAAGATCGAGATCGCCTCGGACCATGCTATTTTCGCTGGTCCGATCTGGCCATTGTCGTAAAGGACATTTCCAAGGCTAGCGAGGATCTTCGCCTGGCCGTGCTTGTCGCCGATTTCGCGCCGAACGGCTAGACCCTGCTGGAGATGATCGATAGCTTTCTCAAACTGCCGTAGATCTCTCAGGGTAACACCAATGACATGCTGGGCAAAGCCTTCTCCCCAATGGTCACCGATTTCACGCGAGATGGCGAGTGCCTGACGGGAGCAATCGAGCGCATCATCCAATCGGTGCAGCTTCCTGTAGGCGTCGGCAAGGCTAGTCAAGGTGATGTCTCCTCCTGGGTCCTGGCCCGTCTCCTTCTTAATCTCGCATGCAATGTCAAGTGCGGTCTGGTAATGGGCCACGGCAGCATCGAAATGTTCTAGCGACTGGTATATATCACCGAGATTTGTTACCCCGTACCCCTCCGCCCATTTTTCCCCGATCTGTCTCGCAATCGCGATTGCCGCATCGAAATACTGCAGTGCCTCATCGAATTTGCCA
>CAWESW010000090.1:0-7660 GCA_963811735.1 uncultured Verrucomicrobiae bacterium | reverse complement strand
GATGGGGTAAGTCCGAGAGCGCTTTTGCCGCTTTCTACTAGCGTTTTGGGAAGGTTTTCAACACGGGATAGGATCGGATTCACCTTATCGACAAAAACATCTCCGGCACGTGCTGCGGCATCGATAAAAACATCTCCGGCGCGTTCAACAGCACCCGCATGGACTAGATAGTAGCGGCTAATGACTGATAGCCCTCCTTCCACTGCCAGCATCATCTCCCCTTGAGAAGGAGGAGTGTCGCCATGAAAATCAGAAAGTTTGTCTTTTAATTGATTAAGGAGCTGAAGGTCGGTAATATCGAGGGGCTTTTTGGTAAAGACAGTGACATGGTGCTGGGCCAATTGCTCCAATAGCTCCTGCAGTTCTTTGCTGTATTTCTTAATCGCAGCTGTTTTGTTTTCAATAATAGCCTTGCGGAGCTCTATCAACTGACTACGCGACTTCGATAAAAGGGTATGTGCTTGGAGGTTCATTTTCTCGTCGAGCTGATCGAAGATGGCCTTGAATTTTACATCCAGGAAACTTGCGGCTCGTGGCAGGACCTTTTTCTTCTTCGTTAATGTAAAGATCAATTTTTTCGATCAGACCGCCTTTTTCCAGCAGCTTGAGGTTTAAGAAATTGATCGCTTTGACGATGAGCCCCTCTTCATCATCCATCAGAGAGTCGGAGAGGAATTTTTGAGCCTTGACCAAGACCCCTTTCTGTTTGTCATTGAGGCCGTCATCAAGAAAGGCCATTACTTTGTCGAGAAGGCCGTCCTTGTCGATGAGTCTGCTTTGTAAATAGTTCAGCCCTTTGTCTGCAATTCCGCCTTCTTCGGTCAGCTGCTTTTCCAACATGGCCAGGTTTTCTTTGAGCTTTTCCTCAAGCATAGCGATCCCCTTGGGAATGAGTCCGTCGGTCTCGCCGATGCATTTGTCTTTCAGAAACTCAATTGCTTGAGTGAGGACCCCGTTTTGTTCCGACAACAAGGCATGCCGTAGATATTCCATCGATTTGATCAGAGCGCCCCGGTTTCGATCGATGATGAGAGTGAATAACTCGTCGCATTTTTCCAGTAGTTGTTTTGTCGATGGATTCTGTAGCAATTCCCTGAAATTTTCTGGAAAATTGCCATCTTTTTCCGCCTGCATTTCATTGGCAAGTTCAAATAATTCAATCATCACGTGAAAAACTTTTATTGCCCCCTCGCTAATGTCCGGGGCAAAGTGCTTCAAAAGTTTGTCGTCATCGATTGAGAGCTCTTTGAGGTTATTTTGGATCTTAAGAATTTCTTCCTCAGTCAATGTCTCGGGTGAGGTTATCATCTTGCTCAGAAATGTCTTCAGTTCGAGCAACTCTTCGGTGGGTTGCTTCAATAGCGCCTCTTCGAGCGTCTCTTTAAGCTGGATTCCCAGCGGGCCATCCGGTTGTACCATCTGCTCAATTTCTTTTTTCGCCCCTGAGACAGCACCGCTGCCCAATCCTTCGCCAACGGGAGAGAAAGCCCATGCGACAGGTCTTGAGAGGACCCATGCCGCACCACCAACAGCCCATTTGGAATTATCCCAAGTCCTTCCAAGAATGCTTTTTTGTTCAGGAACAGGGGGAGGACTTGTTTCTTCCTGAGTCTGATTAGATAAAAATTGAGTTTTACTGGTCATAATAGTGAGCTCGTTTTATTATTAGTTTGCGATTCATTTTACTTTTAATTGATTATTATTTCAATTGCATAATTTAATATATTTGATGAGTTGTCATTTGTTATTGTTATTTGTTATTAAATCGCAATAATTGAAATTTGTTATTGTTAAAAACTGTGATTGTTTAAATTTTTAATACAAATTTTGTGTGGAAAATCAGGTCTCTTATTAGAGAATTAAAAATATTTGTATGTATAAATCTGGTTTTAAAAAATCCATCTTCCCACGCAATTTTTCAAGTTTCTATATACTATTTTTGGCAACTTTTCTAAGCTATTTTTTTACTCGTTGATATTGCTCTCTGGAGGGGTCGAGACATATGCGAAAAGGCACTACAGGTGCATGGATTTTTTTTAGCCTCGGCGCTATTTGGAGTGCTGCGCCTCTATCAGCGGACGGTAATTCCTACTTAAATGATCATTGGAGCCTTTTGGGGGATTTCGTGTACATGAAGCGCACGGACATCCATGATCATGCCATTGTCAAAGACGCTAACAAGTTCCAATGTCCGGGCCAATGTCCAAACCATACCGTCATTAGCACGGAAGACCTCATTCATGATTTTGACTTTGCTCCGGGATACCGCGCGGCGCTGATCTATATGCCGACTGCCAAAAACAGCTTTGAGGGGAATTTCCTCTATCTTCAACCCTGGACCGGTCATAAAAAAAGGCATGGCGACCATAGCCTGAGCTTCCCCTTCAAGCACTCGGATTACTCCCAGGATTTTACCAATGCAGATGAAGCTGAGGCAAAATACGAGAGCCACTTTTGGGATATCGAATTCAATTTCTGGCGGCATTTTAACCCTCGCCGCATCGATTATTTTTGCCTCTCGGGGATCGCTGGCCTGCGTTATTTCCATTGGGACGAAGCTTTCAAATTAACGATGGTCAAACCCCCCGATAAAAGCACCTATAACATCCACACGGAAAATAGAATGTTCGGAGTGCAGCTCGGGCTTGATTTTCAAATCAACCCCACTCGTTGGCTCAGCTGGGATATCTTTGCCAAAGCCGGCCTGTTTGCCAACCACACAGAACAAACGCAGTTCCTTGGCGATCTGGATAACACCGTCACTTTACGCGACTCGGAGAGAGTAAAGAGAGTATTGGGTATTTATACGGATGTAGCGGCTCAAGTCGGTTTTCAATGCTTTGAGCACATCAACTTGCACGGGGGGTATCAGGCGATGTTCTTTACAGGCTTAAGCCTTGCCCCTGAACAGATCAGCAGAGGAGTGAAGAGGGAAGCAGGAAAAAAAGACTATACTCATGGAAATGCGATCATTCACGGGCTTTTCGTAGGCCTTATCTGGAGTTTTTAACTGGACTTGAGCCATTGGAGGCCAATAGACGTGAAAGCCGACTCGATCGATGGCTAAAGTTCAGTTTAACATATTTATTATTAGTTATCTGTTAATTTGCGTTTAGTATATAATTAGTGCTAAATTGAATTACTTGGTAATTAAATAAAATGTCCAGTTCTTCTCAAAGCATCGATTTTTCAGGCCGGCTTGGCATCCACCCCTATGGGGAACCCCCCAATCATTCCACCATCGTTACTCTTCTTTTGAATGTGAATGAGGTCATTTCTAGGGTTGAAAGTTTTATTTACTTTCCAATTCAGAAAATAGTTGAACTTTTTTCCTCTCAACCTCAAAAAAAATTAATCGATAGGACGATCCCTATCAATCCGCTCCTTGTCAAAACAGAGACGGAGACATTCGATCATCAATTCCATTACATCCTTCGAGAAGGGAAAATCTATTTTAGGCCGATCTATACCGACAGCAATACCCCTTGGAAAGAAATCCCATTTCCCAAAAAAGCAATCCGCATTAGCGCCGATGGAGATCAGCTGGTTGCGCTCGATGAAAGGCGTCAGGTCTATTGCGCAAAGACGGCTTCCATATATTCTAAGTTAGAATGGCGAAAAGAATGGTTCAATTTGAATCAAGTGGCCGCGATTATCAACTTCTTCAAGCCTGCATCATTAAATGCGATGGAAGGAGCTCGGGCGATCGCAATCTCCCATAAAGACATCGGCTCCCACCTTGCGATTGATACTCTTTATATGTTAGATCCTTCCGGGACGCGGATTTTCTTCGCCGATCCACAACTGCCAAATAAGTTTCACAACGAGATCACCCTTCCCGAAGAAGGGCAATTCGTCGCAGAGAACATGGATGCCAGTGCGTCCACGCTTTTTTTGATCAGCCGTGCGAAAAATGCCGATGGCAAAGAAAGTGCCAAGATGTACACGCGCCATGCCGATTTCGATAGCATTGGCAGAAATCAAAAAAACAAGACCCCGCTTGACCGCATGCTTCATGGCGAAGATTGGTTCGAGCAACCTTCGGTCAACCTGAGCGGAAATGCGCATTTGACCAAGCGAATCGCCATTGTTCAAACAGGCAAAAGGCAGGAATGCTGTGAGCTGCGCGTAGAGGGGACCGATTCCTTAGGAAATACAGGCTATTATGTGAAAAAGATCTACGACAGAGCATGGCGTTTTCAACGTAGCGGCCGACTCCATCGCACAGAGCGAATTTCTCTCCCAAGGCGCATCACAGGGATTCCAAAAAGGACCGCAAATTGCCCATGATTATGCGGGATGGGTACAGGTTGGCAAAGAGACAAGAACCTATCCCAGTAAAATTTTTCGTCGATTTTCGGGATTATTTTGGCCGCTTTTCGATTCTTTTGCCCTAGGGTCATATACGAAGTTGATATTACCCCCGACAAAAGAATCGAAAAGCGGCTCAAAAGAACCCGAAAATCGACAGAAACTTTTTACTGGTATAGGTTCAGCTCCTGCGGTCTTAAAGAGATTCTCTACTCGAGGATTTAGTGAAAGGGGACTGCATACAGCGCTTGAGATTCAAATCCCCTCAGGACAGAAAATTTCCTGTCCTCTCTATGCCAAAAGAAAGATGAGCCATCTATTAAATCCCAACAGCAAAAAACTGTATTGGACGCTCTTGGTTCCCGAAGGAGCATCCCCCTATCTTAAAAAGTCAAAATGTCGCTGTTGAAAAACAGTCCCATCAATTCGTCATTAAGGGAAGAGGTTTTAAAGCCTGTTTTCCAAGAGAGCAACAAGATCCGATTGAGCCTAAGCTTTGTTCTGTCCCCGTTCGAATGCTGATTCGAGGAATTTTTCCCGTAGTGGGATCGATTAAATTCATTCTAAAAATAAGCAGAAGGATCATCGATAGGGCCTTGCGCAATAAAGAGACGATCATCGCACAAGAGCGGTTTGTCCAATCCTTGCGCCTGGGGGATGTGGAAGACACAAAAAAAGTCATGGAGCGTCTTCTCACAGAGAACCCTTCGTTAGCGCCGCACACACTGACAGATCTCCTTTGCCTCCCCACTGTTTTGCCTCATTTGAAAAAGTTGATGAAAGGAGCCAATGGCCTTATCCTTGGAGAGACCGAAGAACTGTATCAAAAACTGACGCAAATTCCTGGAGCCAAGCCCAGACAAAGCTCGCATGCGCACAGAGAAGGAACTTCTTACGGTTTAGAGAGCCCGCTTTTTGGCGAGCTGTTGTTTTGGAAAGACAAAGAGGGGCATTTAAGGCTTCAGTTCGAGGCTCATTCTTTGGAGAACCTCTTTAAACTCTACTACCATTCTGTCGATTATCTGAAATACAAACTCGATGGCCATCAGCAAGGGCTGTATGGCACGTCAAAGCACACCGATGCCCATCCGCTGGTCATAAGAATTTGATTTTTTCCGGGCATGAAAAAGCCGGAGATGACTCACAGCACAACACTGCATCCTTAAGGCTGCTACTTTCCAGTCCTGACCTGGTTCGGATCGTGCCGTTCTATAAGGTCCCCGGCAAAGAGCCTATACTATCAATTTTTGGGATTGGTGTCGAGCTTTTCCGACAGGGGATAAAACATTTATTTACCACAGAGAGCACAGACCACACTGAGAAGGGGAAAGCCTTGAGGTTCAAGACTCCCCAGTCTCATTTAAATTTCCTTCGATGAACTGGCGGAACCAGATCTCCAGAACAAGCAGGGCCCACAACTCTTGAAAGAATAGATGGGGATGGCGGTTAAAATTTTTCATCTGTTCAGCGAGCCAGCTTGAGGAAAAAAGACCCGCTTCGACAAGGACGCTTTTAGAGAATTTTTCAGTCATGTTGCGGATAGCGATCTCTGTTGCCCAGGAAGGGAGAGAGGCGATTTTTGAGGTGGACGGCTTAAAGAGTTTGGCAAAGCAGAATCCTTCGGAGGAATCGGGGACTGAGGCGAGCGTCTCGATCACGCGCACATCGAGATAAGGGGCTTTTCTGACGATTCCAAAATGGTTGCAGAATCGCTCTTGAGGAAGAAGGATCGATGGCGGTAGTTTGACTTTGTGATACAGGTAGAGAAGCGAGCTAAGGGTGGGCCCCAGCCTTTCCAGTGCTGGAAAGCGGTGGAGGAAAATCTCATTGTTTACAGGTTTTAGCAGATGAGAGTGCAGATCTTTGAACCCCCTTCTGTCGAAAAGGGCAGTCTGGTTCAGAAAGGCCAGATGCCAGGGATGCGTGTGGATCGAGCGCAGCATTGCATATGCGCTCTTGGGGTGGAGCTTATAAAACAGAGGAATCAGAATCTTCTGCTTAAGAAAGCGGTTCATTGCCGAGAGCGGGGGGATGGAAAAAATGCGCGGGGGATGGATCTCTTCCTGAAGCTGAGGCAGCGAGCCTGTTGAGAAGAAAAGTTCAGTCTTCTGACTTGCTTTCATTTCTTTACAGGTTTGCCAAAGGGCCGGCAGACTGAGGTCGGCGACGGGCTCATCGAGCTCCCAAATCATCTCAGATAGATCGGAAAAGACCGATCCGGAAGAAAGGGATTTAGGAGGAGCAACGTCATGGATGGGGATGCCGGATTCCTGCTGGACATAGTCCCATTCTCGATCTGTTTGAGAGAGGCACAAGGGAGGGGAATCGGTCGCCCGTCTTTTCCATGCGTCAAAGACAGCCAGTTTCAAGTCGACGTCGGTGATTCCGTTTTTCTTTCTGGACAAACAGGAGCTGTAGGCCCAATAGGGGCCTTTCACCTTTTTTGTCGGGACCGTGAGAGACGTCTGGGCAAGCGGCGAATGGAGAGGCTTGGTTAGCTGGAAGATATTCTTCTCGCTTGGTCTTTTTGTCTTTTCGTTTTTCATCCCCAAAATCATTAAAAAGGTAAAAGCATTCAGAAGTTGATGCGGGAAATCCCCGAAGGTGAGAGTTCTAATAAAGGATTCATTATTTATTAATGTTTCGTTCACCTCCTGCCGAAATATAAGTTGATGCAGATCACTGAAGGGAAGCTCACCACCGCTCCGCGAGGGGCCTGTGCAGTGAGCGGGTGCATTTTGCTTGACATCCCGGAAGTTGGACTTTCGTGTAGCGATAAACGTAGTAACAGGTTCTTTGGAAAAGATGCTTCAGCTCGCCTGAAGGGCAAACTATCTGAAAAGGTAGGACGCAAAGCTCCGGTCTACGTCGGTTAAGTAATCGATAAGACAGCGGGGTTGCTAGGGAAAGTCTACGTATCCATAATCCATACAAACCCGCTATCCTTCACAGGAAGCGGGTTTTTTGTTGCTTAAGACTAAAAAAACTAGATGAATACTCGTAGACTCTAAACCGTAAAAAGGATAATATAATGACAAAATGTGCCAAAGACTCAAATAGCATTTTTATAATTCCATTTTTACTTATATGTGGTCTATTCTTCTTGCTATGTGGACCTGGAATTGCCTCAGGTCAAAATATCGACACAGACGTCCTTAACGGTATTATTAAAGCTCAAGGCAAACATTGGGTTGCAAAAGACTATCCTGAGAGAAAGGGGCTTGGCGCTCTCCGTAAAACAAGCAATATACTCCACGCCGATCTGTCTCGCAACCTATGGCTACAGTGCCACTACCGGCTAAATTCGATTGGAACGACCACACTAATTCAAGTAATGTAAGCTATGTAG
>CAWESW010000089.1:0-16036 GCA_963811735.1 uncultured Verrucomicrobiae bacterium | reverse complement strand
CTTGAGGCCGAGTAGCCACGCGGCTTTCCCGGGATCGGCAACCCGCAGTCCTCTGCCCCAGCGGAAGAGCCTGTCGAGTTGCTCTTGTGCTATTGCGAGCCATAGTGGGTTCCCTCGGCGAACGCTACCCCGTATCGCGTCCAGCGTCTCGATCAGTTTGATCAGTTTCAGTTGCTTGCCGCCAACTGGATCTTCTTCGCGTCGCGTTGGGTTCGGGGAGCTTTTCCTCGGCGTCGAGGAAGCGCTACAGATAGGCCTTGCCTTCGGGTAAATGAACCTTCTAGGCGCAAAAGGGAAGGCATGTTAAAGTAGCTTATTTCGAGATACTCGTGCTGTCAAGTTACTGATTTTTAGTCAGTTATTTGTGATCATGAGGGTTTAAAAATTGTTTTTGGTATTGTGCTGTGGGAAATCGAATTGTATTTAAAATTTTATGTTTAGTTTTGGGATGGGGAGCGCTCAGTGGTTCTACGCCAATTCCTCAAGCCAAAACTCCATCAGTTCTTTATTTGACCTGGATGCATGATCCGTCGACGACGATGACTGTCCAGTGGCAGACGACGGATAAGGATCGCATGACTCAAGTCTTTTATCGAAAAATGGGGGAGTCGCAATGGCAGGTGAAAGAGGGGATCCATGCTCCTTTGCCTAGGACAAATTTGCTTATCCACACAGTGGAACTCGATGAATTGGAGCCGGGGGGCGAGTATCAGTTCCGCTTGTTCGGGAAGAAGGGAAGGTTCCGATTTCGCACGTTGCCTGATGTGTTGACCAGGCCTGTCAAATTTGTCATCGGCGGGGACGCCTATTTTTATCTTTCGACGCTGCGCAGGATGAACCAGCAGATTGCTGCGTGCGATCCCGACTTTGTCGTTGTGGGGGGTGACATTGCTTACACCAATGGGCGCAGAGCTGTTTTTAAAGGGAAGGGCTGGGAAATTAAACGCTGGCGGACTTTTTTTAAAGAATGGAAAACGCAGATGGTGACCTCCGATGGCAGGATGATCCCGATCATGCCGGTTCTGGGCAATCATGATATCAAGGCGATTGCGCTGGACCCTAGGCCCAAAGATTTTCTCTTTTATGAATTGTTTGCGTTGCAGGAAAAGGGGATGCCTTATCGCGTCCTGGACGCCGGAGATTATTTAAGTCTGTTTTTGCTCGATTCGGGGCATAGCTACCACATCGGCGGCCAGCAGACGGCATGGCTGAAAAAGAATCTTTCGCAGCGTGAGAATGTCGCCTATAAAATGGCCGCCTATCATATTGCGGCCTATCCTTCCGTTTATCCTTATCGAGGAAGCGGGGCGAGAAGGATCCGCACGGAGTGGTCCCCTCTTTTTGAAAGGTACCATCTCAATGTTGCTTTCGAGCATCACAATCATGCCTACAAAAGAACGCATCCGATGAAGGGCAGCAAGATCGATCCCGATGGAGTGATCTATATGGGGGACGGCTCTTGGGGAGTCACTCCGAGAAAGCCCAAAAAACTCTGGTATCTCGATGCTGCGGCGCAAGTCAACGCCGTCTGTCTTGTCACATTAACCCCTGAAAAGAGCATTGTCGAAGCTGTGAACATTCAGGGCCATGTGATCGACTCTGTCACCATGGCGCCGACCCGCTCGATGGTCGCTTGGAATGAAGGGCGATTGATGCAGAAGTGATTAGGTCTGCTAAATTAAAGTAATATTTAATCTGTTTTTTTCTTCTAATATTCTTACCAAAAACTTCTTTTTGTTGGTTGATTTTTTGCCGCTTATGGTCTGATTTTCAGCATTTTTTAAGAACAAATTAAAAGATTTATTCCCATTTAATCGATCACAGATTAAAATTTTTAGGCATAGGCCAACAAATTTTTAATTCTGTGAGACTATATGACTATCGATTGCACTGATTCAACAGCAACAGACGACGCTTCTGACATTTTTGGTTCCGACGATTTTACTTATCCACTCGATGCCCAACTATGGAATGGGCGCAACGTCGAACGCACCATCGAAAAATCTCTCCATATCGCACAAATCGCCCAATTTTTCTCGAATGTGTTTCAAAAGATAGACACTATCGACAATGCCCAAGTGGGCTCCCATCGCTATGACCTCATCGATGTCGAAGAGGAAGATTCTGAAGAGATTGATCTAAATTTCGGTCAGTATCTTGAGTCTGCTTTTCTCCTCCCGCTCTATGAGCTATCAGGTCGAGAATTTGCCCTTGCGGATCCCGCTCAGTACCAGGCTCAAATTGAAGAATGCAAAAACATCTTTAGACGTGCGGCGAGCGGTGTCGCAAAGTGCACAAGGAGTGTTGGCAGGGGAGTTAAGAAAGGAGCAAAAAAGACCGCTCATTTTGTCGCCGACCATAAAAAAGAGATCCTCATCGTCGCGGCTGTTGCAGCTGCAGCTGTTGGGGCTGTCTACGTCACGGGAGCCATCCTATCAGCTGCAGGCGCAGGCGCAGCGACCGTGGAAGCAGCAGCGACAGCCGCTGCCTCAGCGGCGGCCGCAGCTGCTGCGTCCCAAGGTGCACCCAGGAGACGCGAGGATGAACGGGATCCGGTAGCGTTTGAGCCTGACACGACTCCGCCCCCTCGCGATATCCCCGGCAGCGAAAATCCGTTCCTTGTTGCAGATTCTTTTCCGAAGCAGGAGCCTGCTGCTTTCACACCTCCTCCCGCAAGCACTCCCTCATTCGATCAAAATGCAAATTACGGAAATTCATTGACTAGGCTTTTTGAAAATCTGCAAAACGACAGGACGAACCCCAATCCAAATCCCGGGTTTAATCTGATGCATAGGAGTGGTAGTAGTGACGGCAGTGTTGTGCCGGCACCAAGCTTTTCCCCGCCTGTCGCAAATTCGGCACCCGAAGTAAGCGCTTTCCAGCGAGGGATAAATCAATTTGTAGGAAGTGTGCAATATGGCCTAGAGGCAATCGCGCGCGGGCTAAACGGGCCTGATCGGATTAACTCTCAGCCGCATTTTGAGCCTTTGATCCAATACGGTGCGGATAATCAATTAAAAGGCACGGCACCTTATGCAAATGGCCCCAGAGACAGCTCCGCAACAGAGCAGGGGTTTTCCATTTCACAAGGCATCGCCGCTTTATCTGAAAATCTTCGCCGTGGACTAGAAGCGATCGGGCGAGGTGTGAGCCAGCCGGAGATGCTCGATCCCAGTTCGCCTGTGGATCTCTTGGTGGGAAATCCTATAGAGATGCAACAGGCTGCCTGGACAGTTTCCCCAAGCACTTCAGCGGCATTGCAGAATCCGGTCACCCGTATGGCTTCTCCCCTGCAAAGTGCTATTTCAAGCTGCTTAGCAGCACTCGGTGGTCATGTGAATGTCCCAGCTTCCGTCATTGATTCAGTAGGTCCGCTCCCTATAGGTAGCATTTCGACCTCGCCCTTCAAGTCATGCCATTTCAAAACAGAAGGGATAAAATTGACATACATAAGGATAGGATTTATCCCTGGTATGAATACATCTTTTGAGGAATTTAAGAGTCACCTTTATCATATAAAGAAATTTGCTGGCGATATGAGCATCGAGGGGGTCTACAACCACAGTAACGGTTTATTCGGAGCAATAGATCTGGCAGAAATATTTTTTCTTAACTATGGGGGGACCGCTCCGCTGACCGCTGATTTACTGTTAGAGAATTGGACGCAGTTTCATCTAGAAAATGCGGACAACCCAGATGCAAAGTACCTGCAAATCGCTCATAGCATGGGAACTATTTTGACAAAAGACGCTTTGGAGAAAGCTCCCAAGGAAATCCGCGATCGTGTTATTGTCATTTCTATTGCGCCTGCAGTAGTCATCCCTGAGGACTTGTGCTATCGATCTGTTCCTTATGCTTGCAAGAATGACGTCGTTCACTTAGGTGAAGATGTTTTTACGATGTGCGCGAGCGAATACCTTCCCGAATCACAAAGGGAAGCGCTCATAACACAACTCATCGAAAACAAGCAGCGGCTCATTTTGTTAGAGCCGCATCCGGATACTGAGGGGATGGGTCATGGTTTTGAAAACCCCGCCTTTGATAAAACGTTAAAGGATGAATTAGAACAGTATTTAGGTATAGAAGGCTAATCGGAATGAGAGTTTTTGTATTTTTGGTTTTGATGGTTTTTGTTACTAGTTGCGGTCCGCCGCATAGTGAAAATAATCCACCATCATCAAATAAACAATCATTAGCGAATGAAGTCAGAAATACGGCATTTGCCCATTTATTAAGGGAAAAGGACCTCTATCCCTTTGGAACGGCTGGACAGATGATGGATCAAATCCAGATGCTTGGGCTGGCCTTTCACTATTACAAAGAAGTCGATCTGGACGAGGCTCGCGAGTTGTTGCTATATGCGGGAAATGTATTTCTCAACATCATCAATAGTAATGAACAAATTCGCTCTTATTTAGATCATTATCCATTTAAGCCAGAGAATATTCAGGTTAAAATTTTTCTGAAAAAACCAGATGGTTCAGAATGCTCAGTTGAAAAATTATGCGTGATAACCATGATAGATGGAGCATTAAAATATAAGATCGATCAGCCAGAAACATACAAACTTCTGACAGTTTACAATGAAACATATGACGAAGCAGTGTCGAAACTCGCCACTGTTATAGCTCCTACGCAAAGCGAATAGGAATGAGAGCTGTTCTGTTTTTATTTTTGATGGCTTTTGTCACGAGTTGCGATCATCCGCATAGAGAAGACAATCCTTACCCTTCGAATAAAGGAACATTGGCTGATGAAGTCACAAATAGGGCATTTGTCGAATTAGAAATGGAAAAAGGACTCTATCCCTTTGGAACGGGTGCAAGGATGATGGATCAAATCAAGATGCTAGCATTGGCCTTTCACTATTACAAAGAAGTCGATATAAGAGAGGCTCGCGAATTATTGGTCACCGCTGCAACGAAATTTCTCAACATCATTAACAGTAATGAGGAGATTCGTCCTTATTTAGATATTTATCCGTTTAAACCAGAAAACATTCAAATTACAATTTATCTAAAAAACCCTGATGGGTCAAAATTCGCACCTGAAAAATTGTGCGTGGTATCCATGGTAAACGGGATCCTAGAATATGAGGCTAAAAATCCAGAAACGCTGAGACTTCTGACAATTTGCAAAGAACCCTATGAGCAAGCTGTATCGAAGCTCGGCACTGTTTTGACTGGAAAGGTCTTGTAGGTTCCTCTATAATTTTATTCTAAAATTTGGCTCAACAGCTTCTGTGGTACCGAAAGGAAAGGTGATTCAATGCAATTTCGATACGGGCTTTACCTCATAGTTCTCTTATGTGCGGGCTGCAACGTAAAAAATCCTGAAAAAGTCTCTGATCAGCTCAATCCGCCGGAGCGCGTGGAGCGTATTGCTGACACGGAAAACAAGTTGGACTTCGTAGAACGACTTGATACTGGCGTTGAGATCGTTGCCATCACCGAACAATGGGCGAAGGAGATGGGCTTGATGGAGCTTTATCTGACAGATCCCGGATTTGCCAAGTGGTGTGTGTTATTTCACGACATACCTGATAGTCCTCCCTATACATTCGAACAAAAGCGCCTATCACAATCGCTTCCCGATCGCTATTACCCTTGTCCAGGACCTTCTTCTGAAGATATCGTGGAATCTAAAAATTCCAACATGCCGACAGGTCTTGTAGTAAGCGCTCGCGGCTACTTGCCCGGAGAGAAAGTAATGATCCGTCTATCTGCTAAAGGCGCATACAGAGAAGCAGTCTTCTATCCCCGCCCTCTGCTTTTGAATAAGGAATCGGGAGAGCTTTTGGCAAAAGGAACTCTACTTTGCGCAAAGCCCGGCCAGACAATCTACGATCTTGATATTTGCGGCATTGGAAAACAGGAGAAATACAAACTGGTCTCACATTCCGGAGAGGAAACTCTCTCCCATGATCTGGAGGGGCCGATAAAATGTGGGCTTACTCCGGAAGTAGTTGGATTGCTGAGAGGCATTGCAAAAATGGAGTTGCAGTTTGAGGACGGGGTTTCCTACACCATGGAACTCCCTTGGGGATACGAGCTGTTTGAATACAAGCTGGGCAACAAGTGATCGATCCCTTATGTGCCAGAATTTTTTCTCGGCACAAAAACAGCAAATCTAAAACTGAAAATCTCCATTGTGGACTAGATGCGATCGGGCGAGGAGAGGTGGTTGGCGGAACTGGACACCCTATGTGATCGAACGCGAAAACCAACTGCAAGGATCGTATCCAAATTGTAATAAATTATAGGCCTTTGAACTTTTCTCGATCCCTCTTGTCGAACTATTAAGTATTGCTTAAAAGTTTTCTCTGTAGACACCTCTTTTTCATGTACAGGCGGATATAAAGTTCGAGAGCTGGAGAAATTCCATTCTGTTCATTTTCCCATTTTACAACAGCTATGTGGCTGACGCCAAAAGTTTTTCCAAAATCTGCACAGGACATTTCCAAATAATGCCGGATATAACGCAATTCTGCCCCAGTTAAAGAAAATGGCTTATGAATAAGTGCTTCCAGAACAACCTTTTGCAAAGTCTCCATGTTGACATCGATAGACCATTCACCCATCATTTTTTTCATTGGGACGTTAATCAACTTTACTGGGATTCCCAATCCTCCATAAACAAAAGTAGATGTTTTTTTGTCACCGGTGGCTTTTTCCCATAAATTTAAGGTTTGGTGAATATGTGCCACAATCTTTTTGCGCCTGACCTTTGCTTCGTCAGACGGAAAAATTACAGGACAAAATTCACCAAACTGTTCGCCGTTTTAGGTTCTCGACGCAATTACTTCACAGCGACATCAAAGGATTCAACTTGATTAGATGCCTGGTTCATTAATGATACGTTAAATAAGGAGCGATAATTTTTAGTTGGAACGAATATTAATTTATTAAAATGCGAGTGAGGTGCGATCGTTTGATCACTTGCTGTTTTTGAATAAAAATCGCTATCCAAAGCATCGTTCGCTTTTGAGGACTTTATCCCGTCAACAATAGCGGGAATGACTAGTGGCGATAATACGAGTAGTCCGGGTATGCCATAACCCAATATTCTTCCAATTGTTGAGGTGTGGACCCTATTTGCAACTTCCTCCGGTCTTGCGCATTGCAGATCGATTCTATTTAGAGAAAAGTAGTAGTCTTGATCAGAATTGTTTTCGATAGTCAGTTGAACCGGTTGGTAGCCTTTGCTGATCACATCTCGATCCAAATACTTTTTGCAGTCGTGTTTGTTGAAAGCTTTTGCTGAGATGGTGACATTTGCATTCTGCTCTGGAGACCTTGTAGATTGAGATGAGACCGTATCTAACGGTGCGGCCTGATAGCTGGCACATCCTGAGAGGATGAGCATACATACGCCGAAAGAAGTAGTGAGTAAATGTGTTTTTTTCATAGTTCAGTCCTTTTTTGCATTGTTAAGTTTCATTTGGATTTCAAGTTTGACTATTCATTGCCTGTCTGATTTTAGAACCGATATCCCAAGGTGCTGCGGAATCCCCAATAATCTTGAGAAGCATTTGAGCCGTGCAAATAGATGTTAAAAGGCTCTATGCGATAATCCCAATGTCTTTTGTGTCCGAAACGAAATGTAATCGGAAGCGAAATATCTGCTCCTGTAACGGGAGAACCCCAATCAAAGCGTTTTTCACTCACAGGTCCACCAATGAGGAATTTGGCGGTAAACCCTAGATTGAAGATGGTGTTGAATTCATGATCATATAAAAAGCCGACAGCCCCGTAGACAATGCCAGGCTTATGATAGGTGTGATGGTGATGTTTAAAAAACTCTTCCAAGTACCCAATGCCTACAACTGGAGTGATATGTTCTCTTCCGTTGAAAAAGAAGTTGTACCCCATGCGTAGTTCGGCATCTAACAAAAGGCTGTTGTCTTCCTTCTTATTCAATATACCGACGAGATACCCCTCTACACCTACATAAAATGCATTCGGTTTGATCCTCTCGTAGCCTTGGTGGGCCGGGGCAAATAAGATCACTCTGTTGTGGTACTGAATAAAATGAGGTTCAATTTTCTGCTGGATGGATTTTTGTTCTTCAGAAGTATATTGATCTGCATGTCCAATTATTGTTATCGCAAAAATAGGCAATAGTGCTTTCAAATAGCTGTATTTCATAGCGTGAATTCCTCAGGTTGTGAGTGGTGGAATGTGGTCGGGGAATAATAGTTTATTCTTAGAAGCTGAAAAACAGCAACAGGAAATTTGAATGATATTTCGGGGGCGGAATTCTGCCCCCGAAAATCTTTTTGTTTACGAAATGAACTGTGTCATCTTCTCGAGGATTTGGTTCGAGCGGGATACGAACTGGGAGAGGGCGCCGGGCTCCATCTCGCGCTGGGAGAGGAGGGAGAGTTCGTAGACGTGATGGATCATCTCTTGGGCAAGGGCGGGGTCTTTTTCTTTCAGATGATAGATCGACTGGATGAGTTTGCTGTTGGTGTTGACGACGAAGGTGCGTTTGGAAGCGAAGCCGGGAGGCAATTGCTGTTGGGCAAGGGCCATCGTCTCGCGCATACGGCGCATGTCTTCATCGACGATGAGGAGGGCGGGGACAGAGTCGCAGTGGAGGCTTTTTGCTTCGACGTCGACATTGCTAAGGCCAAGCTTGGAGCGGATGAAGTCGGCGATCTTGACGGATTCGGTTTTTCCATCGGGGTCGAGAAGGGTTTTTTCGCGGGTTGAGTCGAGGATCGATTCATCGATCGCTCCGTCGATGCGCTGGAATTTGACGTCGTCGAGCTTGCCTTCGAGGAGATTGATCAGCGGGCTGTCGACCATGGAGGAGGCGGCGAGGACTTCAATCCCTTTTTGTTTGTAGAGGTCGAGGACATGGCTTTGCTGCTGGTCTTCTGCGGTGTAGAAAATTTTGCCTTTGTATGCGTCTTTGTGTCTTTCGAGATAATCGGCAACGGTCGTCCATTCTCCGTTTAAATTTTTCCAGACGAGGAAGTCTTTGGAGCGTTCGTAGAATTTGTCGTCCTGGAGCATACCGAGTTTGATGATCATCTCGATGTCGGGCCAAAAGGTCAGAAATTTCTCGCGCTCGGAGGTGTGAAGGGCGGCGAGGCGGTCGGAGACTTTTTTCGAGATGTGCTGGGAGAGTTGGCGGACGGTGCGGTCCATCTGGAGTGTGCTTCGGGAGACGTTGAGCGGGATGTCGGGGCTGTCGATGGCTCCGCGCAGGACCATGAGGTAATCGGGGATCAGGTCTTTGCAGTTATCGGAGACGAATACGCGGTTGCAGAAGAGCTTGATGGTGTTCTGGTTCCAATCGAAACGGCGGGTGATTTTGGGGAAGTAGAGGATTCCCTTGAGGTTGAAGGGGTAGTCGACGTTGAGGTGGATCCAGAAGATCGGATCGGGCTCAAGCGGGTAGAGGGCGCGGTAGAAGTCGAGGTACTCGGCATCGGTGCAGTCGGCGGCGTTTTTGAGCCAAAGGGGTTGCTTTTTGTTGATTTGGGAGCCGTTGAGATGGATGGGGAAGGGGAGGAAGGCGCAGTATTGCTGCAGAATTTGGCGTAGGCGCGATTCTTCGAGGAATTCGTCGTTTTCTTTATCGATGAAGAGGGTGATCTGCGTGCCGCGGGTTTCTCGGGAGCCGCTGTCGAGGGTGTAGGATGTGGAGCCGTCGCAGGTCCAGAGGACAGGTGTAGAGTCGGGTCGGTAGGAGAGTGTGTCGATGGTGACATTTTCAGCGGCCATATAAGAAGAGTAGAAGCCGAGTCCAAAGTGGCCGATGATCTGGTCTTTTTCATTTTGGGAGCTGTATTTGCCGACGAACTCTTCAGCGCCGGAAAAGGCGACCTGGGCGATGTACTTTTCCACTTCTTCCGCGGTCATGCCTATGCCGTTGTCGATGAATGTGAGCGTGCGGGCTGCTTTATCGACGCGGATATCGATGCGAAAATCTTCATCGGGGGTGGCAATCTCGCCGTGTTCACGCAGGACTCTGCATTTTTGGATGGCGTCGCAGGCATTGGAAACGAGCTCGCGGACGAAGATGTCCTTTTCGGAATAGAGCCATTTTTTGATGATTGGAAGGATGTTCTCCGTATGGATCTTTAGGGTGCCTGTCGTCATGAATTCCTCAATATGGGTTGTTTGGGCTCAATGATAAATCGAGTGGGGATTGAAGACAACAGGATGGGCGTGTAATTTTATTTTTAATTTCTGAGTTTTGGTGACAGAAAAGATTTTAAAGGAGAGCGTGGCTTGGATTCTGTATGAAAAAAACAGAGTCTCTAGATATTTTAAAAGATATATATGCAAGGGAAGGTTATGCGCATCTTTGTCGCCCAGCTCAATCCGACCATCGGGGATATGGAAGGAAATACGCAAAAAATCATTCAGGCTCTTGACCGTGCTAGGGCAAAGCAAGCCGATATCGTCCTGTTCTCCGAGCTTGCCTTATGCGGATACCCGCCTGAAGACTTGCTGCTGCATCCCTCCTTCATCGATGCACAGGAAAAGTATCTCGAAAGGATCGTGCGGGCATCTGCTCGGCTGATGGTCTTTGTTGGGGTTGTCAGGCGCAACACTTCCAAAGGGGAAAAGCCGATCTTTAACAGCGCGGCTGTGATTTCCGATGGAAAGTTGCTCGGGTTTGAGGATAAACGGCTGCTTCCCACTTACGATGTCTTTGATGAGCGCAGGTATTTCGAGCCAGGAGCGACGACTCACATTTGGGAGCTCAAGGGTAAAAAGATCGGTGTTCTGATCTGCGAAGACATTTGGCAGCACGCAGGCTATGTCAGTTACACGCAATACGCGCGCGATCCGGTTCTTGACATGGTCCCTTCAAAGCCTGATCTCATTCTGAACCTCTCTGCTTCGCCTTATCAATTTCAAAAGCCGGACGTCCGTGTCAAAGTGTGCGCCAAGTGCGCCAAGACTCTGCACTGCCCGGTGGTGATGTGCTGCCAGGTTGGAGGAAACGACCAGCTTGTTTTTGACGGCTACAGTGTCTACGTCGATGAGGAAGGGCACTTACGCCAGGTGGCGAAGGGATTTGAGGAAGACGATATGATCGTCGACCTCGACGCTCCCGCGTGCCCCTGCCCGTTCTCCTATGATCCGATCAAAGACCTCTATCAAGCGCTGGTTGTTGGGACGCGTGATTATTTATATAAGCTGGGTTTTAAAAAAGGGTGTCTGGGGCTTTCGGGCGGAGTTGACTCCGCGCTTGTCGCCTGCATCGCTGTCGACGGCTTAGGTAAGGAGAACGTGCTTGCGATCACAATGCCTTCTCGCTATAGCTCTGAAGGCAGCATTAGCGATTCTGAAGTATTGGCGCGCAATCTGGGCATTGAGCTGCTTCAAATCCCCATCGAAAAGCCCTTTCAGAGTTTCCTGGATCTGCTCAACCCTTTCTTTCAGGGAAAGGGGCCGGATGTCACAGAGGAGAACTTGCAGGCTCGCATCCGGGGGACCATTTTGATGGCGATCTCCAACAAACTCGGCCATATCGTTTTGAGTACGGGGAATAAGAGCGAGATGGGAATGGGCTACTGCACGCTTTATGGGGATATGTGTGGGGGCTTAAGCGTGATTTCTGATGTGACAAAGCAGCAGGTTTATGCGCTCTGCCGCTGGCTCAACCGGGAAAAGGAGGTCATTCCTCAATCGATCATCGAGAAGATCCCGTCAGCTGAGCTGCGTCCCAATCAAAAAGACAGCGATTCGCTGCCTCCCTATGATGTCGTCGATAAGGTGCTGCAGGGCTACGTGGAGGAGTATTTGTCTCCGGAGGAGATTTCGAGCAGGTATGATGTTCCTGTGGAAGTTGCGATCGACCTCGTGCGCAGGATCCATCGGGCCGAGTACAAGCGCCGCCAGGGGGCGCCGGGCATCCGCGTCAGCAAAAAAGCCTTCCGGGTTGGCAGGCGTTACCCGATCGTTCAGGGTTGGGTGTAATAGCGCTGTATAAATGCGGAAAAAAAAGTCTACTTGCCTTAGAAGAGGTAAATAGACAAAGTCTACTTGCCTTAGAGTAGGCAAATAAGCAAAGTACACTTGCTCTTGTGCCTGATAATCGGAATTTGTGCAGAAAAAATATTCTTTTAGCCACGTGATGCAGCATCTTTTTTGATCTGTTTTAATACGCTGCTGAGCATCGCTTGATTGAGCTTGCCGGTGTTCGTGTTCTGCGGGCTGGGATGATAGCAGGTATAGAGAGCGGGGAATCCTTCGATGAGGTGTTTTTCTCCATGGCGGAAGCGGTGCGAGACTTTGGGTCCGCCCTGGCTTTTGACGTAGTGCAGATAAGCCTGGAATGCGAAGCCTCCCAGGACGAGCACAGCGGAGATTTTCTTGAGAAGGTGGAATTCATTTAAGAGATAGGGAAAGCAATGCTTCTGTTCCAAAGCGGTGGGCTTGTTGTCGGGGGGGACGCATTTGACGGCGGCGGTCAGGTAGCAGTCTTTGAGTTCAAGGCTATCGCGTAAACTTTCCGATGTGGGTTGATTGGCAAATCCTTCTTTGTGGAGCGCTTTGAAGAGGAAGCGCGCCGATTCGTCTCCGGTAAAAATTCTTCCCGTGCGGTTGCCTCCCTGGGCGGATGGGGCAAGTCCTAAAATCAATAGATAGGCATTGGAGTCGCCAAAGCCGGGTACGGGTTTTTTCCAATAGGTCTGGTCTGCAAACTGCTTTTTTTCAGGGACATTTTCGCGGAATTTGACGAGGCGCGGACATCGCGTACACGCGGTGATGCAGGATTTTAGCTCTTTCATTGTGGGAAAAAGCGGCAGTTTTTCTATCAAATTAACTCTCTTCCCAGAGAAAGGGAATGACATTCCTGAGTTCTTTGAGTCCGTGTTTGAGCTGCATGAGCCGGTCGAATCCAACGGCCACGCCGCAGCAGTCGGGGAGACCGCATTCGAGGGCCTCCAAGAAGCGTTCGTCGATTTTGAGTGAGTCTTTGCCTGCGTTTAAGCGCGCGCGGTTGGAGTTTTCGAGGCGCCGGCGCTGTTCGAGAGCGTCTGTGAGCTCATGGTAGCCGTTGGCAAGTTCGATCCCTTGATAGTAAACCTCAAAGCGGCAGGCGACGGATTCTCCGCCGGGGAGGTCGAAGGTCTTTGAGAGGGCTGCCTGGGAGGCGGGAAAATGACTTATGACAAATAGGTGGTCTATCCCGAGCTGAGGTTCGATCAAAAAGCTGACGAGCAGCTGGAGGAGGGTGTCGCGATCCCAGGTTTCGGCGTCTTTGGGGAGGTCGAGATGATGGGTTTTCGCGCATTCCAGAAGATCGGGCAGCGACGCCGTGAGATAGTCGATGTCAGGAAATGTTCGCAGGGTTTGTCAGGTAGGAAAGTGTTTTGTGGGGGAGTTCCCCTAGGAATAATCGGATGAAATCCAAAGTTTCTTCGATCATTTGCTCGAAAGTAAAGCCGATCCGGTACCATTCGGCCATGGTGAATTCAGGATTGTGAAGAGGGCCGATCTCGCCATCGCGGAAGACGTGGCTGATCTGGTAGATATCACCAATGTCAGTGGAGAGGAGTCGCTTCATCCCATATTCGGGCGAGGTGTGGAGGTAGCCGATCTGCTCGTTTTTCAAGGCGACTTTCATGACATCGATGTGCAGATCGATCGGGGCCGCAGGGGAAAGAGCCGGACAGTCGACTTCCATGACGTTTCTCTCATGAAAGAAATCGCGCGCGTTGCGGAGCATGAGCGCGCGATCTTTGAGAAAAAATGTTTTACACTCGAGAGACGTATTCACCGGTGCGTGTATCCACTTTGATTTTTTCCCCTTCTTCGATGAAGATGGGCACCTGGACGGTGGCGCCGCTATCTGTCTTCGCTGCTTTCAGAACTCTGCCTGAAGTATCGCCTCTGGCCCCGGGGGTTGTTTCGACGATCTTCATTTCCATGAATGTCGGAGGGACAACATCGATCGGCTGGCCTTTATAGAAGACGACATCGTATAGGACCTCTTCCATCAGCCACTGCAGCTTGCCTTCGACGAGGAGTTGGGAATGGTGAGCTGTTCAAAAGTCTTGTCATCCATGAATATGACGCCATCCGATTCTTTGTAGAGCATGCGCATTTTGTGCTCTTCGACATCCGCTTCGTTGACTTTCTCTCCGGATTTGAATGTTTTTTCAACGACACGCCCTGTGATGAGGTGCTTTAACTTGATGCGGTTAAAGGGTTGGCCTTTGCCGGGTTTCACGAATTCATTAGCGACGACGGTGTAAGGCTCGCCTTCGACTTCGACTTTATAACCGCTTCTAAGATCGCCTGTGCTTTGTTGTGCCATGCATTAAATCCTTAAGTAATCCATTAAATATACTGGTGATTTTGGAGGGAAAAGGTTTAAAAAGCAAGCTTCGCAGAAGGCTGTCACGGCGCTTGCGAGTTAAATTTTTTTTCATCATGAGACGCGCGTTGTGCCGCCTGTGCCCGGAAAGTGGCGGTTGATCAATTCCTGGAGGCGCCGGCGCTCCTCAGAAAGCGCTGAGACGTTGTTCCTGAAGTCTCGATTATTTGCTTGCAGGTTGCCGGCAGCCTCGCGGATGGCCTCGTCGAATTGGTTCCTAAGCAGGACAAGGGATGCGTGGATGGCCTCAAAGTTAGCGCGCTCTGCTGCATACTGCAATTGAATCCCGTGGAGCTGGCCAGTCGCATCCATGAGCTGCCGCTGCAATTCTGCGAGTGCCTGGATCCTTTCGTGGATTCTGTTGTCTGCCCCCAAATCGGTGAGATAACGGCCGAGCTGTTCCAGTTGTTGTCCGAGTCCTTGCTGCTGGGAGGCGAGGTGGCCTGCAATCTGATCGCAAAGGGCCCGAGAGCCGAGGATCTGTTGGTCAAGGGTCCGAAGGCTGTCATCGATTACCCGTACATTCGCGTGGAGGTGCTGGTTCTCATTTTTGAAACGGACGACTTCAGAGCGGATTCTCTCAGCGCTCTCGCGCAACTGGTTGACCTGTAGGGTGAGCTGTGCGACTTGCTGATTGAGGCGTGTGTTCGTCTGGATCAGATTTTGATTACTTTGCTGAAAGACGGCGTTATTCCTTTCCAGTTCGCGGTTCGATGCGGTAAGGCGGTCATTTTCTTTTTCGAGGTTTTGGGCAATGCCCTCGAGCTTTTCTTTGGTCTCCTTTAATCCTCGCGCGGTGTCCTCCAAGTCGCTTAATGTCGAAAATTGGCGCATGTAGAATGCGCCGACTCCGGAAGCTAAAGCTCCTACTGCAAACGCTGCGCACAAGATGGATGAACCTGTGAAAAAAGTGACAACGAAGCAGGTGACGGCGACAATTGTGCTGCAGTCCATCAACATGACTTTCCAGTTACTGGTCACGCGCTCGATGAGGGGATGGGAGCAGATGTTGCTTTTAAAGGGGTCAAAAGTGGGAAATGGGCACTTTGAGAAAAGCCCATCGGTACAAAGGTTTAGAGTTTGCCTGACTGGCTGCAATCCACTCATTTCTTACCTCCTTTGCAGAAATTAAAAAAAAGGATATTCCTGCAAGGCTAATTTATGCAAATTTTTTTTCAAAATAGCAGCGCAAGTTGCACAATGAACCCTTTTCAATTATGATGAAGTGAAAGACAGGAGTTTTCGATGACCGGTGAAATTACAGAAGAGCAGTTTGCAAAGGATACCCTCGAGCGCTATTCGGGATGTGAGATTACGCAGTTTCATTCCAACCTTTTACTGACCAATTTTCCCCGCTATGTCGACTACTTTGCGCAGAGCCGCGGAATCAAGGTCATCGAGGGTTCGATGTTCAAGATCGCCCACTCTCCTAAAGACGACGTCAGCATCCTCGATTTTAAAATTGGCTCGCCTGCAGCGGCGCTGGTCGTAGACCTCTGTTCTTTTTTACCGATCAAGACCAGTCTTCTTCTTGGAATGTGCGGGGGGCTGCGCCGCCGCTATCAAGTGGGCGATTATCTGGTGCCGGTTGCCAGTATTCGCGGAGAGGGGACCTCAGATTTTTACTTTCCTCCCGAAGTTCCTGCCCTTGCGAACTTCCTGATGCAAAAGGCAGTGACGGAAG
>CAWESW010000088.1:0-88966 GCA_963811735.1 uncultured Verrucomicrobiae bacterium | reverse complement strand
CATATCGGTCATGACATGGAAAAGAGACTCTAAGATCGGCAAGAGCCCAACGACCAAAACAGCAGTAATCGCCAAGAATGCCAATGTGCCGATGAGATCAGTGGCAAAATTAAAATCAAAAACTCTGTTGTCTGCGAGGTTGAAGGCAAAGATCATAGGGATAGTGCTCAGCCAGACCTTCCCACAGACGGCGAATACTTTTTTTCGTTTGTGCAGTCTTCTCGCAAAAAGAATCGTGGCGACAGCTGCAAAGAAATTGACAAGGAGAAAAGGGATGTAATCCACGGCTAATGTGGCGCCCATGACGATGAGAAGGAAAAAGGAAGAGACCATGGCGATCTCGCTGCCGATCAAAACGCAGATTAAAAGGGCGGCAAAAGGCAGCAGTAGAGGGAATCTTGCGACTTCGACGAGATTAGTATTTTCGTAGAGAAGCAGGTTTTCTGCGCATTTGGCTGCAGCCAGGCTCATGACGAGAATCGTGACGAGCAAGACTGTTTTTTGCAGGGATTTGAGCAGTTCGCGGTGAAAAAAATGCAAATAGAGGATCCCTGCAATCATCAGGCACAAAGCGACAAGCGCGCTGCCCATCAGCGTCAGAGGAGCCCAAAGGTTGCGAGACTGCGCGAGCGCGTTTTTCATCGCCTGGAGCATGGCGAGATGGCGAGGCGCGACTTTCTCCCCGATCTTAATGATCTGAGAGCCGGCCTCCACGTGAGTATAACGGTCGGGAATTTCACTTTGCACATTTTGTCTGACGCTGCGCTCGAGCGCAAAGTCCTGCTGGAGTTTCCAGGAATGGCGTGAAAATGCTTTGAGGAGATAATCGACCGTTTCGGCATGGAACTGTGGATTTGTTTCCAGCCGTTGCTTTAACTCGGTCCACAAAGGTTTGGGCAATACGATCGATTCCTTTTCGGAGGTTGTTGGGTCGATAGCAAAGAAATCAGGAGTGGGAATTTTCAGTGAACGCATTTTACTCAAGGTGCGTTCGTCGGCATAGCGAGCCTGGGAAAGGAATTCTTCGATGTTATCCAGGATGGAATAGAGTTCTTCAAAGGTGCTCTTGGGGAGGTCTCTCCGCCAGTGCTGGTGCTCGATCAGAGAATTTTCAAAGTCCCGGCGAAAGTTGCTCACCTGGCGTTCATCGACCTTGAAAATGGCGCCGATATCGCGGACAGCTTCTTGTTTTAGGGTCTGCGTCGCCTCCTCGTCGAAAAAGGAAAAATCGGCTTGCGAAATGACATAGCGGGAGGCCTTTGTCCCCACCTCGAGGACCTCCATGCGCACTTCGCGAAAGTGGAGAAAGCAGGTCAAAATAATGAGGAAACTCAAAGCCAGGATCACCCTATTGGGGATCTGGTTTCCACCGAGTAACTCGCGCCATCGTTTTTTCTGAAGCACCGATCGACTGTCGTCAATGTGCTGCTCTTGCATGGATGTGCCTTGAATTTGGTGCTTTCGGTATAAGAGGCTGTCTCTAAATCGCTAAAATAATGCCCCGAAAGGCGAATTCGGTTCCAGAGGTAATTACTGAGACAAAATATTTTTCACCACTCAGAAGCCCTGTCTCTTTTCCCCATCCTAGCAAAATAGCAATTTGTTGTTTAAAAATTCTTCAAATATCTTCATATACTGACAACACTTGAAACACATTCGGTATACATTCGGTATATGGGTACGTTTCAAGTATCGCCAGTATATATCCCCTTGTGCTTTTCTCGGTTGTTTTCTAAGGTAAATTCGCGTATAATTAATATTTACTCCAGAGGAAACCGTGGACTCCAAAAGCCCAAGCAATTACCAAGTGATCGCGCGGAAATACCGGCCGCAGACGTTTTCCAGCGTCGTTGGTCAGGAAGCCATTGTCACTACGTTGAAAAACGCTCTCCGCTTTAACCGGCTTGCGCATGCCTACCTCTTCTGCGGTTGCAGGGGCACGGGCAAGACAACGCTTGCGCGCGTCTTTGCCAAAGCACTGAACTGCAGCAGCCCCACGGAAGATTTTGAACCTTGCAATGCCTGTTCTTCCTGTCTCGACATCATCGCCTCACGCTCGCTCGATGTCCTGGAGATCGACGGCGCCTCCAACCGCGGCATCGACGATATCCGCCAGATCAACGAGACGATCGGCTACGCCCCCGCTTCGGGCAAATATAAAATTTACATTATCGACGAAGTGCACATGCTCACCAAGGAGGCCTTCAACGCCCTGCTCAAAACTCTTGAAGAGCCCCCTGCGAATGTGAAATTTTTCTTTGCGACGACAGAGCCTCACAAGGTCCTCCCGACCATCATTAGCCGTTGCCAGCGGTTTGACCTGGGCCGCATCCCCTTTGAAGCGCTAAAGAAAAAACTTGCCTGGATCGCCCAAGACTTGAACGTTCTCTGCGATGAGGACGCCCTCTCGATTGTCGCCCACCTTTCCGAAGGGTCGCTGCGCGATGCCGAGTCGCTGTTCGATCAGATCATCTGCTACGCTGAAGCTCCGATCACCGCGGCAAAAGTCTCCGCCACGCTCGGCATCCTGCCGCGCTCCGCCTTCTTTTCGATCGACAAGGCCTTTGAAGAGCAGAACCTCTCCTACGCTTTTGAGCTGGCAAACGACATTTTCGCTTCGGGCAAAGATCTGTCCTACTTTATCGACAACCTGGTCGAGCACTACCGCTGCCTCCTCAAGCTCAAGCTCGGCGCCCCTGCTGCGCTGCCGACGGAGCGCCTTAAAGAGCAATACGCCTCTTCCTCTTCCCTTTATACGGAAGAGCAGTGCCTCTACATCCTTGATTTTCTGATCCACTGGCAGCAGCAGATTGGCAAGACCCCTTTCAAACGGGTCAGCCTAGAAATGATCCTGCTTCATATCATCCGCTCCAAACATCGATTAACATTGCCGGCTCTCGTCAAACGCCTGCATGAGCTTGAACAGGGCTCGCACTCATCTACGGAGTCGTCGAAACCTTCCGCGTCTGAAACCATTCGCGTGGCCGAAATTCCAGCCGAGTCGATGAGCAAGGCCCTTGAACAAAAGCTCCCTCCCTCGCCTCAAAGCGGTCACGATGAGATGAAAGCCATCGCGGAAGAATGTCTCGCAGCCGGCCGAAAATTAGCGGACTCTGTGAGCACGGCTGAGGCGCCGCAGGCGCTTCAAGCAGCTCCGCCTGCCCCTGAGCCTCAGGCGGCAGCTCCTGTTCCGCTGCCTGAAAAAACTCCGGAAGCAGAGAAAACTCTCCAGACGCCCGTGCAGACTTCTTCAGAACCACAGACAGAAGCCCTCTCTCTCGAAGAAAAGTTAATGAACAAGATCCGCGAAAAAATCGACTCCGCACCGGCATTTGTCGAAGAACCTCTCATAGAGGAACCAATCATACAAAGCACTGTCAATACGCCCCCTAAGCAATCCTCCCTGATTTTGTCAAAAGCCAAGTGGGAGGCCATTGCCAGCGAGAACCCAATTCAAACAACATCCCCTTCGGGATCCTCTGAAAGCGAGAGCATCGCTGCTGTGGTTGAACAACCTGCGGCAGCACCTTTCGCAGCCTCGGAGAGCGCGCCTCTTCCTCCGTCTGACGCGGCCTCTTTAAGCCGTTATGACACATTGATGCGCTTTGCCGCGGTGGAACTCGAAGGGATCATAAAAAAGGAGCAACCCAATGGGTAGCGGATATTCAAAAATGAAAAAGCAAGCCAAGCTCATGGAGCAGCAGCTTGAAACGATGCGCAACGAAATGAAGAGCAAGCAGGTCACCGGCATCAGCGGCAATGGACTTGTGACTGTTGTCATGAACGGAGAAAAAGAGCTTCTCGAAATCAAGATCAAGCCCGAGTGCGTCGACTCGAGCGACCTCGAAGGTCTTCAAGATCTGATCAAAGCGGCCTGCGACGATGCTTATGGAAAACTCTCCGAAGATCCGATGAACAACCTCTCCCTTCCCGGCGGGATGCCCATGTCTTTTGGATTTTAAACTCAACAAAATCCCCCTCCGAACAGAAGGGGGATTGTCAAAAATTAGAACTTGATTGTGAGTTCTTCAGTTTCACCGTATGCGATTTTGTGATCCTCTCCCTTTTCCCATATTTGGTCGTTGATTAGAAACTTATATGCGATTGAATTGTCGAACTCTTCGCTGGTTTCATAGACCCATTTTTCGTCTTTGTATTGCATTTCTACGCCTTTTTCCCAACTCAAATGAGAACCCTCGCCGCGAATAAAGAGCTTATTGCCAAATCCCACATCGAAATTGACGGCGATCTGCGTCGTTTTAGGAAGCTTTGGCGCTTCTACGATAGGAGCCACGACTTCTGGAATGACGAGATCGGGGGTACATTCTTCAGTCTTGCCCTGTTCAATGCGACGATCTTCTCCTTGTTCCCACTGAGTGTCATCGAGGAGGATTTTATACACGAGATTTCCACGCGCCCCCTTGAGACGGTACACATAAGTGTCCTCATCGATTTTTGTCAGAGGAACACCAAAATCCCAGTTTAGCCCGGCTCCACTGCCGCGGATAAACAGAGTGTGTCCAACAGGCACCTTGTAATGGATCTTGATCTCTGTGAGGATAGGCGCTTGACGAAGGGTTGATGAAGAGGTTGCAGGGACAAACGCCAGAGGGTTCAGAGGAGGACAATAAGCCCTTGTTAGGAATTTTTCTTCAGGGGCGAGGTTCCCGGAAACGACGGGAGCATTGGCCTTTTCGACGACCGGAACTGGCGAAGGCAGTTTCTCAATGACTTCTTCCGTTTTGTCATCTTTTTCAGAAACTGGGGAGGCATTGTTCTTTTTACCGACAGGAACCTCCGGACGATGCGTTGGAACGGGTCCCTTGAGGTGCATGTTTCTACGATTAAGCTCCACAGAATCTTTAGTGTTCACATCCAAAGAATTGAGCTTCTCAAAAGACACCGGCTGAGGAACAGGCAGAGGTTTTTGATCCATCAGAACGGGTTTTTGCAACACCATTTTTTTATGATGAAGAGGAACAGAATCTTTAGTTTTCTTGCCAACAGAAGTGATGTCCCAAATTTTTTTAGTTCCCCCTGCAAGAGAATCGAGCATCTGCTTAAGTTCTTCTGCCTGTTTTTCATCTAGGTGGATTGAATCTCCTATGGCGGCAGGAACAGAATTTGTTGGACGAGGAGATGTCGGAGCGAGTTCCTTCGTGCCCAATAATAATATTTCGCATTTAGCGAGGCACAGTTTATATTCGCGAGGATAAGTACCAAATCGTTTGGAGAACGTCTGTCCTTCCTTGGTCAATTCATCAATAATTGCAGTAATTTTCCCATTCATCTCTATAAGGGTATCTCTTATTTCTCTTACCTCTTCTTTAGGGGTCAACGCTGTGAATCCATAAACTTCTCCCCTTAATCTGTTGCTGTCAAAATCTAAGGCCGCGAGTGCTCTCGCCTTTTCTGCTACTAATGACATGGTGATTTTCTCCTTAAAAGTAAGGCGTTTTTAAATACAAAAACTACAATGAGTCAAACGAGTTTAAAATTAAAAATAGATGCTTATGCAATATAATTGACAAAATAAAAAAGAACATCTTGCAATTTAGCATGGCCGGGAATTCTAAAGTCCCTGCCTCATAAATTCAAGATGCAAACGGAAAAACAGCGCAAACAATTCATTGTAAATGTGATATGAATGAGCAATAACCAAATGATGATGAGAGCAAGAACTTAATTTGATAATTGATACCGAAAGTGATTAAAAGCTGGCCTGGGGCTGCGTCACAGCCCCAGGCCAGCTTTTAATCACTTTCGGTGTATGTCTCCGACAAGAATGTTTACAAGCTGATCCTTACGCCGGTGTTGAAGATGTGATCCCAGACACCGCCGGAAACGACTTCATAACCAAGAAAAAACGTGGTCCTCTTCCATGGGCTGCTTCCCAGGTTCAAGCCGCCGCTGAATTTAGTCTTGGTCGACTGAGAAAGATAAACAGGGTAGGAGATGTTTGGATCCGCGACGACATACATGTGCATCTTGTTTTTATGCGACATGAACGGTTGCTCCACGCCGCACGTTCCTTCAACGGAGATATAGCGGCTTGTATAGAGAGCGGAAAAACCGAGTTCTCCGGTTAAAAATTTGGCATTGAACCCGCCGTCGTGAAGCGCGTCAATCTCCCCTTTCTCGGAAAAGGCTCGAACGTGGGCCTGGGAATAGACCATATTGACCCGCGGAGCAAAGGAGAATTGTTCATATTTCAATGCATCGATTTGGAGCCCTAAGAAGCCTGTGACGGCTTTCGTCTCGGTGCGGCTCTTGACTTTGCCAAACAGAGTATGGCGATGAATATGGTTGTCAAGGAAGGAACCGGATACTGTTCCAAAGGCAGTGACATATTCGCCAATCGTTTTGCGGAAATAAATCATCGCTGCATTGCCATCGACATCGCTCTTGCCATGCTGCTTATGCGATTTGACCTTGCCCGAGGTGTCTGTGACCGTAGCGCCAAAGGAAAAGCCTTTGCATGTCGAATAATCAGCACCCCCATAAATATCCTGACGATCTAAATTGCATTTATGAAGCTTGTGTTGATTGCTTTCGAGATAGCCGGCAAATCCAGAGACGCGTGGACGGCAATGATCGGGCAGATCTGCGAAGACGGTCACGCGGTCCCATACCCGGCTTGCCAGTGCGCGGTCGCCCATGAATGCAAAATCTGCCAAACAACCGTAGAACGTGGGTATAAAGGTGTTAATCGCTTTACAACGGCCAGCAGTACTTGCTTGATTAGAATTTAGAAGCACTTGTTTTGCAATTTTCCCGGCGACGGTATTCGAATTGATCTGATTTCCATTTATCAATGCGTTTTTGAAAATCGCATTTGAAACTTTAAGTCCATTGCATGTGCAGCACAGAGTCTCAAACGGGATAGGGCTTGGAGGGCCAGGAGGGCCAGGAGGAAATGGGGTCGTGCCGATGACGATGATCTGGCCTGTTGCCGTATCGAAAATGATAGTGTTCGAATTCGCAAGCACTCCATTGATAAAAAGGAATATTTCTCCCCAATTTCCGTTAACGGAGATCGAACCTCCCGAGAGGTTGGAGAGAAACTGAAAGGAATTGCCAAAGACAAAAGCGTTGCTATTCATAAAGACATCGAGGATGCTGGTCGAGAGAAGCGTCACATTTCCACCGATGCGGATCTGACTGAAATTGTTGGTATTATTGATGAGTGTTTCTACCGTCCCGCCTTCCGTGTAGTTATTATCGATCGTCAGAGTATCAATATTGTTGGAAAGATTAATAATTCCTATATCGGTGAGGTTGTTAATAAAGGTCAAAGAACCTTCGATGGTGGTGGTGTTGATAAAGGTATTCCCAAAGTTATTGATGGTCGCGTTGCCTTCAAGGATAAGGTAGATCAGGCTGGAGCTATTGACGACATTGATAAACGTGTTTACTTCTGTGACGATGTCGGTCACCTGGATAAAACTCGAGGCGTCGATATTGATCGTGCTGCCGGTATCCAGAAAGATGTTGCCCCCGATGATCACAGTAGATCCATTGAAGACATCGAAGAAGGAATTGTTTTCGATGGTGATATTGGTATGAACATTCACAGTTTCATTATTAGTGATCTCTAATGTGCTGTTATTTTCGATGAGAATCGAATTAATTACGGTACTCGAGAAGCCCCCTTCCAGAATGAATATGCTTCCGTTGTTGACGATGAGGGTATTGACATCGAAGATCGAGTTGTTAATAATCAGCGTGCCGCCGTTGACATCAAACGTGTCAATGAAGATGGAACCTGTAAAATTGCCTCCGTTGTTAATCTGGAAGAAATTGGCAATCACAGTACCGTTTGTTCCATTGAGGATATTGATGATCTGGGTCGCTCCGTTGATGATCAGAGTTCCGTCTACGTTGACCGTAGCTCCGCTGCTCAAGAGCTGGGATCCATTGATGATGAGCGTGCTGCCTATATCGATATTCACAATGTTGGCGCCAACGGAGCCGAAAATATTCACTGTTCCTGTTGTCGTGACGACTCCGGGCCCGAGATTGACAAAGATAAACGAATTATTCTCAAGGAGATAGGTCAATGCGGTTAATGTAAATCCAAAACCGTTGATCGTACCGCTGTTGATCAGTGCGAAAATCGTATCGTTATCAAAGAAATTTAAGGTTCCGGCATTCGTGACTGTCGTTAGATTGGACAAGCCGCCATGTTCATCAATGAAAAGCGCGCCAATTGCAATATTAATAAATAAGCTGTCCAGGCTGCCGAAGAGATCGAACACCCCGGCATTGATGTCTGTAAAACCAATATAGGTATTGTTCCCGAAGATGGTGACCGTTTCAGTGGTGTTTTTAATGATCCCGAAGATGGGATTACTTCCGGAGATCACACCCGTAAAGGAACCGCTCTCAAGAGTGAGTGATCCAAGTTGGATCGAAACATCGCCGCTGCCAAATAATTCACCGATCACCTCATTCCCGTTAAGAACAAAAGTTCCGTTGACTGTGACATCAGGGACATCCAGAAGCAATCCGGCTGCACCCAGTGTCAGTGTGCTACCTAAATTAATGGTGATGTTAGTGGATTCAACGGGCCCGTTAATCAGTACTGTTCCATTCGTCGTTAGTATCCCAGGTCCAAGGCCTGCGTTGATGATCGAACCGTTGTTCAAAAGATAGGTGTTAGCAGTCAGAAAGAATCCAAACCCATTGATCGTGCCGGTATTGACCAAAGTATTAATCGTGTCATTGGCTCCGAGGTTAAAAATACCTCCGTTGATCAGATTCACACCGAGACCAAGACCCCCGTTCACATCATTAAAGACTGTTCCCAGAATGGTCGTGACCGTTTCACTTTGCAAAGTTCCCGTTAGGTCGAGGATTCCACCCAGGAGGAGGGTTGGGCCAAGAAAAGTATTGTTGCCTGAGAGTGTGAGCGTACCGCCTGTTGTCTTAGTCAGCCCGCCGGTCAAACAAGTGCTCTCGATGACTCCGGAGAATGTCCCGCTGTTGACAGTGAGAACGGAGCAATTGAGCTCGATGACGCCGGTGCCTTCAAGGTCGCCGATGATTTGGTTTGCATTGATAATGAATGTGCCGTTGACAGTAAGTGCCGTTCCGATGAGCAGCCCGCCATTGACGTCTTGAAAAGTCGCGCCGGTGTTAATGGTGACTGTCGGGCTGAGCAGGCTTCCCGTAAGGATGACAGTCCCTCCGTTAACAATCGTGGGGCCGACGTAGGTGTTTGCCGCACTTAATTCTACGTTGCCCGTATGAGTGACGTCGCCTATGGTGAGAGATCCATTGGAAATCACACCGGCCAAGATCGCGATATTGGTATTGAGTGCATTGGCAGTTGCAAGAATGGTCTGAGTAGCGCCTGCCAAATTGAGGGGGTTGGTGAAGATCACGTTATTTGTTGCGCTAGCAGACCCGAAGAGAAACGGCACGCCGCTTGTAAGAAAAAACGGTGCGCCCCAAACGATGGGGATCCCGCCGTCGAGAATAACGGTAAAATCGCCTCCGGCCGATGAGAAGCCGCTCGCAATGCCAGGAGCAAACTGAATCCGGTTGGGCTGCGTCCCCAGGTAACGGGTTAAAATGCCTTCGCCTTGAAGAATCCCTCCGGCAAGAAAGATATTACTGTCTAAATCGATCCCGACGCCGTCTGCAGCTTGCAGGACCCCTCCCGTAATGTGGGTCTGTCCGGAATAGGTGTTGACGCCGCCAAAAATCACAAGACCGCTTTCGACGAGAACTCCTGCGCCCGAACCGCGCGGAACGAAGTTATACACATCGCTTGTGGCTGCGCTATCGTCGGCAATGGTCCCCAAGAAAGTAATGGTGTGGCCGGCTCCCGGATTGAAAGTGACAGTGGAGCCGGTCATCATGAAAAGATCAGTTCCCGCCGATAGACCGGGAAACCCGCTATTCGTACTTCCCCCGTCCAAGGCATCATTGCCTCCAAAGAAGGCAGGTCCAGTAAAGTTGAGGATACCGCCAGCAGCGAGGAAGATAGCGCCTCCAAGGCCCGATCCGCCCCCTCCATTATTCCCATCTTCAGTACCGTTACCTGCGCCAAATCCCCCAAAACCCGGATTACCGTATTGACCCTGTAAAACACCGCTTTCAACAAAGGCAAAAAAACCGTTATTACCACCCTGGCCTCCCTGACCGGAGCTGCCACCGCCCCCGCCAAAGCCGCCATTTCCGCCATTGCCTCCGGTGCCGCCATTACCGCCCAGCGCAACTGAGGCAATAAAGGCATCTCCCCCATTGCCACCATTACCGCCTGCGCCTCCGCCGAATCCAAAGCTTCCGTTACCGCCAAAATTTCCATCTCCGCCCGGCGCCCCAACTCCTGAAGAACCTGCGAGCTCAAAAGCAGTGACATCGATGGCGGCCGCTAAAATATCGCCAAGAATTTGAATGGTGGCGATGTATTCCTGGTGATTACCGCAAATAATCGCATCGATTTGAAGCAAAATGATATTGATAGCCTGATTCACAGCGTCTTGTGCATCGGCAAAACCAGCGAGGAAGGGATCAGCAGTGAAACCTAGAATGGCAGCAAGTGGAAACTCAAGAGCAGCAAGGGATCCAGTCAAGATTCCACACTGTACAGCACCTGCGATCGTAGATGCAATGCCAGCTGCGTCTGCCGCAAGCTGGTAATCGATTTGGACACTGTCCCCGGTACCATCTCCCCCGTTTCCTCCATTCCCCGCGTTTCCTCCGGGGCCATTAATGGCATTGCCTCCTATAAACCCGTTGCGGCCATCCACCCCATTTGCATTATTAAACAATGAGGCTAAAGTGTACACAGTTCCCCCATTCGCTCCATTCGTGCCAGGGCTGGTAGGGACGATAATATCATTGTTTAGGCTCCCGCCGACAGTCCCTACTCCGCCCAGACCTCCCTGGACACTGTTTGCGAGAAAACTCACATTGTTAATGGTGGCGGTCACACCACTATTCACAAAGAGAACCCCCCCCATACCGGCGCCGCCCCCGCTTCCGGCACCGCCTACGGTGAAGAAGTTTTTAAATGTGACGTTGTTTAAAGCGATACTGCCGGATTGCATGAAATAGCCGACCGTGCTGGCAAGGGTGGTCGCATCAATGGTCGATCCCGCTCCATTGAGTACAAAATTGCCATTGAGAGCAGTCGCCGGGGTTGGTGTCACCGCCCATGTGAACAAGGGAAGAGTTAAGAAAATCGAGGTTAAAGAACTACGCATGAAACCCTGCAAATTTGTGTGGTCGAACCAATTCATATTTCCTCTTTATCCAAACAACCTAAAATGATCAAAATGACATTCCCAGCTCTGCTTCCGCAGCGTTCATGCTGAAATGTTTTCCGTATTCGCCGTGGTACCCTAGTGTCACAGAACAGCCGCTGTCCTGGAACGTAAAGCGGAGCCGCGCTTCGGGACTGATAAGTTTGTTCTTCGGTTTGAGACCTGTGACGCTAAACGTACAATCCTCTGCAGTCTTAAAACGTGAACTTGTTTTTTTACCTAAGAACCTGAATTCGCGGACATAGCTGACTGAAACATCGAGGATCGCCTCGTAGCTTGGAAAGCAGCCTTTATATCCAAACCCCAATCCTGCCTCCGGACGTAGAAGGTCGTAACTCTTGCTATGGACTTTAAGATCTAGGCTCTTTGCACCATGCTCAGAATATCCGCCTTGAGGAGTGTAAATGTAATCTACATTCACAAAAGGATAGACATTCATAATGTTCGTCGGATTAGCTTTGATCCTATAGTCCCAGCCACCGCCTAAATGTCCTAACACCAGATTCGAGTTCTCCGTGTGTTTAGCTGTGCGCGTAGCCGTTTCGCGATGACCCAATGCGTCCGCAGTAAATCGCATCTTTCGCTTTGCATCAACAGGACTGTAAACATACGAAAGAAGAGCGTCGGCAAACCATGCTCTATCTGTCCATGCTGCTCCAAAGCTCCCTGCGTACGATGTGAAATGCGCACGCGCCGGCTGGTGAGGAACATGCATGCGAGTATAGGCAAATGAGAAGCCCCCCAATAACGTCCAATGTTTTTGCAAACGGTAGTCGACTGCCGTCGTAAAACCGGCAAAGCGTTCGCTGTAGCCTGGCACGTCGGAATTCCCGTGCTGCCGGACGACTTCAGCAAAAGGTGCGAACCAAACTTGCCACGGTTGCGTTTCCGGGCAGGAAATCACATCCTGTTCAAAGAAGTGGTCGGTGTAGATCTGGCGGATGCGTTCTGCCAGGTTCTCTTCACTAAAGGCAATATTGTTAAAACCTGCAGGCTGCATCTGATTCAAGGAGTCCGTGATCTGGTTGACCGTTTGCAAATTGATAACTCCGATCACACTGGCAAGATCAGGATTATTTTGTAATGCGACTTCTTCAAAACAGACGGCGACGGCTCCTGGATTTCCTGTGCTTGTGGGCACGATCACCGGGAATGGAGGAGGGATGATGGATGTAAACACGAGAAGGACATCCGTTGGGTCGTATTGCACTCTGAATTGGAAGCGCGGCAGAGAATTAATCAGAACAAATGGACTATTGACGATGATCGTCGGAGCTGTGATGATCGTATAGAATTGCACTGCAGGTGTCGTGAGACCTGCCGAAATGGGAAGCAGCTTTCCTCCATTGATGGTCACTGAGTCTGAAGCAGCGATCAAATCGGAGGTCGTGTTATTCAACTCCACTTCGTAAGTGGAGCTGGCATTGAGGACAAAGTTGGCCCCGGAAAGAGTTCCTATACTGTTGCCGGGTGCGATGAACCCATCAACGACCGCATTACCCACTGTTCCCGTTCCTCCGAGCGTTGCCCCAAAATCGACGAGAATAGGAGATGTCATGGAGCCATTGACGATCAATGTTCCCGATTCAACCGTCGTCGGTCCTGTAAACGTATTGGCGCCGTAAAGAATGAGCGTGCCCGATCCTTCCATCAAAAGCGACCCCGTCCCAATAATTGCTCCGAATAGCGACGCATTCCCCGGCTGATTGAACACAAGGGAGGCATTGTCGACCACCGTGCTGGCGGCGGGAACGCCGTTGTTGCTGTTCACCTGCAGGGTTCCGGCGGAGATCACAAGCGATCCTCCGAAATTGTTGTTCCCGGAAAGGATCAGCGTCCCCGGTCCCTGTTTGGAGAGAGAACCGGATCCGTTGATGTTGCCCAGCAATGTGACAATGCCGGCAGGATCATCGACCGAGATAGTATTTGCACCGGACGCATTGACAGTGATTGAGCGAGCGGATGTCAAGGAGAGTGCCCCTGGAATATCCAATGTGCCAAAACTCAGCGCAATCGGTCCGCTTGGAGCGCCCAATTGGTGATCGTTTGTCCATACGATCGTTCCACCTCCTGAAATACTCGTTCCGCCGGCATAACTATTGCTATTGTTTGCAAGAGTAAGAGTACCGGTATTGACCAACTTTACAGATCCGTTGCCGCTGATCAATCCTGTGATGGTGTCCGGCGCTGTAATGTTGAAAACCAGCGATCCATTATCAGTCACATTGCTCCCGGCGGGCAGACTGCTCGGATTATTGATTTGCAAGACTCCCGCAGTAATCGTCGTTGATCCTGTGTACGTATTTGTACCGGTCAGAATAAGGGTGCCCAGCGCTTGCATCGTGAGGGACCCTGTCCCGCTGATATTGCCTGAGACAGTCGTAATTCCCGATTGATTGAACACAAAGGACCCATTATCGATCACGTTGCTGGTCAGAGGGAAACTGTCCGCATTGTTAATCTGGAGTGTTCCCGCGCTAATCGTCGTCTGGCCGGTAAACGTGTTGTCCCCGGAAAGGATCAGCGTGCCTGCTCCCGCTTTTGTGAAAGAACCGGTTCCGCTGATATTGCCTGTAAGCGCCACTGTAGACGTTCCATCAATAGAGATGGTGCCCGGTCCGACGAGGGAGACAGCCTGTCCTAATGCAAATAGAGGCGAGCCTGTGGGAACATCCAGCGTCCCGTTATTTAACGTCAATGTGCCTGTCGGCGATCCCAATCGGCCACTATTTGCTATTTGAATCGTTCCGCCTCCGGAAATACTGGTTCCGCCGAAATAATTATTGGCATCGTTTGTGAGAATTAGAGTCCCGCTGCTGATCTGGCTCACAACCCCGCTGCCGCTGATCTGCCCGGAAAGGGTGTACGTTCCCGGAATGTTAAATGTCAAAGTTCCGTTGTCCAACACATTCGAGCCCGTCGGCAAGCTGGTAGCGGTATTGATTTGAATTGTTCCCGAATGAATTGACGTTGATCCCTGATAGGTGTTCGTCCCGGTAAGAATGAGCGTACCGGTTCCCACCATTGACAAATTGCCAGTTCCGCTGATTGGGCCATTGTAGGTAATTGTCCCTGACTGACCAAAGGCCAGGGTGCCATTATCCGTCAAAGGTGTTGCTGCGGGTAAACTCGCCGCATTATTGATTTGTAATGTCGCCCCGGTGCTGATCAATGTTGAGCCCCCGTAGGTATTCGTACCCGAAAGAACGAGAGTGCCCAATCCTTGGACCGTCAGATTGCCGGTTCCGCTGATATTGCCTGAGACGGTCGCCGTCCCCAACTGACTGAAAATGACTGTGCCATTATCAGTGATATTGTCCGCTGAAGGGTAGCTGAACGGACCGTTGAACTCTAAAGTCCCTGAATTGAGTGTGATGGGTCCGCTGAAAGTATTGATCCCGGAGAGGATCAATGTGCCCGGTCCCGGTACGATGAGCGGGCCGGTCCCGGTGATGTTGCCGGTCAGCGTAACGACGTTGGACGGATTAACGACGGTCACGGTGCCCTGACCCACGAGCGAGATCGGTTGAGGGACGACAACATTGGGAGAGACCAAGGGAATGTCCAATGTCCCATTGTTAAGAGTCAATAGTGACGTGGAAGCCCCCAATTGAGAGCCACCGGTGATTTGGACGGTCCCGCCGCCGGAAATACTTGTGCCGCCGGTATAAGAGTTGCTGAAACTTGTGAGTATAAGGGTCCCGGTGTTCATCATGTTTATAGATCCGGCTCCGCTAATCACTCCCGATAGGGTGGTGGTCCCTACGTAATTCAAAACCAAAGACCCATTGTTGCTGAAGTTGATATTGGTGGCAGAAGGAAGACTGTTAATCGTATCGATACGCAAAATCCCTTGGTTAATGGACGTGCTACCCGTATAAGTGTTGGTTCCCTGAAGGGCAAGAGTTCCCGGACCCTGCATTCCAAAGGATCCGACGCCGGTGATATTACCCGTCAGAGTCACAACGCCGGCAAGATCGTCGACTGATACGATTCCTGGACCGTTTAACAAAAATGGACGCGCCGTAGTCAGGGCAAGCGTTCCGAGGGGAATATCCAATATTCCGGTATTAAAGGTCACTGTGCTTGTTGCCAAGCCCAATTGACCATTATTTGTAATGGATATCGTTCCACCACCCGAAATACTTGTCCCGCCCATATAACTGTTGCTGTTGTTCGTGAGAACAAGGGTGGCTTGGCTGATGAGGTTTAAAACACCGCTGCCGCTGATCAGGGAGGGGACCGTCGCTACCCCGGTATGGTTGAAAGTCAAAATCGAATTGTCAACCACGTTGCTATTAGGAGACAGACCGGCAAACCCACTTATTTCTAAAGTTCCTGAAGTAATTGTCGTCGTTCCCGAATAGGTGTTCTCACCGTAAAGATTGACGGTACCCGTACCTTGCATCGTCAGCGATCCCGTGCCGGAGATCGCTCCGGAACTATTGGCAGTATCTGAGTTGTTAAAAACAATGGAACCATCATTGAGTACGCTGCTGCCCACAGGAAAACTGTCCCCATTCTGAATCTGCAGCGTTCCGGAACTGAGCGTCGTAGCGCCGGTATACGTATTGTCGCCGGAGTAGATAATCGTACCGCCTGCCAGAGTCAAAGGACCTGCGCCACTGATGTTGCCCGTCAGCGTCGTAGTAAATCCTACAGATGATATCGTACCCCCGGTAAAGACGGTCAGCGAGAAATTCTGGCCCAATGAAAGGCTAGAGAGAATATGCAAGATCCCGTTATTGAATGTGATTGTACCGCTCGACGCTCCCAATTGACCTGCATTCGACACTTGAATCGTTCCGCCATTGGAAATACCGGTTCCACCGCTATAACTGTTGCTATTGTCTGAGAGAATCAGCGTCCCGGCGCTGATCTGGTTCACAAAGCCGGTGCCGCTGATCAATCCAGGGTATGTGAACGTCCCCGCAACGTTAAAACTCAAATTTCCATTATCCGTCAGAACAGTCGTCGCAGGCAAGGCTCCTGCAGTATTGATTTGCAGCGTTCCTCCGGAAATCAGCGTTGGTCCCATATAAGTATTGACATTGGTAAGAACCAACGTACCTGGCCCCAGTACCGTCAAACCGCCGCTTCCGGCGATCACTTGGCCGACGATCGCTAATACCGGGTTACTGAAAGCAAGGGTACCGTTATCCGTTACTGCGGTGCTTGGCGACAAACCACTGTCATTACCAATCTGGATTGTCCCGCCGGGATCGATCGTCGTTGTTCCCGAATAAGTGTTCGCTCCGGTGAGAATGATCGTTCCCGATCCGCTCATTGTCACTGTACCGGTTCCGCTGATCACTCCGCCAAGAGTGCCTGTCCCCGAGTTGTTGAATACCAAAGAGCTATTATCCACTACGTTGCCCGCCGGGGGGACAGCGAGAGCTGTATCGATTCGCAGGGTTCCAGAAGAAATGGTCGTTATTCCTGTATAAGTATTGACACCGGAAAGGACTACTGTCCCTGTTCCTGCCATAGTCAGCGTTCCTATTCCGCTAATGAGTGAGGATACATTGATCGTCACGCTCGGTTCAAAAAGCAGGGAGCCAGAGTTTGCCACATTACCGCCCGCAGGCAAACTGCCTACACCATTGACTTCCAATGTCCCTAAAGGCGAAATTGTCGTTAATCCCGAATAGGAATTCGCTCCTGTGAGAATGAGTGTACCCGATCCTTGCATCGTAAGAGCGCCAGTGCCTGTGATCATGCCCGATACTGTTGCAGTGTCGGATTGACCGAAAAGAAAATTGCCATTATCGAGCACATTATCGGCGGAAGGAAAGCTGTCCCCGGCAAAAATCCCAAATGTCGCTCCGGCATTTATCGTCACCGGGCCACTAAAAGTATTGTTCCCGTTAAAGACGACCGTTCCTGTTCCCGCTATCGTAATAGCCCCCGACCCGGAAACCGGACCAGCGAAGGTCCCCGTCACGCCTGAGTCCGCAATAATTGTTCCCGCTCCAGTAAAAACGACGGATCGAAAAGAGGAACTTAAATTCGCAGTCATTTCTAACTTTCCGAGATTAGTGACGGAGAACTCCAAAGTCGTTGAATTACTAATCGCGCTGTACCCCAGGTTTAAATCGCTGGAAATCTGAAGCGTCCCCGCATTCAAAAGCGTTGTTCCCGTATATGTGTTGGTGCCGCCAAGCACCAAAGTGCCGGTGCCGCTCATGGTGATGCCCCCGGAAGTCAATGAACCTCCTCCCAAGCCAATATCACTGTTAATATTTGAAGAGACAGTGATCGTTCCCACTTGATCGAAAATGACCGTACCTGCGGACATCAAAAAGAGATCAAGGCTGTAAGCGGTACCGGCTGCTCCTGCACCACCCGGCGGAAAAACCGGTGCACCGCCGCTTCCACCAGTGACACTACTGCCTGTGAATAGGGAACCCGTATTGGGGTCGCTGACGGTCAATGTGCCCCCTTTTTGAACGAAGATCGCGCCACCCATGGCCGCACCGCCGCCGCCACCGTTTCCGGTTGCGCCGCCTGCGCCGCCAAATCCACCGCCAAACGTGGAATTCCCTTGAGTGAGCCCGCCGCCGCCGCCGCCGCCAACGCCTCCAGCCCCTCCGGTACTATTGTTACCCGCGCCGCCACCGCCGCCGCCAATTCCTCCTATTCCCCCGGTATTACCTGATCCGCCGCCGCCGCCACCGGCATAAGAACCGCCATGTCCCCCTGAGGCTCCACTACCGCCGCCGCCGCCGCCGCCAAATGAGCTTGAAGCGCTCAAATTTGAGCCTCCGGCTCCACCACTGCCGCCGCCGCCGCCGCCAAAATTAGAATTTCCTCCGGCAAAGGCGCTTCCTCCGCCACCAGCGCCGCTGGTTCCCGACCCATTTCCGCCAGCGCTGACGCCGCTAACTCCTCCTGCACCAGCACTGCCTGTCGTTCCCGCTCCGCCATTCCCGCCGTTACCCGAAGCACTTGCGGACCCAGAGGTGGTATCCGATCCACCGCCGCCGCCGCCTGTAGAAATGGCTGCCCCGCCTGCAGCAGCAATCCCTGTGGCATTGCTGTTGCCGCCACCGCCACCGCCGCCGCCGTCGTTACTTGCACTTCCCCCGACACCGCCATATCCGCCGCCGCCGCCGCCGCCATTACCGGTTGCATTACCTCCAGTCCCTCCATTCATTCCACCGCCGCCGCCGCCGCCATTGGCAGAGCTACCAGCCCCGCCGGCTCCGCCTTGTGCGAGACAATCGGAAAAAGAAACGCCTGTAATGCTGACAGAGGTTCCGTTTGCGACAAACAATCCTCCACCAGCTCCTGCCGCACCACCGCCACCGCCAGTGCCGCCGGCTCCACCGATAGAAGCAGCTTCGAAAATGGTCAAATTGCTTTGTAATGTGAGAGTCCCAACACCGTACCCAACAAATAAGGCCTGATGCAAATTGCTTCCGGAAATTGTCACAGCATGTCCAGCGGTATCAATGGAAGTGACATAGGCTGCCGTGATACCGGCACCGCCGATCGGAGTTCCAATAGGCGGCAATGAACTCGCTAAAGTGATCGTCCCGCCCACAGTAAATGAGATTGTATTCGCCCCAGGTGTGTTGTTTGCATCGAGGATCGCCTGGCGCAACGAACCGGCACCGTTGTCATTTGTATTCGTCACAGTAAAGGCGCCTGCTGCAAGCGGAGCGCTTGCCGAACACATGGAAAAATAAAAAAGCGCCTGCAAATACTTTCCTACGCGATGTCTACAGGAGAGGTTGAATACATTCATCGAGGTCTCCAATCACTATGTTATTCCATTTTCCCAAAAAACAAATTGGGCGGGTCGATTCAAAAATATTTTCCGATTATAGATTTTTTAGATATTGGCTCAAGATTTTTTTTTGATGTACAATGGATTCTAAGAGCTGTTTTTTTTATTTTTGATCTTGAATATTGATCAGTCGAATTGTTTGGTTTTTTTGGAGAATTTTTGCAGTATTCAGCAACCATGCTGAAATATATTTCTCCATAGCGCATACAGAGAAATAATAACTCCTTTCTCACGACAGTTTCTTTGTGAGCTTAGTGGTAAATATTTCCCCGTTTTTTAAGCAGAAGAGGAATTGTTGTAAGCTTCGAGCAAAACTTGAGAGACTTCTTTAGTGGAATTGAGGCGCAGGACGCGTTGGGCCAATTCATAAGCGCTAAGAAGGCTTGTTTGGCGGATGGCGCGTTTGACAATAGGGATATAGCGTGGAGAACAAGAGAGCTGGTCGACTCCAAGTCCGAGGAGCAAAGGGACAAAGAGAGGGTTAGAGGCGATCTCGCCGCAAATGGTGACTGTTCTGCCATGGCGTTTGGCCTCTGTGTTGACCATCTTGATCATGCGCAGAACGCTTGGATGCGCAGGATAGCAAAAGTCGCTCATTGCAGGGTTGCTCCGGTCGATGCCGAGCGTATACTGGACGAGATCGTTGGTCCCGATGGAGAGGAAATCGCTTTTTTTTGCCAAAGCATCGCAGATCAAAACGGCGGAAGGAACTTCGATCATGCACCCGATGGGGATGTTTGGTTTAAACGGAATTCCTTCTTCTGTCAGAGTTTGGCAAATCTCGGCGATCAGAGCCTTGGAAGATTCCAGCTCGCCGATGTCGGAAATCAACGGGAGGAGGATGCGCACGTCGCCATGGACGGCAGCGCGCAGGATCGCCCGCAGCTGGATTGTAAAAATCTTAAGGTGGCGGAGCAAAAAGCGGATTCCGCGGCATCCTAGCACGGGATTGGGTTCTTTTTCTCCTTCAGAGAAAAGCTCAGGATTCTTATCTCCACCCACATCGAAGACGCGGATCACGACAGGCATGTCGCGGGCCATTTGAATCAATTTGACATAGGCTTCGTATTGCTCTTCTTCGGAAGAAATCAAATGGCGGCGCTGGAAGAAGAGATATTCAGTGCGGAAAAGCCCGATGCCCTCGGGTCCATATTGCTCGATATTTTCCAGATCTCCGATATTTCCGATATTGGCAAAAACCTGCACCTGGCATCCATCGATGGTCTCCGAGTCGTACTTGAGCTCATTTTGGAGAATCTGATAAGAGGTCTTGAGGCGGGTTTTGCGCTGCTTGTAGGTTTCCAACGTTTTAGGATGCGGATTGAAGATCACCTCTCCGGCCTGCCCGTCGACAATGACGCAGCGCGCCTGGATCTCTTGCAGGGCTCCAACATCGACGCATGCGACGTAGGGGATCCCTTTAGCGCGAGCGATAAGAGCGGCGTGGGAATTACCGCCGCCGGACTGTGTCACAAAGGCGCTGACGCGCGAAGATTCGGCAGATGCAGTATGCGAGGGAATCAATTCTTTTGCGAAGACAACAGAGTTGAAAGGAACGTTTAATAGAGAGTTACCCTTTGCAGGACATAAGTGGCCCAGCACGCGGCTGGCCAAGTCCATCACATCGACGAGGCGCTCTTGAAAAAACGCATCTGTATTTTGAGAGAACCTTTTCTCGTAATCGGTCATGACAGACTGAAAGACTGATTCAGAATTCTGGAGCGATTGCCGGATTTTTTCTTCCATGTTCTGCGTGATCAGAGGATCGTCTAGCATCTGGATATGGGTTTCAATGATCGTAGCCGCATCATCCGACACCTCTTCGGCAAGATTTCTGCGCAGCAGCTGCAGGTCTTCGCGGCTGGAAAAAAGGGCGCTGCGATACCTAGCGATCTCGCCATCGACTTCTTTGAGAGTGATTGAAAACTCGGGAATTTCCTCCTCGATGGGATTCAGGAAAAAGGGAATGCCGATAGCGATTCCGTCGCTGACAGGAAAACCTCGGATCAGTAACTCTTCGGGCTTATTCATACGTTATTCACCGAACTTGTTTTCAAAGGCCATGACGATCTTGTCCATCGTCTCGCCTGCATCCTCTCCCTCGACGATCACTGTGATCAGGGAGTTCTTTGTCGCTGCCAGCATCAAAATGCTCATGATGCTCCGAGCGTTGATCGTCTCATTGCGGTAAGTGAAAGAAACGGAAGAAGACGTCCCTTGCAGCAGCTTGGCGATGACTGTCGCAGGGCGTGCGTGCAGTCCAAGGGGATTTTTAATTCGCACTTTGCGCATGAGTTTCACGGCCTTTCTTCCTCTCATTTTGTTTTTTCGAGATCGTCTCGAGGAGCTTCGTATTAAATTCCTTGGCGGAATTGTAACCCATTTCTTTTAGCCGGTGGTTCAAGATGATTGTTTCAATCAACAGCACGACATCGCGGCCGGGCTTGACGGGCAATACATGATAGGGAACTTTGATCCCGAGAATGTCGCAGTATTTTTCATCCAGTCCAATCCTGTCGTAAAAGCGGCGGTCGTCCCACTCTTCGAGCTTGACGATCAGATCGACGGTTTTATCTTCGCGCACGCAAACAGCCCCATAGAGATGTGCGACATTAATGATCCCGATTCCGCGAATCTCCATTAAGTGGCGCGTCAATTCAGGGCCTGATCCTTCGAGATAGGTCCCTTCGCGCAGACGGATCTTGACGACATCATCGGAGATCAGGCGATGTCCTCTTTCGATCAGTCCAAGCGCAGCCTCGCTTTTACCCACCGAGGAATCTCCCTGGATCAGGACTCCGACGCCGAACGCTTCGACAAGAGTGCCATGACAGGTCATCGTCGGAGAGAATTCTTCATTGAGCAAAAGGGTCATTTTGCTGAGGAGGTTCATCGTCGTCATGCTGGCCCTGAAAAGAGGGATTCCATCCTCTTCGCAATAGCGAATGAGTTCCTTTGAGGGCTGGTATCTGCCTGCCACGATGACAGCGGGGGTTTGCACGGTGAGAACGTTGCGGAGCCTTTCCAGACGGGTTTCTTTGCTGAGGTCTTTAAGGTAAAGCGTTTCGACATTGCCAAAGATAAGGATGCGTTGGCTGACGTAATTTTTCAAATAGCCGGACAAGCTTAAGCCCGGACGATGCACTTCCGGAACTTTGATCGGGCGCCTCATTCCTTTATTGCCGACAATCAGCTTCAGGCCAAGGTGCAGGCCGTATTTATCGAATAGATCTTGCACTGAGTACATTCTGCTTGCCTATTCTATGCTTTCCAAATAAAAAATCAGCCAATCCAAAAAAGTCGGAAAGGCGAGGTTCTCCTGCAAAGAGTTGCGATCGCGGATGTCGGAAAGGGTCTTCTCGATCGGCGAGTAATAGACGTTGCCCGCTTGATGAATGGGCGTCCACTCTGTAAAAAAGCACTGGTAGCTGGGCTGTCCGAACGACTCATAAAAGGGGATCAGGTCAGCGGGATCGATCGGATGGCCCAAAGAAGTGAGCTCATGAGCGATCTGTTCCAGTTCTTGCTGCACCTGTTTTCTGACCTCTTGCAGATGGCGGGTGCGAATGATCCCCGTATCGGTATGCTTGCTAAAACCATCGTGGATCTTTAAAAAGGAGAGATAATCTTCAGGAAGAACTCCTTCGAACTCCACGATAAGCTGATCGATCTCCTTATTAGAGCAGGGAGGAGATCCGTGGTAAAAACAGCTGCCGTCCTTCAAGCTATAAACGATCTCGCATTCAAACGGGGAGTCGAAGCGAAGCTGCGTCAGGTAAACTCCGATGTCGTCCAAGCGGCTGAAGAAACCTGAAAGAAAATCATGGGCATGGGGAAGAAAAGGCAAAGTAGCAAGCCAAAAATCGCGTGTGAACTCAATCCTGTCGGCGGATGTTAATCGGGAAAGTTCGTACCATCCTTTGGGTAAGGCAGGAGCCTTTTTGGAAATGTCTTCCCAAGAGAACATCGGGGCCTCGTGCAAGCCGATCACCTCATGGTAAAGGCGTACGGGGGCCTCCTGGCCTGCGAACTTTCGATAGAACCGATGAACATGGGAGTTCATTAAAGGCACTCCATGAAAAACAAGAGATTTTGCCTATCCGGGCGAAAATACGCCAGAAAACTTTTACAATTAAGAAACTGTTAGCAGTCTCTCAAACTATGCCCTCTAGACATTATAGATTTTAGCAGCTGCACTCTTTTTTGAAAGACAAAAAACAACAGTTGCATTTTATTCCTATTTGGAAAAAATTCCTGATAATTGCGGTTTGATTTATAATGCTCCCTGTTAGAGAGAAATGCCATGGCTTATACTAAAGTTGTCGTCATCGGAGGAGGATTCGGCGGGCTCAATGTCGCTAAATCTCTAAAAAATGCCAAACTCGACGTTCTCCTCATTGACAAGACCAACCACCATCTCTTCCAACCCCTGCTTTATGAAGTAGCTACGGCGGCTTTATCTCCCGGCGACATCGCAACGCCTTTGCGCGAGGTGCTGCGCCACCAGGAAAACACAACGGTGATCATGGGAGAAGTCGTCAAGATCGACAAAGAGAGCAAGCAAATCACAATGGCAAATGGCGATCTCATCGGCTATGACTATCTGGTCATTTCCATCGGCGCTCGCCATAGTTATTTTGGCAAAGACGAATGGGAACTGTTCGCGCCCGGACTTAAAACAGTGAGCGATGCCCTCAAAATCCGGGAACAAATCCTGATCTCTTTTGAAAAGGCGGAAAGGCTCGATAGCATTTCCGAAGCAGAAAAATATTTGAATTTCGTCGTCATCGGCGGCGGCCCCACCGGCGTCGAAATGGCCGGCGCCATTGCCGAGATCGCCTATAAGACAATGTTCAAGAACTTTCGTAGGATCAATCCCAAAAATGCCAAGATCTATCTCGTCGAAGCGCTGCCACGCATTCTTCCGATGTATCCGGAGAAACTCGCGAAACGCGCGACAAAAATATTGGAAAAAATGGGTGTGAAAGTTCTGACTTCTAAAAAAGTCACGAACATTAACGAGGAAGGCGTGCAAATCGAAGAAATGTTCATCGCATGCAAAAATACCATCTGGGCAGCCGGAAACCAGGTCTCCCCGATGCTCAAATCCCTGGACGTCCCGCTCGACCGCGCCGGCAGGGTCATCGTCGGTCCAGATTTAAGCATCCCCGAACATCCCGAGGTCTTTGTCATCGGCGACGCTTCAAGCCTCGTTGGAAAAGAGGGAAAACCCCTCCCCGGCGTTGCCCCTGTTGCCATGCAGGAAGGGCGCTATGTCGCCAAAATCATCAAGAAAGGCCATCCTAAAGAGCAGCGCCAGCCCTTCTCCTATTTCGATAAAGGCAGCATGGCGACGATAGGCAAAGCCAAAGCGATTGCGATGTTTGGAAAACTGCAGTTTTCAGGTTTTATGGCTTGGTTGATGTGGGCCTTTGTCCATATCATGTTCCTGATCGGCTTTCGAAACCGCCTTGGGGTCATGCTCGAATGGGGCGCGACGATGTTTACCGGCGAAAGAGGCGTGCGCCTGATCACGCGCAGCCTTGATCACGAGATCCCCAAAACTAAGTCTTAAGAAAAATGCGCATTTTATCCCTGCGGGAGTACTTCTGCTCGTTCTGGAGCAAAAATCCCGCGCTCTTCCTCGGACTTTCCCTGCTGCTTGGAACTGCGATTGCCTTTAGGCCCGACCCTCTCCTGGGAGTTTTGTTTGCAGCGCTTTGTGCAACGGCAAAATCCAAACGCACCCTGATCGCCGCCCTTCTTGTCTTCTGCGCTGCTTTTTTCTATGCAGGGTACCGCCATCCCAAAATCATCATTCCCCAAGAAAAAATCCAGGGCAAAGGGACATTTCACATCGATCAGGTGAAAATCTATTCCTCTCCTTTCAACCGCTCTATTCTTTACAAGGGAGTGCTCAACAGCTTTGAGAGTGCGGACGGGACAATTTTCGAAGGACTTCCTTGCAACATCTACCTTCCCCTCTTCGGCAAAAGGCCGCCGGCAAACACCGACTACGCAATCAAAGGAACTCTTTGCCAAAAGGCTGATTACGTCTTCGTCTTGAAACCCGAAAAGAAGGTCCCGTGGACTCCCCTCTCTTCTCTCTTTAATCTGTCGGAATGGCGCTTCCGCGCCAAGCAAGCCCTCTCCCACTATTTAAAGAAGGAGATCGCCGATCCTCATGCCCGCACCTTTCTAAATGCCCTTGCGACAGGAGAGATCGACGAGAGGATTTTGAGCATGGAGTTTGGCAAGATCGGACTCCAGCACATCCTCGCCATCTCAGGATTTCATTTTGCGCTTGCAGCGCTCTTCTGCAATTTTCTGCTGCGCCTTCTCTTTCGCCATAAGATCAGCTTAAAGCTACTCATCGCCTTTCTTTCGTTTTATTATCTGTTTCTCGGAAATGCTCCTTCGATACAAAGAGCTTATATTGCGATCACCCTCTTCGCGATTGGCCAGCTATTTTCATTGAAGATCTCCGGATTAAACGCCCTTGGCGCTGCATTGATCGTGGAACTTCTCTTTTATCCGCTGAACCTCTTGCAGCTCAGCTTTCAACTCACTTTTCTCTGCACCTTTGCAATTCTTCTCTTCTACCCTATCGTCCACCGCTGGGTCGCTTACCTGCTGCCAATGCGTTCTTATTCCGATGCTAAAGCGATGTCCCTTTTCGACAAGCATGGATTTCTGCTTTCTGCATTCTTAAGACAGGCGCTGGCTTTAAATCTCGCCGTCCACCTGATCTCTTTACCTGTGCTCCTGCACCTCTTTCACAAATTTCCCCTGCTCAGCATCGCCTACAATCTGTTTTTTCCTTTATGCGTTTGCCTTGCGATGTTGCTGCTTTTTGCAAGCCTCATTTTTGCACCAATCCTTCCTTTCTTGAGCCATGCGCTCCATGCGCTCAATAATGCCTGGGTCTCGTCGATCTTAAATCTGACAACGAAATCCCCTGCCTTCCTCGATTTTGCGATCCGCAGCAAACAAATCTCTTTTTCCTTTGTCCTTTGCTTTCTCGGAGCCGCATTTTTCCTCGGCATCGTTCAATATGAGAAACAACAATCAGTTGAAAAAAAAGCTGTATAACATGATGATCAGTTTTCTCTAAGGAGCCGCCATGGAAAAACGCATACTTGCAATCTCGGGAATCACATTAACAGCAATCTCCTCACTGTGCGCTGACGATTTGCCTTCTTCTACACAGGGGAAAGAAGCTATTGGCATGGTGAACCCCACTAGCCGCTTTCAAGTCGAAAACGGATGGAACATCTTCGTCAATACGGAATTTCTCTGGTGGGTCGCCAAAGAAGACGGACTCTTTTACGCCCAGCAAGGCTATACGGGAGCTCAAACGAGCGCAGTTCCCCCCGACGGCACAAAGAATTTCAACGGCCACCTGCAAAAAGTCAAACCCCACTTCCGCCCTGGATTCCGCATCGGCCTCGGCGGCAACATGTCGTATGATGAGTGGGACATCTTTCTCAACTGGACCTGGTTCCAATCGCACGCAAGAGGACACTCCAGAGGGCTGCTGCTCACGCTGTGGGGGCATCCCCAAGTGAGCGGCGAAGGCACAGATGGCGCTTTCAATGCCCGGGCGAAATGGTCGCTGCAATACAATGTCATCGATCTGGAAATGGGGCGGTCCTTCTGGGCTGGCAGACATTTTTCATTGCGCCCTTTCTTCGGCATACGAGGTGCATGGATAAACCAGCATTTAGACATTCATTACGAATATGCGACCACTCCCGTCACTGATGGGAAGCTCAAACCAAAATCCGACTTTGACGGCGTCGGCGTTAGAGCCGGCCTCGACATGCGTTTTGCTCTGATCGGAGGATGGAGCTTCTATGGCATTGCCTCTGCATCGATGCTCTATGGCTTTTATGATTGCGACTTTCACGAACGCTGGGAGTCCGTCAAAGTGGCAAACACCAGAGATGGATTTCACAATGCAGCCTCCTCAGCACAGCTTGCACTCGGCGTTCGCTGGGACACCTATGTGCATAGAGACAGATATCACTTCGGACTTTACGCCGGGTGGGAGCAGAACATCTGGTTCGGCGTAAATAAGATGAACCATTACTTCCATTCTCTGAGCGAAGGATCTCTCCAACAGATGAACGGCGATCTCGCGCTTGCCGGCGGAACATTCGGCGTGCGTTTTGATTTCTAATTTAAGCCAGGACCGAGGTCACAATGCTGAAAAATAAAAAACTTCTCTCCTGCCTACTACTCTGTTGCAGCGCACCTGCTGTTTGCGATCAACGGAAACCGGTAAGCGTTGCTCCCGACGACCGCGTCAATTATCCGAGCAACTTTCAAGTCGAAGGGGGATGCAATCTGTTCGTTTTCGGCGAATATCTGTATTGGACTGCAAATGAAGACGGACTCTACTTCGCACAAACAGGACTTGGAAGCGGCACGGGCGATTTCCCCCAAAAGGGCAGCATCGACTTCAACGGCAGGCTCAAAAAAATCGATCCCAAATGGGAAAGCGGCCTGCGCATCGGAGCCGGCCTTAACTTCCCAAAAGAGGGCTACGACATCGCCTTTTATTGGACATGGTATTCAACCAAGAGCCATGAATCTGCCCATTCAGAAAGCGGATCGCTACTTCCTTTGTGGGCAGAGCCCGATTTCAATCCTTTCACAGCAGCGACAGAGGCCAAGGCGCGCTGGAAACTCGATCTCAACGTCTTTGACTTGGAATGGGGACGCTCCTCCTGGTTCGGTGGCCATTTCTCCCTTCGCCCCTTCTTTGGACTGCGAGGTGCGTGGATTGAGCAGAACCTTAAAACGCACTATGCCTATGCCACTTCGCCCATTGTGTTTGGCGATCTGCACTCGAATAGCGATTTTCGCGGCGGAGGATTAAGAGCCGGCGGCGATGCGCGATTTGCCCTCCCTTGCGGCTTTGCCGTCTACGGGATCGCCTCGGGATCCCTGCTTTACGGGCAGCTCAACGCAGACTTGCGCTTTAAAGAAGACGAAGTGACGATTGCCCGCACCAAGGACCGTTTCTGGAAAGGGCTCTCTTCGCTGCAGCTGGGGATGGGATTTGGCTGGGACACCCATTTTGCCAAAGACCGCCTGCACATCGAGCTCCACGTCGGCTGGGAGTCAAATTTATGGTTTAGCGTGAACCAGATGAACCACTTCATGAACGAGCTGCGTAAAGGATCCTATTTTAAAGAAAATAGTAACCTATCCACTCAGGGCCTTGTTGCCGGGGGAAGATTCGATTTTTAAATGAGAAGATTTGACTCAAAATCCCTAGCCAGGGTAGACTTTCCCCCTCAAGCCGTTCAGGTAGACGCTTCGGGTTGCACCTGTTGGCTTTAAAATACCTTCTTATGGCGGTCGTAGCTCAGCTGGTTAGAGCATTGGATTGTGGATCCAAATGTCGCGGGTTCGAACCCCGTCGATCGCCCTTCTTCTCCGATAATGACCATTTGTGATAAATATTGAAGCGGATCATCGAGGTTCATTTCCATGTCCCTTATCGAAGCATTTATTTTCGGCATATTGCAAGGACTGACCGAGTTTTTACCGGTGAGTTCGTCGGCGCATCTGAAACTCGCCAAGCTCTTTTTCAACATCGAAAGCTCTGAGAGCCAGGTCGTCTTCGACCTCGTCTGCCACTTGGGAACCCTCATCGCGCTGCTCTATTTTTTAAAAGAAGAGATCCTTCGCATCTTCCGCAGCGACCGCAGAAAACTCCTCCTTCTATTCGTCGCTACGCTTCCCCTCATTCCCTGTTATTTCCTGCTGAAGCCAGTGCGCGATTTTGCGTCCCATCCGCAATTTTTGGGAATCTGCCTGATTACGACCGCGATCATCCTTTTCTCAGGACAAAAACTGCGCATCCGCAGACAACAGTCCACGACAGTGAAAAGGCAGATGAGCGATGTCCTGTGGATCGGAGCCATGCAGTCTGCTGCCCTCATTCCAGGAATCTCCCGCAGCGCATCGACGATCTCCTGTGCAAAAGTGTTAGGCTGGGATCCTAAAGAGGCCGTCCGCTTTTCCTTTTTGCTTTCCATCCCGACAATCATCGGCGGCAACTGTTTGGAGCTCCTCAAAATCGCCCTCTCGCATGAAACTCCTCCAACTATCCTTTTACCGGCATGTGCGATCGGTTTCATCGCATCGCTTGGAGCAGGGCTGCTCGTCGTTCGTTTTGCTCTCTCTTATCTTGAAAAGGGCAACCTCAAACCTTTCGCCTGGTACTGCCTCGGATTTGGTGTTATTGTGACTGCATACCTTAACTTCTCTTAAGCGAGGGATCTCATGGCCAAAGAAACTCCCGCAGTCAAAAAACAATCCCGCATTCCCCCAGAGGGCAAAGGATTAATCTTCCTCGGCTTTTCGCTCATTCTCTTGCTCAGCCTGCTGAGTTTCCATGCGGAAGTGCCGGGCAAAAACTGGCTCGGGCTCGTCGGCTGGGGATTGGGATGGACCTTCAATTTCGTTTTCGGGATATGCAGCTATCTGGTCATTGCGTTTGTAAGCTGGCTGGGATGGCAATTTCTCTTAGGCAAAGCGACTCCCTCGCTTACAGCAAAAACCATTTACTTTGGAATTCTGCTCGTTTCCTGCTGCTTGCTGCTGAATCTTTGTGCGGAAGCCGGCCTGCCGCTTGCCTCGCTCCTGGAAAACAAAATCTACACCGAGACCCATCTTTTCGATCTCCCCTATCCCCACCGCACCACCCGCTATAACCTGGGCGGCGTTCCCCTCTATTACCTCTATTGCGACTTGCCGACGATGAACCTGCAAAGGATGCTCAGCGACGTTGGCATCGGAATCACCTTTTCAATCACAGCGATCGTCTCCTTCCTCCTCCTCACCGAAATTCGCCTCATCGAACTCCTCGCCTCGATCAAGCAAAAGCTGCAGTCCTCTAAAGCAGCCCTCGCTAATCTCGCCTCTAAGCCCTCCTCTGAAAAAGAGCCCGAGATGCAGTTGATGACTGCAAAGTCGCCCGAGGAGATCGAAAACGCCCTCTCCAAACACCTTCCCCAGCCGATATATCAACCGCGCAAAGGCAAAGAAGGCGATTTAAAAATCCGCACCATGGGCGACAAGGCAGAAGCAGAAAAAAAAACAGTTCCTGAAGCAAAATCTCCGGCAAATAAACGCCTTGCCGCCATCAACGCGCAAAAAGTGGTGAATGGCGATTTCACCACCTATCAGATCCCGCCCGCAACGCTGCTCAACAATCCCAAAAAAATCGACCAGCCCTCTTTAAAAAAAGATCTCAAGCGGCAAGCGGAGATCCTCGAAGAGACGCTGATGAGCTTTGGCATCGAGGCCAAAGTGGGAGAGATCAACTGCGGGCCGACCATCACATCGTTCGAAGTGCATCCGGCGATCGGCGTCAAAGTCCAAAAGATCAAAACCCTCGAAAACGATATTGCACTCAACCTCCAGGCCAAATCGATCCGCATCATCGCTCCCATTCCCGGCAAAGCCGCCGTCGGCGTCGAGATCCCCTCGCTCTATCCTCAGGAAGTCAGCTTCAAAGAGCTCCTCCTCAGCTATCACCAAAATCCCCGTAAAATGATGGTCCCTCTGTTGCTTGGCAAAACGGTATCGGGCGACAACGTCATCAGCGATCTTGCCAAAATGCCCCATTGCCTGATCGCCGGCGCTACAGGTTCAGGAAAGTCCGTTTGTATCAATACCGTCATCATGTCGATCCTGATGAATGCAAGGCCCGATGAAGTCAAGCTTGTGATGATCGACCCGAAAAAAGTCGAGCTGACTCCCTATACCAACCTCCCCCACATGATCGCGCCCGTGATCACGGAGGCCCACGGCGCCTATAGCGCTCTCAGCTGGCTCGTCAAAGAGATGCAGACGCGCTACGACATTTTAAAACAGCTCGGCGTCCGCAACATCATCGCCTTCAACAACCGCCAGATCAACAAAGAGCTCGAATCGTCGCTGAGCATCCCTATCCCCGTTAAAATGCATGCCATTGTCGCGATCATCGATGAGTTTGCCGACCTGATGATGGCCTCGAGCTCCGACCTTGAAACCCCGATTGCCCGCATCGCGCAGATGGCCAGGGCCGTCGGTATCCACCTGATCCTCGCCACCCAGCGCCCTTCGCGCGAAGTGATCACCGGCCTCATCAAAGCCAACTTCCCCACGCGCATCGCCTTCAAAGTCTCCAGCCGCGTCAACTCGCAAATTATCCTCGACGACGTCGGCGGAGAAAGCCTGCTGGGCAACGGGGACATGCTCTTCCTGCCTCCCGGCACTTCGACCCTCATCCGCTCCCAGGGCGCCTACATCAGCGACGAGGAGATCAATAAAGTCGTCTCTTTCATCTGCAACCAGGCGCCGCCGAATTATCTGATCGAATCGTTTGACAAAATGAGGTTCGATGATGCCTCTTCCGGCGAAAGCAGTGAAGACAATCCTCGAGACACCCTCTACGACCAAGCCTTTGACCTCGTCGTCGAAACGCGCACCGCCTCGACGACATATCTGCAGCGCAAGCTCAAAATCGGCTACGCCAGGGCCGCCTCCTTAATGGACGAACTACAGACCAAAGGCGTCATCAGCGCTCAAGAAGGCGCCAAGCCCAGACGCATCCTGATCGATTCTAAAAACGCAATCCCCCCTTCCAAACCCGGAAACTCCTATGAAGAACAAGAGCTTTTTGAATAAGATCGAAGAACTCAAGCCAAACATTCCCGTCCAACTCGACGTCGAACGCAAGCTAGTGCCGCGCTTAAAATTCATGGGCTACGTGATGTGCTTCTTCTGCATTGCGTCATTGATTTTTGAGATTGTTGTCCCTGAGGACATTGTGATAAGCGCCGAAATCGAACATGAGAATTTTGCGGGTGCAAGCATTCCAGGATTGCCTTTAGATAACGATGAGGATGTGCTTGAGTTCACCGCCAAGGAAGTGCTCAACTTCTACGTGATCAGCCTTATTTTTGCCTCCATCGGAGCCGCCTGCTTCCTGACAGCGTGGAAGAAGAAGAAAACTCTGTTCTACGAGCAGGAAACTAGCAAAGAATAAAAAAATTGCTTTATTTTCCCTATTCCCTGCTAAGATGCGAATAAGAGTCTGTCGTTGCATTAAGCTTCTGTCGATTTTCGGGTTCTTTTGAGCCGATTTTCGATCCAAATTCGGGGGATAATATCAAATTTTCGTATATTATCCCCCGAATTTGGATCGAAAATCGGCCAAAATAATCCCGAAAATCGACGAAGCCTTAATTCAACGACAGACTCTAAGGGCATAGGAAACATGGATAAAGCAAAAAAGAGAATCCTTATCGCTGATCCCGATGAGACGATACCCAGACTGCTTAGGAAACATAAAAGCGCTAGCCACTATGTTTTTGAGACGGCAAAAAGCGGGTTTGAGTGCCTTTCAAAGCTCGACACATTCCAACCCGATTTGATTCTCGTAGAGCTCATGCTCCCCCAAATTCATGGGATGGAAATCCTCCGCAAAATCAAGAACGATCCCCGCACCAATCAAATCGGCGTGATCATCACAACTGCTCACGCGATGATCCAGAATTACCAGGCAGCCGTCAAACATGAATGCGCCTATTTTTTAGAAAAACCATTCAAGCCCAAAGAAGTCTTTTCCCTATTCAAACGCTATTTCGAGAATAAACTCCAAATTGCTTCCTTCTCGGGAAAAGCATCGTCGATGGAAGGCAAGCATTGCTACCTTCCCAAAATGCACTCGCCAAACTCCTATATCAAATTTTGGGGAACGCGCGGCTCCAATCCCGTTTCTGGGCCAGATTACATTCGGTTTGGAGGCAACACAAGCTCCCTGGAAATCCGACACAACCATGACTTGATCATCGTCGACTCAGGCACCGGAATCCGCCCTTTGGGCGCTATGCTGGGTGATTACAGGCCAAAAAACATCAATCTCTTGATCAGCCATACCCATCTCGACCATCTCGCAGGATTCCCCTTCTTCGCTCCGATCTATGATCCCGAGTTCACAATCAACATCTATACCCCGATAGGCTTTGACAAGACAACGCGAGAGCTCTTCACAGATATGCTTGCCCATGCTTTTTTCCCCGTGCGTCTCGATGACATCCAGGCCACCCTTATTTTTAAAGACATCCATGAAGGAGTCCCTTTCAAAATCGGCTCCATTATCGTCGACACACACTACGCGTATCATCCGGGCGCAACCGTATGTTTTAAGTTCCGCATCAACAAGACCACCTTTGGCTATGCCACCGATAATGAATTCCTGATGGGATACCATGGCGATCCCCGATTAATCGGCAAGAACCATCCTTTGATCGCTCCTTACCGCAGCATGATCAAGTTCTTCTCCGATTGCGATTTTCTGATCCATGAAGCCCAATACACACCTATCGAATATCAGGAGAAAGTCGGTTGGGGCCATTCCTCGATCACCAACGCCACTGCCCTCATTGTCCACGCAGGAATCCGCGAATGGGTGATCACCCACCACGACCCCAAGCACACGGACAATGACATGCTAAAAAAAATGCAGATGCAATATGACGTCTTTGACGATATCAAATACGCCTGCCGTCCGCGCATGGCCTTCGACGGGATGATCATTCCGTTATGAACAAGATCATCCAAGAAATCCAAAAGCTCTCCCTCTCTGAAAAAAAGAACCTCCTCGAGCGCACCATCAAGCTTCAGGAAGAAACCGGCGAACTCGCCGAGCAAGTGCTCATCGCGTCAAAGTCTTCCGGCTCACAGTATAAAAAAAGCACAAAGAACGCGCTCAAATGCGAGGCTGTCGATGTCACGCTTGTCGCCCTCTCGATTTTCTTTCTCGAAGGAGGAACTCCGGCTGAGCTTAAAAAAGCCATCCAGACAAAAATGGCCAAGTGGAAAAGGTTTAAAAAGGAATAGAACGGCTCAAACTTTCTTGAAAGGCGATGGACACTTCGGTCGTCGCCTGCAGCGACTTAAGCTTCTCCGTGATGATCTTCAATGCCAGCTCAGGGGAATTGCACTCGCTCGACAGATGGGCGAGATGAACATGCTTTAGGCCGTCGTGGTACACTTCTTCGAGAAGCTTAGCGCACTCCTCATTCGACAAATGCCCCTGCCGGCTCAAAACGCGCTTCTTATAGACCATTGGCCTAGGGCATGCGTGCACCATCGACGGCTCATGATTGGCTTCGACATAGAGATAATCGCAGCCCTTCAAGTGGTTGACAACAAGCGTCGTCGCAAACCCCAGGTCCGCGCAAAAACCCAGCTTCAACCCTCCTGTGCGAATTGTAAAGGCCACCGGATCGACGGCATCATGCTGAATACTGAAAGGGTGCACCTCCAAATCGCCAAACTCAAACGTTTCCCCCGTGGAGAAGATCTTGAACTTAGGACACTCATCGAGAATCCCATAAATCGCTTTAGCCGTGTCGCTGTTTGCAAACACCGGGATCCCCATCCTGCATCCCAGCATGCCCAGCCCTCTGATGTGATCGGTATGTTCATGCGTAATCAACACCGCATCGATATCTTCCAGACTTACTCCGATCTCTCCTAACTTCTCGCGGATCGCCTTGGCGCTAAGCCCCGCGTCGATCAAAATCTTTGTCGTCTTTGTACCAATGTAAATGCAATTTCCCTTAGAGCCGGATGCGAGCGGACAAAATCCAATCATTGTCAAATGTAACCGTTGTAATAAGCCACACTTTTACCAACAACAGTAAAGGAATACAAGGGGAAAGGCGTTTAAGCCTCTCTTGTCAAAAGGCGAGAATTTGTTATCACCTCACAGTCATTCGATCACTGAAATTGAGGGAGCGATTCCGTAGATTTTTCGATTGCTTGAAGTCGTTGCTCAAAGGTAGAACACACACCTTGCATTTGATAAAACGCACGTTCTCCATAATGTTTGCAATCTGCTTTAAATATTTCATGTGTCTTATGAGAATACTCCTCAAAGTTAGGGCTGTCCTTAGTCAGAAAATAAAGTGCTGTGAAGACTTTTTCTCGAGAATAGTCTGGTAATTCAGCGAATTTCGCATATAAGAGCCGATCATCGTTAGCATGTTCTTTGAGCTCTTTGAGTAGCCTGTGGCAGAAGTAGTTGTGGATAGCATGAGCGTTTTGCTGAGAGGTGTTGTCTGCATTTTGATTGTAAAAAACGACTTCACATCTATTAAGATCGTCGCTGTTGAGCGCTAAAATGATCCCAAGTTCCCCAAAGATTTCATTTTTGACAGGCTGAGTCAGTTTTGCAAATCGATCTAAAGATCGCCTTAAATCTCCCTGAGCAAAACGGTTCCCAATATCTGCAACAAGAGCGCAAAGAGATGGTTTCAAGTCTAAAGCATCAATGTAGTAGCTTCTGGCAAAAAACAGCTTGCCGCTGAGGGCAGCGCAACTGCGGATCTTGTGCTCAGCCTGATCGGGAATCTGAAGAGTTTGCAGGCAGTCGAGGGTGAGCAAATTCCACACCTTCATCAAGCCATCTTTAGAGACGGAAAAAAGCAGGCCATTTTCAATCGCGACGTGGCAAATCGCATCTGAATGCGTCTTAAAGAAACTTAAACGCTCTCCCGTCTTTAAATCCCAAACGCTTAGTTCGCCACTCGAAGAGCCGGAAAACAATCTTTCTTCTGTATCTGCGACGAGGCATAAAATCGTTCCCAACCCTTGCTGTTCCCCTAATGTGCGCATGCATTCATTTGTCTTGGGGTTCCAGATTTTGATCGTTTGATCGTCAGAGCCTGAAGCGATATTTCCTGATTTAAGTGCAGCAAGACAGCGCACCGCACCTTGATGGCCGCTAAACTTGTTAGAGGGCAGCCTCTCAGTTAAATCCCATCCTACAATCGATGTGTCTTGCGAGCCGGAGAAAAGAGTGCCGTTAGCCATGATCAGAGCATGCACTGCATCTGTATGTCCAACGAGCGCTTGGAGGTATACGTTGCTTTCGAAAACTTCAATGGCCCCGTCTTTAAGTCCACAATAGAAGCTGCTTCCAGTAGGTGCAAGAGAGAGAACTTGACCATCTATGCTGGTTAGATATGTGGGATCAGGATCAATCTGTCCCTCTGAAGCGAAATAAATCAAGACATGACCTTGATCATCTACTCCCCACAATGGTCCGTTTGCTGTCGCCAAACAGTGAGTTGGGTAAACCCGTAAAGAGACGTTCTTAAAAGAGTATATCCCATTGATAACATTGTTATAGATAGCGAGCTGATCCTTAATTTGCTCTTGAGAGTGATCTCCCCTTGGCACGTATGAACTTGGGAACCAACACCTCAATAAGCTTTGTTTAAAACCAGAATCCTGCGTAATCGCGTGCCAACTCCAGCAAACGCGGCTGCACGCCATAATGTCTCTAGGATTGACGAGACGGTAGAAAACTTGACATATCGCTTCACCGGACAGTTTATCGAAAGGGCTGAACCATTCAGACGTCTCTTGGACACCAGTAGTTAAGCGTCTAGTTGCGACTGTGATACCACTCATGATTCAACCTCCTCATTTTTTTTGCTGAGGCAGTTTAAAAGAAAGGCGATTTACTGGAAGCTAAATAATTTTAGCGGTGCAATTAGATCAGATTGAACTATCCGGAATTTCCGGATAGTTAGACCAATTGATTGCCAATTGTCCAGCATTCCGCTGGACAATTGGCGAATACTCTTCATTTCTAGGAATAAATTGGCTGATTAGACCAAAGGAATATACAGCTTCGTCACAAGCTTTTCGGGATGAGTTTTGACATACTCCATATGGAGATACTCGCAAAAAACAGTACGGGAATCATCAAACTGCTCCCGGCTTTCAGGGAGCCATTTCAGAAAGATCCGATTAAACGTATCTTCCAGTCCATCGTAAGATCCCGGATGTGTAAAGACGGCATATTTGCCGCCTTTAATGATTTGGCGGGCAACCTCTCCTTTTTCTTTCACTTCTTGAGAAGCAAGGATGCAGGCATCATAGCGCAGCTTGTCCTCGCTTGTCACACTGGGTGCGTCGCGGTTAATCCCAAAACATCTCAGCTTCGATCTGTCCAGATGGTTATCCGTCATGAAGGATGACATCGCAGACCATGCATCCCAACCGGACTTGTTGTAATTCCCATATCTTCGGATAAACAGCACATTCAAATCGGGACTATTCTTTGCAATCTTATCAGGCGTAAACATGGGTAACTCCTTAATTTTCTTTTTCATGTTTTGGATTGACGTATGCAGCGTCCGATAGCCTCTAGGCGATTTGCCTATCCATTGCTTAAAGGCCTTAGTGAATGCAGAAGGAGTGTCATAAGTGGAGTCAAGAGCGATTTCGGTCACCGGCTGTTCAGTGTAGCGCAGCCTGCCTGCTGCCCTCTGCATCCTAAGCCTTTTGACATATTGATACGCCGATTCCCCCGTCACCATGTGAAACACGCGGGCGAAATGAAAAACAGAATAGCTGGCCGCTTTGGCCAATTCTTTCATCGTCATCTTTTCATCGATATGTTCTTCGATATAGATCAGCACTTTCAATATGCGTCTGACGTATTCTTCTGCTTGGTCCATTGATTGACGCTCTGTTTATTCACTTATGTATATAAGTTACCTGAGAAAGGGAATTACGACTTTTCCAATATTGCGATGTTGTGAGTTGGAAAAACAACGGCATAAAAAAATCTGAAATATTTTAATATTATAACAAAAAGACAGTTAATAGGTAACAAAGAAATGAATTTTAAAACAGATTCTTATGAACGATAGAATTTCTTTTCATGCTTGTTTTCAAAATAGAGCGATGCAATCCCCCCGATAATGACAAGAATCAGTCCTATAAAAGACATTAAATTTGGGATATCTCCCCAAATTAGCCAGCCAAGAATTCCGGAAAAAACAACGGCCGTATAAGCAATGGGTGCAAAAGTAGATGCTTTGCCGTATTTAAATGAATAAGTAATAAAGAGCTGACCGAAGTAAAAAAAGATACCGACTCCTAATATGGCAAGCTGATCTTTTGTTGAAGGGATGACAAATTGAACAAAAGGAGCGCTTACAACAACTCCTGCCAAAAAATAATAAAAAAGGATGCGATGAGAGGGCTCTGAGGTGGCTAGCCTTCGAATAGAAACAAGAGCAATTGCCAAAAAAACCCCAGCAGCCAAAGCTAAGAAAGAACCAACGCTTAATGCCTCCGCGCCAGGTTTTAAAATCAGTATCACCCCGATAAATCCCAAAATCATGCCCCACCACAGATGGCCATGAACATGGAAACGAAACCAGATGAGAACAACCAATGGAATCCAAAGAGGAGCGGTGTTTTGAAGAAGTACTGCATCGACAAGAGGAATACTCTTTAAAGCAAAGAACAGTGAGTAAAAGCTCAAAATTCCCGAGATATCTCTCGTGAGATGCAAATCCCACCGTCTTGTTTTAAGGCTCTTAAACCCATGACGGAACACTTGTGGAAGTGTAAACAAAAAGCAAACAACGTATTGATAAAAGACAACTGTAGCGACCGAAGTTTCAGAACTGACAAGCTTGCTGCAAGCTCCCATAACGGCAATAAAAAAATATCCGATCGTACAAATGATTGCCCCTAAAACGATGTTCTCATTTTCGTTTTTCATAAAATTTACAAGCCTTTTTTCCACACTTTCACATTAAATATCTAATAATCAAAATTCAGGAATTATTCAATAGAATTATGTATTTTCGACGGAGGATTTCACGAATATATATATGTCACGCATCAGATTGATAATAAAAGTCTAAATTCATCATTTTATAACAATAAATCGGTTATTTATATTTTTTAAACCACGAACCATAAAAAACAGATAATAAGAAAGTATGAACATTTCAAGTGAAGAACAAAAGATCTTGCGCTTGTGAAATTTGAATGCGCAAATGATCCATTGCGTTGTTGCGAGTTGGTTATCACGAAAAAAATTTGAAACAATGACCTTGACAGCTCTATACACACAGTGTTAATAGCAATTAATATGACTAACACAATTAAATCTACTCGAAAAAATGGATTTTGTTTTGCAATATTATTTGTAATATTGGGACAACTAGCTATTGATATCTATTTACCTTCATTGCCATCAATAAGCAAGGACCTTCATTCCGATCATGCAATGGCTCAATTGAGCATAACCACATTTCTACTTGGCTCTATTCTTTCTCAATTGCTTTACGGCCCTCTATCGGACAGGTTCGGACGGCGTCCAATTTTACTTGTCGGGATCGGTATATTTTTTTTTACTTGCGTTGGAACCGCCATGACTTCTTCAGGAGTCACGCTTCTATATCTACGCTTAGCACAAGGCTTAGGTATTGGTGCAGCTGTCCTTATGGCTCGAGTGATTATGCGAGATCTATTCGAAGGAAAAGAACTTGTCCGGAAATTATCTGTTTTAGGCCTGGCCTGGGTTTGCGTTCCCATGATTGCACCTGTAATAGGAGGATATATACAGCAATATTTGGGATGGCGCTTTAATTTTATTTTACTGGCATTATCATCATTTATAATATGGGCAATGCTATTTTGGAAATTTCGTGAAACAAAAGACAGAAAAAAAATTCAACCAATTCACATCCGCGCAATTATAAAAAATTATCGAGTCATTTTTTTAGATCGTAGAGCAATTGGATATTTCTTATCTGCGATATTTTTGTATGGCATGTTAGCCGCCTTTTATACAGAAAGCCCTTTTCTTTTACAAAATCTGCTGCACTTATCCCCTATCCATTATGGATGGACGGTATTATTAATCCTCTTGAGCTATGCCATCGGGCTTTTATTGAACGCTCGAATAATTCATTATTACGACAAAACAAATATTATCAAAATTAGCTTATACCTTATCCTTCTCATATCTATTCTGAATTGCATTACTTCAATTTATTTACAGATGACATTCCTCATTTTCGTTATTCCGATGTTCCTCATTTTCATTAATTTGGCACTCGTTTCCACCAATTGTCTTGCCGCTGTTTTATCCTCTTTTCCAACCGTTTCCGGCAGCGCAAGCGCCTTGTACGGAACTGCCATATTTACGGGAGGAGTTCTTGCAAGTTCTATTGTTTCCTTGCTCCCAAAAACGGCTTTTTGGCCATTTAGCATAGTTATACTTTTACATTGCATTGTAGCGTTATTCATCCTACGAAGATTTACATTTTGAGGTTTTTATGAATGTGACGATCTTAGGTGCGGGCCCAGGAGGTTTTGCCTTCGGCGCAGATTTACACGCAATGAAAGTAAATACCACTATTGCTGCATATCCAGAACACTCTTCCCGAATTCAAAGCCTTAACGGAACATCTTTAGAGGTGAAGGGAATTATGCATTTTGCATACGCACCCAAGACAACTTGCAATGTGTCAGAAGCCATTGCACACGCAGATCTAATTTTGGTTGTTGTTCCAGCCTTCGCCCAAGAAAGGTATATCAAAGACATCATAAAATATGGGAAAAACTCTCAATATGTGATCTATGTCCCTGGCTACTTTGCAGGCATATATATGGAACAACTCATTAAAAAAGAGAATGTTGGGAAAAAATTTCACATCGCAGAAACACAAACCCTACCCTTTGCCTGTCGATTTTTTCATGAAAACGAACTCACAATCATGGCAAAAAAGAACAACACTCGCATTTCTTTTGTAGAAAATGAAAACAGAAAAGTAATTGAACAAATTTTAAAATTTTACCCAAATCTTGTTGAAGATAGCTCCATACTGAGGATGAATATTATTTCCCCTGGCCCAACTGTCCATGCACCGAGTACGATATTAAACACCTCTCGCATTGAACAACTGGGATCTTATCAGCAAAAAAATGCGTATGAAATTACCCCCTCAGTGGCTAATGTCATACAAACGATTGATGAGGAAAAAAAGCCCTTTTAGAATTCTTTCATTTACAACATTTTACATTATTAGAAATTCTTCTAGAAATGTACCCTTGCAGTTGCACAACTATTTATGATTTTTTCAAACAATCAACTGTGCATCAGACTTTACTTTCTCCTAGTTCCTTAAAACACCGTTATATTACAGAAGAAATCCCTTTTCATTTTGTGCCTCTTGTCTTGCTTGCTAAAGAAAAGGGAATTCCAATGCCCGTATGCGAATCTCTCGTGCATATAGCTTCATCGTTAAACCAGGACAACTACTGGGCAAAAGGTAGAGATGTGCGTGACTATTTTCGAGAATTTCCTCACCGATTATATACTACCCCCGCTTAGGTTTTGTGAATTTATGCTGCAATCTTTTTTTCACAAGAATCAAGATTTATCATTTTCTAACAAAAAAAATTAAACAAATGTTTTGACAAAATCTACCTATTTGGTTTTATAACTAGAAATAGGTTCGTTATATTTTTTAAAACATGAACCATAAAAAAACAGTTAATAAGACAATATGAATAGTAAAATGGAGTTAGAAAATGGTCAGATCAAGTGAAGAAATATTGGCTGATATCGACGCCACTTTAGATCGGTTGATCGAAAATGCAAATGTGGTCAAACGCGCTTCGTTGAGCACTCTTTATGCCAGCGAAGTAGAGGCACTGCAAAAGACGCAAGAGAGCCTCCTTGCGCGTCTGGTGCATATGAACGATCTCTTGAAAGGAGAGAAGAAAGAACCTGCAAAAAAGGAATCCTTTTGCGGCATCGAACAAAAGATCTTGCGTTTAGGCAAATTGAATGCGCAGATGATTAATCATGTTTCTTCGAAAATCAAACGTACGAAGAAGAGCCGTCAACCTCGCGTTCGTCCACACCGCAGAAAAGTGAAAGTTGAGAAGCTGTCTGCGAATTAAGCTTCTGTCGATTTTCGGGTTCTTTTCAGCCAATTTTCGATTCAAATATTGGCCAAAATAATCCCGAAAATCGACGAAGCCTTAATTCACAGGCAGCCTCTTAGAAGTTTGCTAGCTCGCGAATGGCTTTTTCCAGATCGGCAAGCTGAGGCAGCACCTCGTCTTCGAGGTCTTTGCAATACGGAACGGGACAATCCTCTCCGGTCACCCTCTTCACAGGGGCATCCAGGAATTGGAACGCCTCTTCGACGATGCGGGCAGAAACTTCCGCCCCAAATCCACACGTCCTCGGCGCTTCATGGGCGACGAGAAGCTTTCCCGTTTTGCGCACCGATTGCACGACCGTCTGCGTGTCGACAGGCACGATCGTCCTTAAGTCGATCACTTCGACGGAAATCCCCTCTTGGGCAAGCGTATCGGCGACTTGGGACGCCATGAAGACCATCATCCCCCAACAGACGACTGTGATATCGCTGCCTTGACGGACAATTTTCGCTTTTCCGAACGGTTGTAGCTCATCTTCTTTAGGCTCTTTGCGGGCGCAGAAGACGCGCTGGCGGTAAAGGGCTTTGTGCTCGAGGAAGATGACCGGGTTGGGATCGCGGATCGCAGCTTTCAGAAGGCGTTTGGCATCGGCGGCGTTGCTCGGAACGACGACTTTGAGGCCAGGTGCGTGAGCGAGGAAAGCTTCGATGCTTTGCGAGTGATACGGTCCGCCCTGGATGTAGCCGCCATAAGGCAGACGCAGGACAACAGGGCAGTTGAATTCGCCGTTGGAACGGTAATGCAGGCTGGCGAGTTCATTGAAGAGCTGATTGACGCCGGTCCACATGTAGTCGGCGAATTGAACTTCGGCCACCGGTTTGCTGCCGGCCATCGACATCCCCATGGCAATTCCGATGATGCTCGATTCGGCAAGAGGAGAATTGAAACAGCGGTCCGCCCCATGCGTAGCAGTGAGGGTGCGCGTGATGCCGAAAACACCGCCCTTTCCATGGGCGACGTCCTGGCCAAACACGACGACGCTGCGATCGCGCTTCATCTCTTCATCGAGTGCGTGGTTGAGCGCGTCCATCATAACTATGCTATCAGCAGCAGTGGGAGAATCGTCTTCTACGAACGGAGTAAATTGAGTCGTGTCGACTTCTTTGAAAACGCCTTTGGCTGCCGTCGACTTTTCAGGAAACGGGATCTGCTCCGCTTCTAAAGAGGCGGCTTCGATTTGTTTGAAGCAGCGGTCCCTCATCGCTTCGAGCTCAATGCTTGTGATCAAGCCCATATCGGAGAGCCACGCTTCGAAACGCGGGATCGGATCTCTGGCTTTTTCCTCTTGGATGCACTGTACTTCTTTATATTTCGAAGGGTCGTCGCTGCTGCTGTGCGCTCCAATGCGGGGGACGTGGGCGACGATGAGGCTGGGGCCCAATTTTGCACGCCCTTTTGCGACAGCGGTTGTCATCGCGCGCGAGATCTCTTCATAATTGCAGCCGTCGACATCAAACACAGAAAGTCCCTCATAACCGCGCGCCATCTTGGCGATATTGCCGCCGGCGGTTTGATCAGAGACTGGCACTGAGATTGCCCATCCATTGTCCTGGATGACGAAAATGACGCTTAAGCGGTGCAAACAGGCAAAATTGATCGCTTCGTGGAAATCGCCTTGCGAGGTGGCTCCATCGCCGGCGGAAACATACACGACTTCATCCTTGTCCTGGAGTTGAAGGGCCTTTGCGACGCCGACCGCTTGAAGGAATTGGGAACCAACGCAGCTCGACTGGCAGGGAATGTGCAGCCCTTTATGGGTGAAGTGTTCCGGCATCATCCGTCCGCCCGAATGGTGAGGCACCGCCCTGGCAAGGCATGCGCCGATGATATCCCTTAACGAACAGCCCAGACCGATCGCAAAAGCGCGGTCGCGGTAGTAAGGCAGGCCCCAATCTTTTCCCGGAGTCAAAGACAATGCACAAACGGCGCCGACCATTTCGTGGCCATTCACGCAAAGATGGAAAGTCCCCCCCTTGTTCTGGCGGATGAGCTTCTGCATCTTTTCATCGGCAAAGCGGGTCAAATACATCGCTTCGAGCACGTTTAAACATGCCTCTTTGCCGCTGGTCTGCTTTTCGTCGATGACTTCGAGATCTTGGTATCCCATTGTTACTTCTTCTTAGGTTTTTTGGATTGGATATGCGTCACCATCTTGACGCCCGGCTTTTTAGCCGGCGCGGGCTCTTGTTTCGCCGCAGGTTTTTCTTTCTTTTTACCGCCGGGAAGGAATCCTTTGACCACTTCCATGATCGCGCGCTTCTTAGGCGGCCCGGGGACTTCCTTTTCTTCCTCTTCAACCTCTTCCGCTTTTTTGCTGACAGCCTTGATCAGACGGCCTTCTGCCCCGGTGGTGATCTCCTCAATGCCGGCAAGACGGCTAGAGAGAGTGCGCAGGGATTCAAGCCGCTCGGAGAGCGCTTGGAGCTTCGTATCAACTTTAACGCGGGTACTGCCGCGAAGGTTGGCAAGCAGCTGGGCCTCCGTGTCGAATTTCGCTGAGAACGTGACGCTGGCAGCGCTTGTGATCTCCGGCAAGTAGAGGAACATGCGGCAGACCGCAGGGACTGTCGTGTACATGTCGACGGCGACTTGCGGTTCGATTTCCACTTTGGCCACTTGTTTCGGCGGACGCCCCCTTTTGGGACGAGGATTCAATGCCTCATTGGAATAGTAGGTCTTCGCTTTGGCAGCAAGCGTTTCGCGCACCAAACTCACGTCTTTGGAAACCTTGACATCGAATAAATACCGTTTCAGTTTCTCCATCATACTCTTCGTGACGTCGAGATCCTCCTCAAAGACAAACTGGATGTTCTGCGAACGGAGCCACTCGATGATGCGAATGCGGGAGCGCTCCACGTAATAGAGCTGCCACTTCTCGAGTTCCGTCAGATGGTCGTAGATGAATTCAAGAAAATTTTCCCTGGCTTCTTTCGACTGGATGATATCGAGCAATTTTTCTTTCGTGTCGATGTCGTAAACTTTTTCGTTTACAAACCCCTCCATGAACTTCTTCGTCTCGTAAAAAGTCATTTTCGGAAGAAGGCAGTAGCGCTCGGAGTTAGCTGCAAGCTCTTGTTCCAGGTCATCGATCTCCTTCTGCCCTTTGTCCAGATCGACATAAACGATAAACCCCTCGACCTTATCGAGATAAAAGTCTCTTTCGTCGTCCGATTTGGCAAATGCGTCCATTAAACGGTGGTAGCGTAGAAGAAGAGGGTTCTGTGCGATAGGAAATTTGGCCATAGCTAGTCCTGTTAATAAAAGGTGAGGTTATCACAGATTCCCCCCGCATTTCAAGGACAAAAGGGTTGATTATAAATTTTTTATTATAATTCTGAGGTGGTCAGAGATCGGGAGAGGAGTCACAATGCTAAGAGATTAAATTTTTCTTAAATATGACAAAGTCTGCATTTTCACTCGCTGCGTATTTCGGTTTAAGTTTCCAGTGAATGCCGTCCTCAAATTTCACGGTTTTACCCGTCCTTTGATAGCCTAATTGTTCATAGTGGCCGTGCAATTTTTCTGCAAACCCCGACACATCAATCTTCATGCGTTTTTTTCCATCCGCCTTCGCCTTGCTTTCAACCAATGAAACCATCTGACTGCCTATGTGTTTTCCTTTAGCTTCCTCTGCAAGAGAGAAAAGACCAAAATAGCCTTGGTCCCTTTTCTTTGTTGGAACATAGCAGATGGTACCGGCGACAACGCGGCTTGTCTTTTCAATAAGCACATAAAGCGACATCGAAGGATCCAAAATCATCTCCCTGATTTTATTTTCATCTGTACGCTCGATGGGATGCCCGGGAGCGTCTTCAATATATTTGTTAAAATGTGCGCCATAGGCCTGATTCACTTCGTCAGATATTTCTTTTGCCATTTCCAATGACGCTGGAGCTAAGATGTATGTGCCGTTAATTTCAAGAGACATAACAAACCTACTTCTCCAAACTTTCTAATTTTTCTTCAAGAGATGCCCGGATAGCGTCATGTAAATGAACAAATGAATCGATTTTTTCATGCACACTTTCATCAAAACTCCATTTTTCTGTATCAAATACATATATTTTATCGCCTTCCACTCTAAAATTTGCGCATCCCGCTATGTCTTTAAATCCTGTGCACTCTTTGAAAGCATGAATTTGAGTCCCATGTTCAAAAAATGAAGGCCTTTTCTCACCACAGTATTTAGATAAATAAATAATCTTACGATCACGTATTGCCATTCTGTTTTCTGCAGGCTCAACATCACTAAAACCCGATGTCTTCAAAGCATCTTGTAAATACAAATAACCACAAAAACGCTCTAGTGGGTTTATATCTAAAACAATCCACTCAGAACCGCTTTCATATTGAAGAATAACAGATCTATTATCTCTTCCCCCCAGACGATCACCAATAATCTGACTGTCCATAATGTACTTTTCACAATCAATTTGTGTTGTCACGCACGTAGATAAAGTTGCAGAAAACATATAATTAACCTAATTATTTTATTTTTTGTTAGTATTTGCAGTTGTGTATATTTTACACTTTTATTGCATTTTTTAATAGGCATGTATTTACTTTATTTCAAAGCTTTTTAAAAAATATTTTAATTTTCAGACTGCTCGTGCGCTCACTCCCCTCCGGACTTCGTCTCGTGGAGGCAATATCGCAAGTCGTTCAACATTAGAAACATGAACCCATGTGAGTTGTTCGGACCCCGCAAAATGGCTCTGCGAGTCGACGCGAGAAGGGACCCGCCCGATCATGGCGAAGCCCGGGCGGGAAGTGAGCGCACGAGCAGCCCGAGGCATCAGATCGCAAAGCAAAATCGCACCGCAGGAAAGCCCGCACCGACAGGTCTTCTGAAAGCTGCGACACCCTAAGCTTGAAAACAACAAAAACCTGTGCAGCTTCCGGAAGACCTGCGGTGTGGCGTGGGGGGACCAGGACTCCGTCCGGCCCCCTGACGAGGACGCGATTTGGCAAAGCGAGATGAGGCTCAAGAAGGCCAGCGGGAAACACGGACACGCAGTGCTGTGTTTCCGACAGGTGAGTGGGAAGCGCCATTTAAAACTCAAAAATATTTTTTTAATACTCAGTCACCTGCAAGGCTTCACCAGCCGATTGACATTTAGCATTCAAGCTCCTATATTCAAACTCCATTATCTTATTTTTTAACGGAGCAAACCGATGCTCGATATCAGGCTTATCCGCGCAAATCGCGAAGCAATCGAAAAGAAACTGAAGACCAAAGATCCCGAGATCGATCTTACGTCCATCGTCGCTCTCGACGAGAGGATCCGCGTGATCAAGCTCAATGTTGAGGAGTTAAAGGCCTCTCGCAACCACCTCTCCAAAGAAATCGGCGAAAAAAAACGGGATAAGCAAGACACTTCCGAGCTGATGAAGGAAGTAGCGGGCCTTGGCGATAAGATCGCAATCCTCGACCACGAACTGGGTGCGCTCGAGCACGAACTCAATCAAAAACTCGCCTCTTTGCCTAACCTCCCTCGCGACGACATCAAAGTATCTCCCGATCCCAAAGACAATGTCTGCATCAAGACCTTTGGAGAAAAAAGGGAATTCGCATTTCCTTTCAAAAATCACGTGGAGCTGAACGAAAAACTCTGCCTCTTTGATTTTAAACGCGGTGCGAAAATCTCAGGCAGCGGATGGCCCATCTACCGCGACATGGGAGCACGCCTCGAATGGGCGCTCCTCAATTACATGATCGACATCCACCTGGAAAATGGGTTTCAGATGTGGATGCTCCCCCTTCTCGTGCGCCCCGAGATCATGTTCGGCGTCGGCCAGCTGCCGAAATTCGAAAAACAGCTCTTCAAAATCTCCGACGAAGACTATCAGCTTTACCTCATCCCGACAGCCGAAGCCGCTCTCAATGGGCTCTACTACGATGAAATCCTCAAGGAAGAAGAGCTCCCGAAAAAATACATCGCCTATACTCCTTGCTTCCGCAGAGAGGCCGGCGCCGCTGGCTCATCCGAACGCGGGTTGATCCGCATGCATCAGTTCAACAAGGTGGAGATGTTTGCATTCACCAAGCCGGATCAAAGCGATCAGATGTTCGAACAGATGATGGCCAGCGCTGAAACAATCCTGCAAGGTCTCAATTTGCATTACCGCAACATGCTGCTTGTCACCGGCGACATGTCGTTTGCCGCCGCAAAAACTGTAGACATCGAAGTTTATCTTCCCGGTCAAAACCGCTATTACGAAGTCTCTTCCGTCTCCCATTGCACAGACTATCAGGCGCGCCGCTCGCAAATCCGCTACCGGCATAAAGAAGAAAAGCCTGAACTAGTGCATACCTTGAACGGATCGGGACTTGCGACATCGCGCTTGATGGTCGCTCTCCTCGAGAATAACCAAAATGAAGATGGCTCCGTAACTCTTCCTGTGGTATTACACAAGTATTTGAATGGGATCAAAGAGCTGAACCCATCCCAGTAAAAAGTTTCAGTCGATTTTCGGGTTCTTTTGAGCTGATTTTCGATTCTTTTGCTTTAGGGTAATATACGAATGTTGATATAACCCCCAGCAAAAGAATCGAAAATCGGCCAAAATAATCCTGAAAATCGACGAAAAATTTTACTGGGATGGGTTCCCGTCCTGTTTGTTAAACGGAGAGAAGAGCCATGTCGCATATTTTGACTGACCTCAAAGCATTCCTCGATTCCTCGCCCACGTCCTGGCATGCCGTCAAAGAGATCGGCAACCGCCTGGCGATTAGGGAGTTTCACCCTCTGCATGAAGAGGAGAAATGGCATCTGGAACTTGGCAAAAGGTATTTTGTCGTCCGAGGTGGAACGCTTTGCGCCTTCTCCCTTCCCGAAAGACGCCCCGATCAGGCGCTTATTTTAGCCTCGCATACCGACTCCCCTGCACTCAAATTAAAACCCTTGCCGGCCTATCAGACTGCAAACATGACCCAATTCGGCGTTGAAGTGTACGGCAGCCCGCTTCTTTCCTCATGGCTCAATCGCGATCTGGCGCTCGCGGGAAGAGTGGTGATCATGACCGGCGCAGGACATTCCGAAGAGCGCTTGGTGTATCTCGACGATGCGCTCCTCTTCATCCCTCAGCTTGCAATCCATCTCGACCGCGAAGTGAACGAAAAAGGACTCCACCTCAATAAACAAGAGCACTTGTCCCCCATTGTCGGCCTTTCGGACGAACAAGGTTCCCCGCTCGATGCCTTGGAAAAACTCCTCCGCCGCCACCTCTCTTTCCACTCGCTGCTCTCCTTTGAGCTTTTTTTGGTTCCTCATGAGCCTTCCCGCTTCGTCGGTTTTGAAAACGAGATGATCGCCTCTTACCGCATCGACAATCTGGTGAGTGTCCACGCATCCCTTTCTGCGCTTGCAATACAGGAAAAACCCTCATCCCATGTTCTGCAAATGGGATTATTCTGGGATAATGAAGAGATCGGATCGCGCAGCAAAGAAGGTGCAGCTTCCCCATTTTTAAACGACATCCTTCAGAGGATCGGGCACGGCCTGAATATCGACGCCGAAGAAGTTTTGCTTTTGAAAAACAAATCTCTGTGCGTTTCCATCGACATGGCCCATGCCTTAAACCCCAATTATCCCAAAAAACACGAGCCGCACCACATCCCGTTACTGGGAAAAGGGATCGTCCTCAAGTACAACGCCGACCAGAAATACGCTTCCAACGCCCTCTCCGCCGCCGTGATCGTCCAGGCCTGCCAAACGCTCAACCTGCCTTATCAATCTTACGTATGCAGGTCCGATATCCCCTGCGGGAGCACCGTAGGGCCCCTCGTTGCTACAGGCACCGGCATCAACACCGTCGACATCGGCTGTCCCCAGCTTTCGATGCATTCGATCCGCGAAGTGATGGCCAACCAGGACTATCTCGACATGGTCAACCTGCTCTCGCATCTACTTCAGGAAGGGTGATTCATGACCCTGCCTCCCCCTTCGGAGCACTTCCGCGGAAAATCAGTCGTCGAACATCTTAGAGAAGCGAGGACGCGCGGCAGAGTGGCCTCGTCAGAAATCCATGGCATGGAAATGGCCGGCCATATTGCAGGAGGGGCCGATGCGTCTAAAGAGATGGCGGTCGCCCTCTTGATCCTGTGGGTCGTCCTTTCCCATTTCTTCGCCTTTGACACCCTATGGATTGTCCTGCTCCTGTTTTCTGCCGGATGGGTCCTGTGGAAATGCGCCCGCAGCGCTCTTCTTGGGTGGATGCGCGTCGAAAGGCTGCATCGGCTCATTGAAGAAGAGCGTTGGGAGATTCAGCACCACCGCGCCCAGGAAAGACAGGAATTGACTGAGATGTATCTGGCCAAAGGATTCAGTGGAAAACTCCTCGAGGAAGTCATCGACGTATTGATGGCCGACGACAATCGGCTGCTGCGCGTCATGCTTGAAGAAGAGCTGGGACTGACGCTAGAGGCCTATGAACACCCACTCAAACAAGCCTTTGGCGCGCTGTGCGGATCGATTGCCAGCGCCAGCTTCTGCCTGCTTGGCTTGTGGGCATTCCCAACATTCGGCCTTCCCCTTTTTGCCGGCATCGTCGTCGCCCTCTCTGCGGCAATCTCCGCCAAACTAGAGCGCAACCGCGCATGGAACGCGATCGTGTGGAACCTCGCAATCGCCGGAGTCGTCGCCGGCTGCGTTTATTTTTTAATCCCCCTCATTCAATATAAATGACTACTCCTGCAGGCCCTTTTATTTTCGATGAGTTCTTCGCTTCCGGAAAAGAAGAAAGCATCAGCCCTTTTCTCACTCCTTCCTCCCGTTCCTGGGGAAAGAACCTCCCCTTGAAAACGGCTCTTTTTTCCGCTCTTTTACTCCTTCTCTCCTTCACGACATCGTTCTTTATCCCCCCTCTGTCCAATCTCCTTTTGCTGCTCGTCTATTTCCTGGCAGGAACGCCGGCCCTTTTGGGATCGATCGAGGACTTGAAAAATCTCGAGATCAATATCGACGTCCTGATGACCCTCGCCGCACTGCTCTCAGTCATCATCGGAAGCGGGATGGAAGGAGCGCTATTGCTCGTGCTTTTTGAGCTGTCGGCTGCCATGGAGAACATGGTCTCCGACAAGACTAAAGGCACGCTCCTCAGTTTAAACCGCCTGTCTCCGCGCTCTGCCTGCGTCCTTGCTCCCGACGGGACCCTTTACGATAAATCCGTCAAAGAAATTCCTCTAGGATCTCGCTTATTAATCAAGGCGGGCGAGATCGTTCCTTTGGACGGGATCGTGATGGAAGGAAGCTCCTTTGTCAATTTGTTCCATCTGACAGGGGAAAGCCACCCCGTAGCAAAAAAGAAGGACGATGAGGTCCAGGCCGGAACGCGCAATCTCGACGGGACGCTGACGATCGAGGTGACGCGCACGAGCAGCGATTCGACGCTCACGCGCATCATCCAGCTCATCACGCAGGCCCAAGAGGCAAAACCACAGCTGCAGCGATTTCTCGACCGTTTCGGCAAATGGTACGCGATGACGATCATGTCCCTGTTTGTCGTCTTCGCCATCGCGATCCCCCTCCTATTTTCCATCCCTTACCTTGGTCCGGAAGGAGGGATCTACCGCGCGCTCGCTTTCCTGATCGCGGCATCGCCCTGCGCCCTGATTATCGCCACGCCGACCGCTTACTTAAGCGCGATCAGCTGTTGCGCGCGCAGAGGAATCCTGCTCAAAGGCGGCATCGTGCTCGACGCGCTCGCCGGCTGCAAACGGATCGCCTTTGACAAAACGGGCACCTTGACGACGGGCAAACTGACCTGTGTTGCGATCGAGTCCATTTACGTCAAAGAACCCTTTTGCAGCATAGATGACGCTCTTGGCATCGCCCATGCGCTCGAGCGCAATGCCGTGCATCCCATCGCCGACGCCCTCATCGCCGCTGCCAGAGAAAAACACATCAAGCCAACCGAACTGCTCGCCTTCAAAGCCATCCACGGATCTGGATTAGAAGGGAACATCTTGCTCCATGGACGAGCATCGCATGCCTCGATCGGGCACGCTGAATTCATCGGCCAGAAAATCCCTCCTTCTCTGAGAGACAAATGGGAAGCGATGCAAGGCTCCATGCAGCGAGAGGGGCACATGAGCACGCTTTTGCTTGTGGAAGATACGCTGTTCTTGTTTCATTTCATCGATACTGTCCGTCCGGAATCGATCGCTCTCATCGAGCGATTGAAAAAAGAGGTGCATTTGAGACCGATGATGCTCACCGGAGATCACGCCGACATCGCCAAAGCAGTGTCTGCAAAAGTGGGGATTGAAGAAGTCTTTGCCAACCTGCGCCCCGAGGACAAGCTGGCAAAAGTCGCTGAATTTTCACGCTTTGAAGGATTGATCATGGTCGGGGACGGGATCAATGACGCGCCGGCGCTTGCCAGGTCCACCGTCGGGATTTCGCTTGGAAAGATCGGAAGCGCAACGGCCATCGACGCCTCCGACATCGTCTTTTTGAACGACGATCTGACCCTTCTAGACTGGCTGGTGCACAAGTCCAGACAGACTCTGGCGATTGTCAAACAAAACATCTCGCTTGCCCTTTGCGTGATCGTCTTCGCAACAACCCCCGCCCTGCTGGGACTTGTGCCCCTTTGGCTGGCCGTGATCATGCACGAAGGGGGCACCGTCCTCGTCGGCCTAAACTCACTTCGGCTGCTTAGAGGTCGTAAGGGAATTACTTGCGCATTTAAACTGCGTGAAAGCTCCCGCGGTTGACCTCTCGCAAGTGGGTCAATATTAAGTCAATATGGACCCACTTGCGAGAGATCAACCCCGGGGCTTTGACGCAGTTTAAATGAACAAGTTATTTCCTTACGACCTCTTAAGAGGCTCTAACTCTGGGGAATTGCCAAAATCCAAGATCCGAATTGCGCTATCATATTTTGAGGCCAGCACAATGCGGCTCCCGACCACCTGAAGACTATCGATCCTGTAATTGTCGCAATCAATCTCATGAAGACACTTTCCCGTCTCGGTATCCCAGATCTGAATCCAGCCTTTTTTGGAACCTGACCAGTTGCGCACACACCTGAGCCCCCAATCAGGTATTTTTCAACGGCTTGAAGTTGTAGATTATCGCCAAGACAGGTAGGCTGGTGAAGGAGTTGCCATGTCTCTCTATTCCAGATACAGATTTTCTTATCTGCTGAGTTCGCAACAAAATATTTTCCAACTACTTGAAGATCGTTGAATCGATGATATTCTTCACATTTAAACTCATGAAGACACTTTCCCGTTTCTATATCACATATTTGAATCGTTTCCTTTGATGTTAGCACGAGGTATTTTCTAACGACTTTAAGATCATTGATATGATTCTCGCAAACTTTAATCACACATTGGAACTCCCCGGTTTCTAGATTCCAGATCCGAACCGTTTTATCCCATGAGCCCGTGAAAAGGTGTTTTTCGATAACATCACAACAACTGACGAAATGTTCATGACCTGTAAGCAAATGTTGGCGCTCTCCAGTCTTTATATTCCAGATCCCCATCGTGGTATCGTATCCCACAAAAAGACGATTTCCTACGATTTTAAGAAACTGGACTCCTAAATTGCTGTCCACTCTAATTTCATGAAGGCGCTTTCCGGTTTCTACATCCCAGATGAAGATCAGCGTTGTACCGTCAAGGTGCTTGGCCGTAACCAGGTATTTTCCTGCAACTTTAAGGAGACCGTTTATGTCTGTGCAATCTTTAAGCTCATGTAGGCGTTCTTTGGTTTCCATATCCCAAATCTCAATGGTGCCATTTTCAGAGCCCGCAACAAGGCGATTTCCCTCAACTTCAAGACGAGCGACTCCCTTTGTAGGGCCTTCCAGCGTTCGCTTTTTGTAGACACCAACTCCAAAATTACGCATCTGAATGGCGCAATCTCTATAAAGGTCTAGATAACCATGATCCGGAGAGGGGCTAAGGATAGAAAAGGCGCCGGGAAAATCATTGCGAAAAAGAACTTTCCAAAGCACTTCTTCTTGAGAAATGAGATGGAACGTTCTGCATGCCTCACCAAATGATGTCAGATCTTTAGCTGAACCTAAATTGGAAATGATGGACACCCACATTTCTTCTGGAATAGTATCCAATGAGAGCGCGATGACAATACTTTGCTCCCTTGCATCTGGAATTTCTGCTTTCGGTTGAATACTGAACATGGCGTTACCTGTAATTATTATTGTAATTAAAACTATAAATTATAATTAATATTAATTCAATATAATTCTGTTTTTAAATTTATTTTATTATATTTATAAAATATAATTCACTCTCCAGGGGATGAACGGTGAAGATGAATCCCCCCCCCCCATTCTTCTTAGTGTAAAAAAAAATTTAAACTGGTATCTCTAAGAACCAGTAGACGTTATCGAAAGGAGCCCTCTATGAGCACCCCCCGCCAAACGCAAAGACTATCAAAAGACCAGCTCCAAACGGCAATCCAGAAAGAGAGCAAGCGTTTCGAAGAGCACTATTCCTGGATCGAGAAGCATATGCCCCCGAGTTTTTTTGAAGAGGTCGACCCGGATAGCATCCTCTTAATCGTCTATAGTCTGATGGGATTCAATCTCAATGACTATTTTTCCCACTTGCACCTCAAAAATATGGCCTATACATTGAGCCTCGACAGCCCCGATGTCGACCTGCGCATCTTAAAACATTATAAGAGCTATGGGATCAAAAATTACCGCTCCTTCGTCTCAAACGAGCCTCCTCCCTTTCGCGGTGTAAAGGCGCCGCTGCGCATCGCCAGGCTGCTCTTTAGCGATTACGTGGAAAAGACCGCCGAAGACCTCTTCCCGCCGGAAAAGGAAAAAGAGATCTTTCAGCAGATCAAGGCGCGCAATCCCGAAGTCACTGAAAGCGACATGCACGAGCTGATCAGCCGATTAAGCCCGATGTTTATAAAAGCGATGACAAATGAGCGCCTCGTCCTTGCACTCGATATGTTCTTTCGGGCCAGATCCCGCGACAACTGCCAGTACGAAGCGCGCTACAATGAAGACTGGAAAGAAAAAAAAGACACCCCTTCGCTGCAGATCGTTTTTGCCTGGCGCAATGTCCCCAAGTACAACTTTCTCTACCATTTGGCGGAAGTGATCCACCGACACGGCCTTGTCATGAAAAGGGTCAATGCCACCTACATCGATCCCTACAGCCGGCAAAATGTTTTGCTCATGTCTCTGGGGCTCCACGGCATGAAAGGCGGAGCGGCCTGGGAAGAGGCCGATCTCCCTGACTTCCTGAAAGAACTTGTCACGCTCAAATACTTTGAAGGAATGGAGACGATTGAAAACGCCTTTATCGACACCGGCCTTCTTACCGGCAATCAAGGCAACCTCGTCAAAACGATGGTCCATTTTATCCATCAGTCCCTCGTCCACGCGGACATAAATATGTATGCCCTCGATCACATCGAAGACGGACTGTGCCGACATCCTGAACTGACCGTCAAACTTGTGCAGGCGTTTGACCTCAAGTTCAACCCGGAGGCCGTCAACCTCGAAGAATATATGAAAGTCAGAGAGGATTTCATTCGACTCGTCGATAACCTCGATACGGGCAACCAGCTTAACGATACCCGGAGAAGGAACATCCTGAAGCAAGGGATGAACATGATCGACTACACTTTGAAGACCAATTACTACCGCAAGAACAAAACGGCGTTTTCTTTCCGGCTCGATCCCGCCTATCTCGACTATCTCCCTTTCGACAGAAAAGACAAGTTCCCCGAACTCCCCTACGCGATCTTCTTTATGAAAGGCCTTTACTTCATTGGCTTCCATATCCGCTTCCGCGATCTTTCGCGCGGGGGTTTGCGCACCGTATTTCCCGAAAGGATGGAGCAGATGATCGCAGAGAGGAGCAATGTCTTTTCCGAGTGCTACAACCTCGCCTATACCCAGAACAAGAAGAACAAAGACATCCCCGAAGGCGGCGCAAAAGGGGTCATCTTTCTCGAGCCCTATGAACGGCTGCTCTCGGAAGAATATATCTATAAACGCGAATTGGAAGACGCCGGATTGACTTCCGAAGAGATCAAAGACAAACTGCGCGCATTCCACAAAGAACAGAAACTGGAATATCTCTATCAGACCCAGCGCTCTTATATCGAAAGCTTCCTCGCCCTGATCAATTGCGATCCGGACGGGAAGCTCCGCGCCAAAAACATCGTCGATTACTGGAAAAAGCCGGAATACATTTATCTGGGCCCCGATGAGAACATGCACAATGCGATGATCGAATGGATCGCAAGCTTTAGCAAACACTACAATTACAAACCGGGCGGCGCCTTCATTTCAAGTAAACCCGGGGCCGGCATCAACCATAAAGAATATGGAGTGACCTCTCTCGGCGTCAACGTCTATATGGAAGAGGTCCTGAAATACATGGGGATCGATCCGAAAAGAGACGCGTTTACGATCAAGATGTCCGGCGGGCCCGACGGAGACGTGGCCGGCAACCAGATGTACAACCTTTATCGCTTCTTTCCCAAGACGGCAAAGCTACTCGCGACAATCGATGTTTCGGGAACGATTTTTGATCCGGTAGGACTCGACCTCGAAATCATCTACCAGCTTTTCACAGAGTCCAAACCAATCCGCTTTTACCCTCCTGAGAAATTAAATGAAGGAGGATTCCTTCTCGATACGCGGACCAAACGGGAGCAAACCGCCTATGCCCAACAGACGCTCTGCTGGCGCAAACAAGATGGAAAGCTCGTGGAAGAATGGCTTTCCGGCAACGAGATGAACCATCTTCTTCGCCACAACGTCCATGCCGTCAAGGCGGATATCTTTATTCCCGGCGGAGGGCGGCCAAGAACATTGAACGAAAATAATCTGAAGGATTTTCTCGACGAGACCGGCAAGCCGACTGCAAAAGCGATCATCGAAGGAGCCAACCTCTATCTGACCCCCTGGGCCCGCCGCTCGCTAGAAAAAATGGGTGTGATCATCATCAAAGACAGCTCTGCCAATAAAGGAGGCGTCATCTGCTCCTCCTTTGAGGTGCTTTTCAGCTTGACCCTTTCCGAAGAGGAGTTTCTCAAGGAAAAACCGAAGATCGTGGCTGAAATTCTCGAGATCATTAAAGAAAGGTCCCGCGAAGAGGCGCAATTGATGCTGAAAAGCCATCGGGACACACAGGCGTTCCTCACCGATATCTCCGAATGGACCTCCGAGCGCATCAACATGTACAAGGACCAGCTGCTCGGTTATTTGCAGACAATCGACCTTTCGAGCGACCCCAAAGACCCCCTCGTCCGCTGCCTCCTCAATTACTGCCCTCCCCTGCTTAGGAGCAAATACCAAGCTAGGGTCCTCGATGACGTCCCAGACGTCCATAAGAAGGCGGTCATCGCCTGCCATATCGCCTCGAGGATCGTCTATTATCGCGGGTTGGAATGGTCGCCTTCGATTATCGATGTGCTTCCCCTAATTACCCAGGACCCCCTGATCGTCGGAAATTACCCGCTGTAGGAGGAAATAGGAAATTTAACGCAAAGACGCTAAGGCGCAAAGAAAGGTTTTTTTCTTTGCGCCTTAGCGTCTTTGCGTTTTAACTTCCGATTTTTTCATAAATATAAATCCATAATAATAAGTAACTTACAAATAAAACAAGCAGTCACACATCGAGACTGCTAATTTTTTCTTGCCAATTTCCCCCTCCCTTTGTTATATTGATGGTATGAAAACATTAACTCCAAAAAAACCAGCTAAAGACCAGAGGGAGAGGATGATCCTCTTCGGACTCGTCGACCTCTACCTCCAGTCGGGCAAGCCGATTGGATCCAATACACTCAGAGAAAACGGCTTTGAGGCTTTGAGCTCGGCGACCATCCGCAATTACTTTGCCAAACTCGAAGAAGACGGTTTCGTCAAGCAACAGCATTCTTCCGGTGGGAGAATCCCAACAGCTTTAGCTTATAAAGTGTACGCCGAGGCCCATAGCGACAAGCCCCGCATTGCTTTGGAAGAAAAAAAAGAGATCGCACGGCTTCTCAAAAAAGAGACTCGCGAGGTCGCATCCTATTTATTACAGGCCGCTGAAAAAATCAGCGACATCACCGCCTGCGCCGTTTTTCTCTCCGCGCCCCGCTTTGATCAAGACTTCATTCTCGATATCAAGCTCGTCTATATCGACGAGCGCCGCCTGCTTTGCGTCCTGATCACCGATTTCGGAATCATCCGGACCGAGGTGCTCCACACCGATAAAAAGCAGTCGAGCTTCACTCTCAAACGCCTTGAATCCTACTTCCATTGGCGCCTCACCGGAATCGAAAAGCCGACGCTCGACCCCGATGAAGAAACCCTCGGAGCCCGTCTCTATAAAGAAGTGATGCTCCGCCACATCGTCAGCTACACCAACTTTAGCGCGGAAGATTTATTCCAGGCCGGATTTTCCAAGCTGCTCGCCTACCCTGATTTCAATGACGCCGCCGCACTCGCTAGCGGGCTTGCCCTCTTTGAGAACAAACAGATGTTGCGCAAGCTTCTCTCAACCACCTGCGAATCGGGAAAAATGTGCTGCTGGATCGGAGACGACCTCCTCCCCTTTTCACCCGAAGCGACCTCCTGCTCTGTGATCGCCATTCCTTACCGCATCAATCAAAGTCTTTGCGGCGCCTTCGGAATTTTAGGGCCCAACCGGATCCCCTACCGCGAGCTCTTTGGCCAGCTGGGGCAGATTTCAGAATCCATTTCAGAATCGCTCACCAAGAGCGTCTATAAATTTAAAATCTCATTCCGCAGTCCCAAACCTTCCAGCCTGGAATTCCAGAAGAACAACCCCGGATTCCTGGACCAGAGCCAGACGCTGCTGCTTGAAGACAAGACTACTTTCCAGGAGAACACATGACAGAAGAACAAACCCCAAACGTTTCCGCCGAACCCAAAAAAGAGATGACCATCGAAGAAGAATTGAAAGAATACAAAGAGAAATACCTGCGCTTGCTCGCTGACGTCGACAACACCCGCAAGCGGATGCAGAAAGAGAAACAGGAGATGACCCGCTTTGCCGTTGAGAATGTCGTCTCTGAGATTTTAGGTCCCATCGACAACCTCGAGAACGCCTTGCAATTTACCAAAGGGATGTCGGATGAGATGCGCAACTGGGCGCAAGGATTTATCATGATCTTAGGGCAATTCAAGGACGTTTTAAGCAATCACGGCGTGACGGCATTTCATTCCGAAGGCAGCAAATTCGATCCCCACATGCACTACGCCATCGAAACCGAAGAGACGACAGACAAGCCCGATGGCACAATTTTAAAAGAGTACGTCAAAGGATATCGCAGCGGCGAGCATATCGTGCGGCCTGCCCGTGTGAAAGTCGCCATTGCGCCGCAAGCTAACAAGAAGAATGAGGGGCAAACACCACTCGAAAATCAGGACGCCCCCACAACGGACGATCAAATTTAATTTTTTAAGGAGAACATAATTATGGCAGAACAAAAGAAAAGTAAATTCATCATCGGTATTGACCTCGGGACGACCAACTCATGCGTCGCCATCATGGAAGGAGGCTCGCCGAAAGTCATTGCGAACGCAGAAGGCGGGCGCACAACACCCTCCGTCGTCGGCTACAAAGGCGGAGAGCGCCTCGTCGGCATTGCAGCCAAACGCCAGGCAGTGACAAACCCCGAGCGCACGATCTTTTCCTCCAAGCGCTTCATTGGACGCAAATTTGCGGAAGTGCAATCGGAGATCAAGACCGTCCCCTATAAAGTCACTCAAAATGCCAACGGCGACGCCGTCTTTGAGATCGAAGGCAAAATCGTCACTCCCGAAGAAGTCGCTGCCCAAATCCTCATGAAAATGAAAGAGACGGCAGAAGCCTATCTCGGAGAAAAAATCACCGAGGCCGTCATCACCGTCCCTGCTTATTTCAACGACTCCCAGCGCCAGTCGACCAAAGACGCAGGCCGCATCGCAGGGCTCGATGTCAAACGGATCATCCCGGAACCGACTGCTGCCGCACTTGCTTATGGCCTCGACAAACAACACGACAAAAAGATTGTGGTATTTGACCTTGGAGGCGGTACATTCGACGTCTCGGTCCTCGAGATCGGCGACGGCGTCTTTGAAGTGCTCGCCACCAACGGCGACACCCACCTGGGCGGCGACGATTTTGATAACGCCATTCTACACTGGATGCTCGACGAGTTCAAAAAAGAGCATGGCCTTGATTTAAGCAAAGACAAAATGGCCCTGCAGCGTCTGCGCGATGCCGCCGAAAAAGCCAAAATCGAGCTCTCCGGCACTCAGACGACAGAGATCAACCAACCGTTCATCACGATGGACGCGACAGGCCCTAAGCACCTCGCTTTGACCTTGAGCCGCTCGAAGCTCGAAAGCCTCGTCCACGATCTGATCGAAAGAACGGTAGAGCCTTGCCTTAAAGCTCTCAAAGACGCAGGTCTTACCAAAGAAAAAATCGATGACGTGATCCTCGTCGGAGGCATGACGCGCATGCCGGCCGTCGAAAGACAAGTGAAAGAGACCTTCGGCAGAGAACCGCATAAAGGCGTTAACCCGGATGAAGTCGTCGCTGTAGGCGCCGCGATCCAGGGCGCAGTCCTCACCGGCGACGTCAAAGACGTGCTCCTTCTCGACGTCATCCCGCTCACGCTCGGCATTGAGACGCTTGGCGGCGTATTGACCCCAATTGTCGAGCGCAATACGACAATTCCGACGCAAAAGAAGCAAGTCTTCTCAACAGCTGCCGATAACCAGCCGGCAGTCACCATCGTCGTCCTCCAGGGCGAGCGCAAAATGGCCAAGGACAACAAAGAAATCGGCCGCTTCGATTTGACTGACATCCCTCCTGCTCCCCGCGGCATGCCGCAGATCGAAGTCGCCTTCGATATCGACGCAGACGGCATCCTCCACGTTTCCGCTAAAGATAAACAGAGCGGAAAAGAGCAGAAGATCCGCATCGAGGCCAAATCGGGCCTGTCCGAAGCGGAAGTCAAACGGATGCTCCGCGATGCCGAAGAGCACATGGAAGAGGACAAGAAGCGCAAGGAAGAGGTTGAGGTCCGCAATGAGGCCGACTCTCTCGTCTTCCGCGCTCAAAAAGCCCTCAATGAGTACAAAGACAAGCTTCCTAAAAATGTCGTCGATGAGATCCAAGGCAAAATTGACGCCGTTAAGAAAGCCCTCGAGCAGAACAATCCCGAGTTGATCAAAGCGGCCCACGACGACCTGAGCACCGCAATGCAGAAAATCGGCGAGGCGATGCAGGCCCAAGGCGGCGCTGAAGAGCATGGACAAACCCCTCCTCCCGGAGCCAGCGGCCAGCACCAAGACAAGCAAGCCAAACCCGACATCGAGGAAGCCGAAGTCGAAATCCTCGACGACGACGACAAGAAGTAATTCAAGTATTTCCTTAGACGTCTCTCCAACAAAACACCCCCTGAGCAATCCGGGGTGTTTTTTTTGTGATTAAGTATTAATAACTTAATTAGTAAACAAAATAAACATTAACAATTAAATTAAAAAACAGCTATAATAATAAACGAAAAAAATTAAACTATGGAATAATCATGATTTCAGGGAATTATTCTTCGGGCTTATCTACCTTGTGGCTTGAGGCCAGCAACGTCTTAGGCCCTCATCTATCTGATGAAGATCAGCAAAGGTTTTCCATCGGCCCCTTTCTCATGCAGAAAGCCATGGAAGCATTTGCTGGCAATATGAATGGCTCAGACACAATGAACATCGATGAAGAACCATTGCCGCAAGCCATATTTGAATCTATGGCGTTATCTGAAGAAGAACCTTATTACGATCCTGTATTTCTCAACCAATTCGACATCAAAACCCAGGTACTTTTCACAACTGCCGTCACTGTTGACGAAGACTGCGAAGAACAAGTCGATGCGTGCTGGGAAGAGTACGAAACAACATTCACCTTAGAACCTTCAGAAGAAGATCTAAGAATCGCTCAGTTATTTGAAGATTGCATCGATCGCTCAAGTGCTGACGGTAGTGACCCTTGGACTAGAAAATATGGGATCGAGTGGATTGGCGAAACGATCGGCTACGGACTCGATGCAAAAGAGCAATACAATCCCGGCGATGTCATCGGCTACTACGCTGGCTATCTGACCGACTCCTGTTCAAGACAAAGACTATGCTTTTGAGTTTGAAGGCTCTTCTTTTGAAGGGCTACACGTTGATGGTCGGCTCGCAGGCAATGCCATGCGCTACATGAACCACACATCGGATGAGTTTGCCAATGCCAAAACCGTCGAATATTACTATGACGGCCTGCCCTTCATCATGTTTGTCGCTACACATCGGATCAATCTCGGAGATAGGATACAGTACAATTATGGAGATGGCTACTGGGAGACGAAAAAAGTTAAGCCTATCATTACCAGAACAACCCAGCCCCCGCCTCAAAGTAGGGCTTTACGCTGACGGGCAGTCTCCCTTTGGGAGCAATCCTGCCGAAAATCACTTCTGCGGCAGCCTCCTGGGCCTCTTTTTCATTCTCATAGGCGATCACAAGGGCGGAGAATTGCGGCAGCCTGGAAATGCTGTAGGGCGTTCCAAACACAACCGCGATGACAGGGATCTTGCTTTCTGCTAGCGCGTGGAGAATCGCCTCTTCATTGAGCTCCAATTCAAAGTCAGGAGGAGATGTCGTCAATTTCGACAGCGCGACAACAGCGCAGGCATACTCCTGCAGCTTGGTAAAAAGCTGAGGATCGGTCAGCGAGATCGCCTCCGTCTTAAACTCCTCTTCCATGAGCTCTTTAAAAGTAGACGATTTCCCCCATTCGACGATAGCGACGCGCTCCTCTTTCAAGGGGAGCAATCCCTCATCATTTCGAACGACAGTGATCGCCTCCTGAAAAAGGCGTTTTTTCAATGCATAAGCCCAAGCAGAGTTGATCTTATCGGCAATATTTTCTTCCCACTGGCAAAAGCAGTTCTGAAAAAGGCCAAGTTCTTTTTTTGCGTTCAAGATTTTGCTGACCCGTTCGTCAATCGCCTCTTCTGAAATCTCATGATTCTGAACCGCTGCCTTCAACGCTGCAAATGCTTCCGGTAAGTCGGATCGCAAAATTTGATCGATGTTCGGAGCGATATGATCCCCATACAAAAGCAAATCATGACCGGCGAGGAGTGCATCAATGGCGATCTGAGCCGGACTGCACATTTTTGCCAGGGCCTTCATGTTCAGCGCATCGGTAATAATTAATCCTTCAAAGCCCATTTCCTTTTGCAGAAGGCTTGAGATGATCTGTTTGGAAAAAGTCGCCGGGAGCAATGCCGTCTCTGCCAGAGCATTGACATAAAGATGGGCGGACATCACCGATTTTACTCCAGACTGGATGAGCCAGGTGAAAGGGAAAAGCTCGACTTTTTCCAATTGCTCGCGGTCATGCGTGACATAGGGAAGGTCGACGTGGGAATCGACAGAGGTATCTCCATGTCCGGGAAAATGTTTGGCACAGGCAAAGATCCCCTGCGACTGCATTCCCCTCATAATGACCTCTCCGCGCAGCGCCACTTGAAAGGGATCTTCGCCAAAAGAGCGCATGTGGATGATCGGGTTGAGCGGATTGCTATTGACGTCGACGACAGGCGCAAGGTTGATATGCGCCCCGACAAAACTGCACTGGCGCCCGATCTCCTGGCCGAGCTGATATAAGAGGGAAATGTCCTGGACAGCCCCGAGGGTGAGGTTCCTGGGAAAAGAGATCACATCGCTGAGGCGCATGGCGAGCCCCCATTCCCCATCCTGCATGCAAAGAAGGGGTAAAGGGGAAAGCTTCTGCAGCTTATCAATCAGGGCCCTTTGACCTTCGGCGGTTCCCTGTTTCAAAAGAATCCCTCCCGCTTTGCCTTCCCCGATCAGCCTTTGCAGATCCTCCAAATGGTCGTCCCCTCGCAGTTGACAGGCGGGAATCACAAAAAGCTGGCCGATCTTCTCATCGAGGGTTAGGGATTGTTCAGAAATAACTTTGCCAGTTCTCGAGGGAAAAATCGATTCATCTCTTGAGGATTTTCCCTTGCAGGGGTGGGAGGGAACCCCTGCTGCGGAAAAATCCTCAAGATCTGAACCGTTTTTCTCCTCGATAACTGGCAAAGTTATTTTTGAACGATCCCTTAAAGAACGAATCCCCGCATGTTCTGCAAACCCCTGGCCTTGAAAGGAAAGAAATAGAACGATTAAAAATATTAGTTTATTTAAATAAACATTAATTTGTGATACAATATTTGACATAAACTAAACATAGTTAAATAATTATTGCCATTTGGGGGATCCCATGTCAAAACAAGTCAGCTTTTCCCACATCTCACGCTTAATGACAGAATTCAATTTCTGCTACGAGAGTTCTAACCTAAGCATCGACCCCGATGAGGTGGAAGCACTCGTCCGCAGAATGTCAGATCTGTCAGAAAAAATCACCACAGCTTTAAATAAGGCGCCCACCAACGTCAGCCGTTATTTTAGTGGAGGAGAAAAAGAGATCACAGTCAATGTAGAGACTGTCTTAGACGATGTTCAGGTCAAACTAGCTGAAATCCTTGCCCATTCTATTGATCTCGCGTCGAATCCGCTTATTGGACGCGTAGAGCCGATTGCGCCGCCCAGCGATCAAATAACCCCGCCGGCTCCAAGCTCGGAACAAACTCCAAAAACTGCGCTGGACTATGCAACCGGCTTTGGCAATAAATCTGCCAATTGCTGGGCCAATTCTCTTCTTTCCATGATCGTTTGCGTTCCCAGCTTCAGGCAAGCCTACGAAACCGTGGCCGATTACCATGCTCAGAGGCACGTCTACGACCCTTCGAAAAAACACGGCATCGCCCTGCAAAATGCGTTAAAGGCGTATGAAACAGCTCTGCAGCAAAAACAGCCTGTATCCAGCGACATCACCCAGGAGGTGAGGCTCGCTTTCAACCACTTATTTGGGCATGTGAATCCCATCACAAGGCACGAAATCTTTTCCAAATCTCAATCGACCCATGAGGATGCTTATGAAGCCATGCAAGTGATGATGGGCAAATATGAGCAGATTCTGCGTGAGCAGAATCCAAACAATCCCGCCTTTTCCGATCTTTACAGCCCCATGGAGACCCGCCGCCATTACCGCCCCGCGGGAGAAGAGCGGGAAGCCGATCCTTTCAAAGTTTCCCAGGATGATTATTCCCGATTGAGCGCAGACAATTCTTCAAGCGTCATCTGCAACGATTATCAAATCCTTTTGGATGTGCAAAACAAGGGCCATCTCTCTTTCCAGTCCCTCCTGACGGACTATTTTAGAAATACCCTCGTCGATGATCATAATCAGGCGCAATATCTACTGCAGAGCGGCCGCCTTCAAAACTTCAAACTCACCGGCGAATGCCGTCAGTTCCTGCGCACTCCCAGCGAATTCATGCTGACCATCAAACGCTTTGGAGCGCACGCTGATGGAAGAGGATATAAGATCACGACGCCCGTGATGATCAACAGAACGCTCACGCTGCCCCCCGAAGCAACCCTTAAGAACAAGACAGCCGCTTATGAGCTTGATTCTTTCATCGTCCACAGCGGCGGGACAGGCGGCGGCCATTACATTTGCTACAAGAAAGTCGAAGACCGGTGGATCGAGGCCGATGACGGCAGAATCCGGTTTGTCGAAGAGTCCGAAATCGATCAGATCCTCCATGGCGAAAAAGGCTCGGCATTCACAAGCTATATGCATCACTATTCTCGGGCAGCTGTTCCTCAGCCGCAAGAAACAATCGCGCTCAGCAGCGCACTGCACATCGAAGCTGATATCGAAAAATACACAAAACAAAAATCGGATGCTGAATTCGCAGTTAAAACCGCTCAATCACAAAGCGTGGACGAGATACCGCACGAATCCTTAAACACTCTGCGCTATGCCATTTGGGTAAATGATAAAACTCCCGACGCCTATGAATATGGAACACGAGAGCTCGAGAAAAACCCCAATAGACTTCAAGAGATTAAATTACCTTGGCTGATCGGCAAGAAGGGAACTCCTCTGATAGATCAAATGATCTCCATCCAAATGAGAAGACAGGCCATCGCCGCGGAAAGGCTCTTCGAAGCTCAGCTACGCGCATTTCTCGTAAAATTGAACAACCCGGCAATTCCCAATGAGGAACTGCTCTCCGCGCTCCAGGAGCTTCCCCAAGAAACTCAAAGGGATCTCCACGGACTCATCTATCTTTCCCACAAAATCAAATTCGGCGAAGAATTCGTCAATCAAGAGGAGTTCCATCACAACTATGGCGAGATCGTTTTAAAAAACGGAGATCTTCGCAAGACATTGCTCGAAGCCAAAGAGTTTGTCCTTAATCCCTTTGGAAATAACATCGCCCAACAGTTAGCAGCTTCCCACCGCATCCAAGCGGAAAAACTGCAATATGCCTATGAAAAAGAACAGCTGCAGGCCTTCCGCGAACTTCTAACCCATTACCCCACTCACGAGATCAGCGCATATCAATTGGCCAAAGCCTTTGAACGCCTGGAAATCCGCACGGAATTAAAAGAAAAAATCTATTGGGGCATTTGGGTAGCCCACCGCCAGCCCAATGCCCCCGGTTACGGAACGAACAAATTCAACGAAAATCCCCGCTGCGCGCTTGCCGTCCGCGATCCCATCCTCGCCGCTCCTCCTATCTGCCCCCACGGCTCAGACATCCTCGTTCAACTGATCACCCTCCTCGACAAGGAGTCGCTTTCTGTATAACACCCAGTAATTAATAAATTAAAAAATGAGGTTATATGTTTTCTCTTGGTTCACCTACTTCATATCCTACAAATACAGCAGCGATTCGCACGACTCCTTTTATCGATGCGTCTAGCCCAGCTGAACTCTCTTTTTTACCATTATCCTTAAAACCACTTGTTGACAATCTCACATCATTGGCACACACACATCATCAACATCCGGAAACTCAAATCCCTATCATAGCAATTGGTGGTTGCCCTGGAGTGGGGAAAACTCATTTTACCAATTTACTTCGCCAAGAATTAGATAAACGAAACATCTCATTAGTGATCATTCCCTTTGATGATTGGGAAAATGCGCCTAATGAACGGCAGAACGGTCACTTTAATCTCCAGAGCGCACATCACTTTTTTAGCTCTCTGTCTGAAAATCAACGACAACTCAAAAAAGATGTTGTCAACCAATTAACTGATGAACGCAGTGTTGAGGAGCTCGATTTAAATAAAACCGATCTCATTTTGTTCGAGGGTCTCTATTCCTTATGTTCTCTCGCTCCATTAAATTATTTTCAATACTGCCATTCTGGAATCTTTTTAGAGGCAGAGGAGAAGGATATTTGGGATTGGAAATGGCAGCGGGAACAGCAAAAAACAGAACCTCGAACTAATGAGGAATTTCAGCAGCATATGAAAGCGGTTTTCGACGTTCACCATGAAACAATTCTGCCGTCAAAAAACAATGCCCGCTTTGTCGTTTCCATGGATACCGGACATCATTATTCTCTTGCACTAAGCTAAGAGGCTGTCCAGCTTCATTTTCATAAGACGGATAAATGATATCTTCCGATCTCTCTTAAGCCCTGTTCAACTGTTTACTATTTTTCACTGTTCAATATATATTGAACAGTGAAAAATAGTAAACATAGAGAGATCATGATGAAAGGTCGATTTCTACTAAGTTCAAATGAAGGCCCTACCGAAGGCAATATCTACGCTGATAAGTCAGCCCTCATCCTGGATTGGCTTTTGAGAAAGGGAGTAAAAACACAGGGATTCTCCTTAAGAGAAGTAGCCAAAGAAATAAGGGTAAGCGTAGGTCTCGTCCAACGAGTCTTTAGAGCCTTGGTGTTAAAGGGACTCCTCCAAGCCGAAGGAATGAGAACAGCTAAGAGGTTTTACTTTAAGAAATCGAAGCTTCTCCTCGAAAGCTGGCTTGAGCACTACAGCATCGTTAAAAAGTCTAAGATGAGAACTTATCGTTCTGGGTTTCATGGAAGAATAGAGCTCCTTGAGGCGCTAAAGAAAGCAAAATTAAGTCAAAAGGTCGCGTTAGCCCTTCATTCTGCAGCAGAAGCCCACGGCTGTAAAAATACTAACTTGAACACTCTCGAATTATACATGCTCGATCCGTCTGTCCGATCAAAGCACGAGGATGTTCTTCAATTAGAGCCCCAAGAAAGAGGATATGAGGTTTTGCTTATTGAGCCTTACTATAAAAGTTTGCTTAACCTCGATATGAGTTCAGAGAAAAGCTTGAAAATCTGTCCGGCTCTTTTAACCTTCCTCGATCTTTACCATTTCCCTCTGCGTGGACAGGAACAAGCAGAATTTATGGCAGAACGCACCCCCGAGCTAAAACGCATCTATAAGCATGGCTAATCGCAATGCAACTTGAGCAAGAAGATAAGCTCTTAATTCAAAGAAAATAATCCTTCTTTAGACGGAGTCCAACTCTGGTATTTCTCCAAAAGCATGTAGCCTGAATACCATTTGGATTCTGCATGGTCTTTGTCTTTTGCATTGAAAGTATATCCCTTATCCTAAGAATGTTAAGATATGCATTGACTAGTAATTTCTTAAATGATAATAATGCATACAGAAGCAAATAAGTGCAAACATTTCTATCATATGAAGTCTAAAAAAATAGATCCAATCGAGATTTTTCGGCAGCACAACGGCATACTACGTACCGCTGAAGCTATAAAATTGGGGATACATCCAGCCTATTTGTACAAGCTTCGCGATGAAGGAGTTCTTGAATCGTTAGGTCGTGGTGTTTACCGATTAGCTTCTATGCCAGATTTTTCTGAACCTGATTTGGTCTTGGCTGCAAAGAGAATTCCTCAAGGGGTTATCTGCCTTATTTCCGCATTATCTTATTATGAACTAACAACTCAAATCCCTCACTTCGTCTATATAGCTTTACCTAGGACTTCAAGGTTACCTCAAGCCGCCTATCCTCCCTTACGTTGCTTTTGGTATTCTAAAGGTGCTTATGAAGCAGGCGTTGAAACAATTTCAGTTAACGGATTTCCTGTTAAAATTTATTGCGTCGAAAAAACATTAGCTGATTGTCTAAAATTTCGGCAAAAAATTGGAATGGATGTCGTTCTAGAAGCATTGAAAGAGTACTGGAGAAAAGGCCGAACAGACCTCGATAAACTTTACGACTATGCAAAAATATGTCGTGTTGAAAAAATCCTTCAGCCTATCATTGAAACCATTGTGAGCCAATAACTATGAAGATTGAAAAGAAAAATCTACCTGAATCTGTTTACAGCAGGTTAAAAAATATTGCTTTGGCAAAAAATCGTCCTGCGCAGGAAGTTCTTAGGTATTATGCAATGGAGAGGTTTTTATATCGCCTGAGTGTTTCCCAGCATAAAAGGTCCTTCTTTTTGAAGGGAGGTCTAATGCTAATGGTATGGGATCCTACAACACATCGTGCAACTGTTGATATAGACCTGCTCGCAAAAGCTAACAATTCCATCGAAAATATTTCACGAATCCTCAAAGAAATCTGCTCTTATCCTGTTCTACAAGACGGCATTGAGTTCAGTTCTACAGATCTCATTCTTGCCGAATCTCAAATTGAAACGGAATATACTGGCTTGTCAGCACGTTTTTCAGCACATCTGCATACGGCTAAGCTTCCATTACGAATTGATATTGGCTTCAGTGACAAAATTTTTCCTAAACCAACCAAAGTAGACTATCCTGCATTATTAGATTTTCCTTCTCCCGAGCTTCAGGGATATACACCTGAGACAATGATTGCCGAAAAATTGGATGCAATGGTGAAACTGGGTCTTGCTAACAGTAGGATGAAGGATTTTTATGACATATGGACAATAGTCAATCAGTTTCAGATCAAACCAGAAAAAATAGCTCCTGTTATTAGAGAAGTCTTTCAAAACAGGAAAACTATTGTTCGAGAAATCCCAAAGGCATTTTCTAAGGCTTTTTACAATACCCCAAAGACACTGGAACGATGGGACTCCTTTCTTAAAGGTATTGGACACGATCCGATGCCGCTTGAGAAGGTGATATTTGAAATTAGGGATTTTTTCCTTCCTATTTTGACGACTGTTGGAGCTAGGAATGAATAAATGGTTTATCTCGGACACCCACTTTTCTCATACTAACATCATTCGATACACCGGACGGCCTTTTCAATCTGTCAACGAAATGGACGAGCGGCTTATTGAGAACTGGAATGCTCTTGTTACGTCCCAAGATACGGTCTTCTTTCTAGGTGATTTTGGTCTAGGAACGACGGAATTTCTTGCCAATCTTTGCGCTCGACTTCATGGGAATAAAATTTGCATCCGAGGCAATCACGATGGCACTCCCGCTAAAATGCATAAGATTGGATTCACGCTTGTGCTGGAATCAGCCTTCATCAAGGTGGGTCGCCACCAAGTCGAACTCGTTCATATTCCCAGCCAGCCGTCGCCTACCCACTTTCAGCTTCATGGCCATGTCCACGAAAAGCGACCTAATATGCTTGTCGATCGCCAACTCAATCTTTCCGTCGAGGTCTGGGATTATAAGCCTGTCCCCGAGAAAGAGATCATTGCTTTACTCGATCGGGCAGACTGCAGTTCAATCAAAATGGCTTAGTTAAAAAAACCCGGTAAACAGCCGCATCAGGTCGTTGTAAGTCAGATAGACGAACAGGGCGATCAGCAACACAACAAAGGGGATGATGAGCCGCTCCATCGTTTTGGACTTGATCGGCTTGCCTGTGATCTTTTCCCAGAGGGAGAAGCAGATATGCCCGCCGTCGAGCACCGGGATCGGGAGCAGGTTTAGAATCCCTAAGTTCATGCTGATCATGCCGAGCCAGTAGAGGGCCTCCTTAAAGCCGGTATTCCAACTGTTCTGCATCACCTGAACAATGCCGACGGGACCGCTCATGTATTTGGGGGAAACTGTCCCTGAGAACAGAGCGATGATCGTCTTCCATGTCTCCTGAACGACATTGCCAAAAAGAACAAAGGGCGAAGGATTGTAGTTGACAGCGCGGTCAAACATGACAATGCCCAGCTTTAACTTATTCTGCTCTTGCTCGAACATCTGCATCGCTTGAGTTCTTTGCTGGGGATCTTTGATCTCTTCGATCTGCTTTAACTGCGCCTTAGACTGCGCTTCATATTCTTCCCTCTTCTCCTCGGAAATAGACAGCTGGTTGAAGGGCTTGGGTTCTGCAGGATTGAGCAGCTTGAGATTTCCCAATGTTCGGATAACGCCGTCCGTGCCGATGGATTCGATCATCTTGTCCAAGTCTTCCCAGCGGATATCTGCGACAAAGGCTTTATCGGCATCCTTCCAGGAGACGGGAGCGGAGGGATTGTTCTTCTTGACGATGATTTGAATGTGGCGGCTTTGCAGCAGATTCATCATCTCATAGGTCGATTGAACGGCAAGGCCGTCAACTGCGACAATGCGGTCGCCTGCCAAAAGAGGGATTTCCATGGGAGAGCGTGCAGTCTCGGTGGGCTGCTGCTCTAAAGTTTCCTCATTGAGATAAGAAAAAGCTCTTTCAACGAGGCAATCATTGGCCAGGTTGTAAGGGATGAAAAAAAGATCCCCGAGCCTGCCCTTGATTTTAGCTTCGTGCTGCCAGTCTTCGATCTCCGCTTTTTGTTGCGGACTGAGGCGGAGGTCTGAAATTTTTAGACGGGGAACGCGCGCCAAGAATGTGCTGTTTCCTCTTTGTACGGTCAGCAACGCCTTGGGCTGATTAATTGTTTGCACCAGCTGGTCTTTGGAGAACATGACTTCGCCATCGACCCACAGGATCCTGTCGCCGTCTTCGATGCCGCTATTTTTCATCGGAGAATCGCGGTCCTGAGATAAGCTGGCCTTTTGATTATAGATCAGATAAGAAGCGGGACGCATTGTGAAGAGCAATGTCTGAATGCGCTGGCCGATCGGGGTTCCTTTGGAAAAATCGAATTGATACTGAAAAGGGGTGCTGGTTTGTTTGAGATAGTCGATCTCCTGGCCGCTGATCACGGGCGGAGTGTCTTCCAGAATGGCAGCGAAAAGCAGGTCCTGGAAATTGCGGAATGGCTTATGGTTGATCTCCTGGATCTTATCTCCAGGACGAACTCCTGCCGCATAGATCCCAGAAGGGGCTTCGACCGAACCGACGAGGTGTGTGTATTCAGAAAAAGGTTTGCTCCTACCTCCGAGCGACCATAATAAACAAAAAACGAGAAACGCAAAGGCGATGTTGACCACCGGCCCCATGAGGGCAACCTTGATTCTCGACCAGGGTTTCTTGCCGTAAAATCCATCGGGGATCTGATAGGGTTCCAGCGCTCCTTTCTTCTCCATCCCAGCAATGCGGACATAGCCGCCAAAGGGCAGACAGCATAACTGCCATTTGACCCCATCCTTTTCCCAAGAATAGAGAGGCTTGCCAAAGCCAATCGAAAAGGCCTCCACCGTCATCCCCTCTCTTCTCGCCATCCAATAATGGCCGTATTCATGGATAAAGATGAGCAGACCAAGGCCAAAGGCGGCCAAAATGACATAGAGAAGACTGAAGATCATATTTTTTATCCCTTAGTCGTGACACTTTATCATTTATTATTGCTCAAAGTCAATCGCGTAAAATGAACGAAACGCAAAGACGCCAAGCCGCAGAGACGCAAAGATATTTATAAGTAATTTCTCTGCGTCTTTGCGGCTTCGCGTCTTTGCGTTGATATCTGTTGCACTTATCAGTGTTGATAGCCTCTTTTCATTGAGTACAATTTTTAGTTGTACCCCTTCTGACTAAAAAACAGAGAGCCAGACTTAAAAAATAGATGACCCCGAGCACGGTCGCAGCCAGACCTGACGTGGAAAGTGGGAGATGATGCACAGAAAGCAGATGGCGGGCAAGGCCGACGCTGACCACCGATGCGGCGACGCCGATCAACATGGAAAATAGGAGTAATTTTTTGAGGCTGTGCGTGAACAGACGCGCCGTAAGGACAGGGCCGACGAGAAAGGCAAGGACGAGCAGCACTCCCACCGCCCGAAAAGCCCCAATCACCGTCGCTGAGGTCAGCACCATTAGAAGGTAGTTAAATAGAGAGCTGGAAACTCCTTGGGTATCAGCAAAGGAACCGTCAAAAGTGGTTATTTTAAATTCTTTGAAGAAAAGGACGATCACTGCGAAATCGAAGAGGGCGATCCAGAAAATGAGCTTGAGGTCGTTCACATGCAAAGCATCGACATTGCCCATGATCGCCTCCGTGCCCAGATGCGTATTACGCGTAAAAACGGTAACAAGGACGATTCCTAGGGCAAAAAGAGTTGTAAAGACAAGTCCTGTGCTCGCGTCCTCCTGCAGTTTTAAAAGATGGGTGAGCATTTGCGTGAGAAGCGTGGTGATCAGTCCGGTGGCAAGCGATGCGATCAAAAGTACCTGAATGCTGATCGAGTGCGAATGCACTTGAGAATCAGGCATGAATGGAATGAGAATAATATAAGCGACGACGATCCCAAGCAGAATGGTGTGCGAGAGCGAGTTGGCCAGCATGGTCATTTTTTTGAGCACCAGGAATGTGCCGATCAGGGCCGAAGCAATCGCGACAAGCGCAAGAACCAGAACCTGAACTTCGTCCGAAGCAAGGTCGGAAAAGCCAATCTTCCCTGTCGCAAATTGTCCCATCCTCTGCAGAAAAAGGATGAGGAATTCGATGAAATCCTTTCCAAAGTACGGAGTGGCAGCCAGCATCATAGCGTATCCTCCCTGGGGGGAATGGGCTGCGCGTGCGGATCTCTCTTTGGATCGCCGAGCAACTCAGACAGCTCCCTTTCCAGATCAGGGGTAATGATATGCTCCATCTCTTCGGCGCTGCGGTGTACTTTTTCAACGCCCTGTCCCAAAGAGACCAGATAGGCCTCCCATAAACGGTGGAGGCGTACAATGCGCGTTGCCCGTAGCCGCCCGTCTCTGGTCAATTGGATGATATCCTTATTTTGCTCAATCCACCCTTGCTGCTGAAGACTCCATAGGAGCAAATGGAGTTGGAAAGAGGGCAAAGGCTGCCATTTTTTAATTTGGGCAAAGGATGCCTCCCCTCTTTCGCCCAGGCGCCAAAGATATTTAAGCAAGTTATCCCCCATGCACTGCTGGCGAAAGCGCAGGATGCGCCAAAGGCGGCTGAGCAGTCCATTGCGGGGAGCGAACAAGAGGGAAAGTACGCAGATGGCAGAGGCGGAAAGCAGGATCATTGGACCGGTGGGCAGAGAGAAGTCCCAATTCCATCCCTGCCGCATCCCCCATTGAGGCAGCTCAACGGAGAGATAATTGCCCAAAAAACCGCTTAAAGACCCGATTGCCGCTGCGAAGAGGAAGACGGTCCCCAATCGATGGCTGAACTGGCGTGCGGCAACCGCCGGGGCGATCAGCATGCCGGCCATCAGGACGACGCCGACGCTGCGGATCCCGATCACAATCGCAAGCACTAAAAGAAAAAAAAGAAGACTGTCGATCCAACGGATGGGCAGGCCGACCGTCTTCGAGAAATCTCTGTCAAAAATCGACATTTGGATCTGGCGGTAAAGAACAACGAGGACGATAGACAAAAGCAGGGCGAGAAGAGCGTAGAGCATGACATGGACGCTCGTCATCGTCGCAGCCTGGCCATAGAGAAAAATTTGTACCGTCTTATACCAAAGCGCATGCGTGAACTGGACCCGGCTGGCGACCAATACTCCAAAGCCGAAAAAGACCGACAGGACAAAGCAGAGCGCCGCATCATTTTTTACGCGAAATCTGCGTTCCATTTTTTCAATCACCCAAAGTCCTAAAAGGGCGGAAAGAAAAGCACCGACCAGAATCGCGATGGCCACCGCATCGGAGGATAGAGGAAAAAAAGTCGCCATGAACAAAACGCTGATCACGACCCCCGGATAGGTGGCATGAGAAAGGGCCTCGCCCAAAAGAGAGCGCCTCCGCAAAAATACGATAACCCCGACGAGCGCAGACGAAAGGCACATCAGCATGCTTCCAATGGTCGGCGCCTGTAAAACGGGATCAGTCAGATAGTGCCAGGGGGATGAGAGCATTAGACCTCTTGCATAATTAAAGTTCTGTCGATTTTCGGGTTCTTTTGAGCCGATTTTTGATTCTTTTGTCGGGGGTAATATCAACTTTCGTATATGACCCCCGACAAAAGAATCGAAAAGCGGCCAAAATAATCCCGAAAATCGACGAACCTTTAGTTATGCAAGAGGTCTGTTATTTCATTCCCGACGTTTTGTTCTGCGTCAGTTTCGCCGCTTCATCGAGTAGAGCGCTGCTGCGGCCATACGTGCGCATGATCGTCTCCGTGTGGAACACTTCCGACACCGGCCCGCTTGCAATCAAACAGGTGTTGAGCATGATGACCCAATCGAAATAGCTGTCCACCGTCGTCAGGTCGTGATGAACGACGAGGAGGGTCTTTCCCTGCACCTTCAACTTGTCCATAAGAGCAATGATCGCTTTTTCCGTCGCCATATCGACACCGGCAAAGGGTTCGTCCATCAAATAGAGGTCGGCGTCCTGAAGCAATGCTCTCGCGATGAAAAGGCGCTGCTGCTGGCCTCCAGATAGCTGGCTGATCTGCCGATCTGCAAAAGGGAGCATCCCGACCATTTCTAAGGCGCACCGCGCCGCCTCTCGATCGGCAGCCTTGGACCATTTGAACAGGCCGAGCTTGCCATAGCGTCCCATCAGCACCACTTCATACGCTGTGATGGGAAAATCCCAATCCACAGACGAGCGCTGGGGAACATAGGCGATCCGCTGCCTCACTTTTTTATAAGGCTGGCCAAAAAATTCGATGCGGCCCGACAGAGGACGCGCCATTCCGAGCAGAGTTTTTAAAAATGTGCTCTTTCCGGCTCCATTGGGCCCGACGATGCCGACCAGTTTTCCTTCGGGGATCTCGCAATGGACATCCCAAAGGACCGGCGTCTTGTCGTAATTGACGCTGAGCTGCTCGACCTTTAAAGCAATTTTTTTTTCTCGGTCAGTCATATTACTCCCAAGCCTTTGTCATAGCATCCGCATCGTGATGGATCATTTTGAGATAGGTATCCGCATCGCTTCCCGGTGGCCCCATCGCATCGCCGTAGAGAGCGTCGGTAGAAATTTTAACCGCAAGCCCTTTCTGTGCACAGACCTGAACGACTTTTCTCAATGAATCGCGGCTGACATTGGACTCGGGGAAGACAATCTGGATGTGGTACTTGATGAGGTGATCGATCACGGCCTGAATATCTGTGGCGCTGAGCTGGCCTTCGGGCGCAAGACCCTCCGGAGCGTCAAAGCGCTTTTTCCATTGCTCGGGCAGCTTTTCATTCGGGGTGGCAAGATAGGCGCGCGTAAAATAATTGAAGGCGTCGTGGCTTGTGACAAGGTAGCGCTTCTCTTGCGGCACACTCTGTAGTTCCCGATAGATAAGCTCATGCTCCTGCATCATTTTTTCGCGCAGCAAGTCAGCTCTATTTCGATAGACTTCTTTGCCGGCGCTATCGATCCGCGATAAAGCGTCAACGATGGGATCGATGATCTTGCTCCACAGAGAAATGTCCATCCAGATATGGGGATCGATCTCTTTGTCCGCGTGAAGGATCAGCTGCGGATATTTTTCGAGAACGGCAGCACCGACACTCACGGCGTTTGCATGGTGTTCGAGCTGGTACCGCAAACTCGCCCCGTGCTCTAACCCAAGCCCATTGTAAAAAATCACTTGGGCCAAGGACAGTTTTTCATCATCCCCTTTCACTAATTCATAACTATGAGGATCGATCTCACCGGTGATCAATGCGATGTGGTCAATTCTGTCGCCACCGATCTGTCGCACAATGTCATCGATCATCCCCGTCGTCGAAAGAACCTTAACTTTTCCATTCTGCTCGGCCCAGATCTCGATCGCAGAAGGCGTCCGCGAAGAAGAACACCCCGTTAAGGTCCAGCAGAACACACAGATCAGAAGAGACAGTTTTTTCACATATTTTCTCATGTTTTCGTCATTAATCCGCGTAGAAGCGAGAAAGGATAAATCCCCTTCGAACAGCCCTTGGAAAAATAGATTTGCAGGGCATACCTGCCCACGCTGACGATGCGCACAGCTTCGACGTCATCCGAAATTAAAGCAGGGTCTATCTTCATCTGTCCGGTCACTTCATCACGGCATCTGGCGCACATGCAGTTACGCTGCAGGTCGCAATACCGGTACTCGGAGAGTTTACCATCTGTCCACTCAATAGTAAACCGATGAAGGCCTTTTTGCTCAATTGCGCGTATAAAAATCGGGCTGTCTATTTTTTCCATTGAATCACGTTCGGTATAAATCAAAATTTTTCAAATGATCTTTTTCCAGGATCTCGAATGACTCTAGCTGCTCCATCACCTTTTCCGCAATAGAGGCAAAGCTTAATGCAGCAAGACTCGCTGGAGCCTCGACAAAGATCGACTCCCCCTTGTCGCAGCAGCGGCTGATCGCAGGATCAATAGGAACGCTCCCGAGGAAGTAGATCCCATTCTCTTTTGCAAATCGCTCCCCTCCCTCCTCTCCAAAAGGATAGTGGCGCATCGCATCTCCGACTAGGTAATAGCTCATATTTTCTACAAGGCCAATGAGAGGGACCTGCATTTGCCCGAACATCGCAGCGGCCTTTGCGACATCCAATAGGGCAATCTCCTGCGGCGTCGTCACAATCACCGCCCCGGATAGAGACCCCTCCTGGATCAGCGTCAATTGAATATCGCCGGTCCCCGGAGGAAAATCGATGATCAGATAATCCAGATCTCCCCATTCGACCAGATTGATGAACTGTTTGATAATCCCATTGGCGATCGGCGCCCGCACCGAGGCGGGATCTCCCTCATTGAGAAAGTAGGCCATCGATATCATCTTAATCCCTCGGCAAAGAGCAGGAACAATCCGCTCCTTGACTTCGGGATGCTGGGTGGGAGGGACTTCCTCGGGAAGCATTTTCCTCAGGGAAGGGCCATACAGATCGGCGTCGATCAGGCCCACTTTTAAACCTTTGGCGGACAGATAAAGCGCAAGGTTCAATGAAGCAGTGGATTTTCCCACTCCTCCTTTTCCTGCAGCAACCGCGATGACGTGGCGGACTCCTGCAAAATTATGTCGTGTTGAAGTTGTCATTTAAACCCGATTGCGTATGCAGAATGTTTCAAAAAAACCTTGGCAATCTCGAGATTTTAGAGATTGTCTGCGAAAATTTGCAAGTGTTTAGTTACGAAGGATTTTCGATGAGATTTCTTTTCCTTTTGCGGAGGCATATGCCAACGGTTCCATAACCGCCGCGAAAAGAAAGATCGCGAAAAGACTTGCAATTTTCGTATCCCTAAAATTATGCAAACGCACTTTTCATTCTGCATACAATGTAGTTACGCAAAAAAAATTTAAACAACTAAAAATTATTTGCAAAAAATGCAATCGATTTTTAAAATCAAGAAATTATAAATTGGCAGATTATGATTCTACAGAGGAGTTTTTTAATTAATTCTCCTCTAGGATGAGAAAAATAATCGGGATCCCGGAGAAAGAAGATTGCAAATAAAATCGGGATAAGTTAAATCAACTAACAACATTAATACTAATGGGGTTTTTTAAGTCCAAAATCGGAATAAATACCGGTGAAGGATCCTAGAATAACCTCAGCAAAGAATATAATGAGACAGACTCAAACAACTTTTAACTCTTAAAGTAAGGAATGATATGAACCCACGTGAGGAAACAATGGAACCAAAAACAAAGAATCTACGCGAAATTGAAGATGTGATTTCAAAAGCCATCAAAAAAGTAAATGGAAGAAAAGAGAATGATCTCTGCAAATATCTTCCTATGACTTCAGGAGGCTATATGCATCATTTTACTTTACGTAAAATGAAAAATAGAAATCCATCCGAGCTCAGCACTCTCATTGAAAAATTTATCATCAATACGGAAAAGCCCTCCGTTGTTGCTCCTAAGCAAAGGGCAGCACGTGGATCTCGCAAGCGCCGCGACCAGGTCACATTCACTCGCAACCAGCTTGAAAGAATGCTCAATATCGCCCGCCTTGCCGGTGATAAAGAGATGGTCTCCATCCTGGCCCCAAAAAAATCTCTGGCGACCTGCAAGAGAGAACTTATTTCTTCAATCCGCCATGGCAGAATCGAGCCTGAGCTTTGGAACGGTTATGTAGAATCCTTGAATGCGATGCAGCAATTGGCAAATTCTCCTTTGAATGAAATGCTTGCAGCTCTTTCAGGCAATAAATAATTTATCCTCCTGACCGCCTTTGTCCCATTGGGGGCAAAGGTGGTTTCTAATAATTTAAGTCTTCCTCGACGAATTTCTTCAACCGCATTGCAAAAGGAGCTGCTGTTTGCATATCTTTAAGCTTGTCAACTTCTTCCCTGCATGCTATGCTTTTTTACGCATAAATTTTTTTTCGCAATATATCTAGTTCAGTTCAATTTGAAGGATTAAAAATGGCAACAAAGTCAGACACACCTAGCGACTCTACCTTTACGGGACTTCGCGGCATATTTTGGCCCGTGCACGGGTTTGAATTAAAAAAGTTCCTCCCCATGGGCATCATGATGATGTGTATTCTATTCAACTACACCATCTTAAGAGACACCAAAGACACATTAATGGTCAACGCGCCAGGCGGCGGAGCAGAATGCCTCTCATTCTTGAAACTCTACGGCGTCACTCCTGCAGCGATTCTTTTCATGATCGTCTTCATGAAACTGGCAAACGTATTTTCAAGAGAGCGCCTCTTCTATGTGATTTTGACCCCCTTTCTTCTCTTTTTCGGACTCTTCGCCTTCGTGATCTACCCGAATAAAGAAGCTCTCCATTTGAGCATGGACTCGATCCAGGCGGCGCAAGCCTCTCTACCCAACCTCCACTGGCTCGTCCCGGTCATTGGCAATTGGAGCTTTAGCATCTTTTATATTCTCTCAGAACTCTGGGGAAGCGTCGTCCTCTCCATGCTTTTCTGGCAGTTTGCCAATGAGATTACTAAAGTCACTGAAGCGAAACGATTCTACGGTCTCTTCGGAATGGTCGGAAACGTAGGCCTTCTCCTCTCTGGCCCAATCATCATCTTCACTGCAAAGTACGCAAAATCCCTGCCTAAAGGGGTCGATTCCTTTGGCGTAAACTTAAAATTACTCATGGGCAGCGTCATCCTCTCCGGGCTGATCTGCATTGCGACTTATTGGTGGATGAACAGAAACGTTCTGACTGATCCGAATCTCTATCAACCGGGCCAAGGGAAGAAGAAAGAGAAAGCCAAACTTTCCGTGGTTGAAAGCTTCAAATACATTTTGAAGAACCCGTACCTCGGTCTGATCGCTGTTCTCGTTCTCTCCTACGGCATTGCGATTAACCTCGTCGAAGGCGTATGGAAAGGTCAAATTAAAATTGCCTTCCCCGACATGAACGACTACAACATGTTCATGGGCCAATTCTCCACATGGACAGGCTTCATTACGATCCTTCTGATGGTCGTCGGCAACAACATTTTGAGAAAGTTAAGCTGGACAAAAGCAGCTATCCTGACTCCGATCATGGTCCTCGTCACCTCCTCGATCTTCTTCTTCTTCGTTTGGAATGGCACGAAGAGTACGCCTTTTGCTCCCCTTATGGGAACAACCGTCGTCCTCGTCGCTGTGATCGTCGGCCAAATCCAGAACGTCTTGTCCAAGGGAACAAAATACTCCCTTTTCGACTCGACAAAACAGATGGCCTACATCCCCCTCGACCAAGAAGCCAAAGTCAAGGGACAAGGAGCTGTGGAAGTCATTGGAGGCAGAGCCGGCAAATCAGGCGGTGCTTTCATCCAGTCCACTCTATTGGCCGTCATCGGTGGCAGCGTCTCGCTAGCTAGCTTGACCTACATCCTTGGGCCTCTCGTGATTATCATTTGCGCAATCTGGGCGATTTCCGTATTCGGCCTGGGACGCAAATTCGCAGCCTTGACCGAAGGAAAAGAAGCTGCTGCAGCCAAAGATGAAAGCAAGACAGAAGGGAAAGAAGCAAGCGCCCCCACTTCTGCCGAACTTTCAACAACGGCCCAGAAGTAGGGAATTAAACACTCCCCTGCCTTGCACATCGTGCATAAAGGCCCGTTCCTGGCAACAGGAACGGGCCTTTTCATTTTATCGACACTTCCTTCTCAAATTAAAATGATCCCCTTTGGTATACAAAAAATATACTGAGGAGTCCCTGATGAAATTCGCCATGCCATCGCTGTTCCTATGCGTTTTAAGTTCCACAACGATCCATGCACTTGCCGATCAAGCTAACAATGGAGTTACATTGGGAGAAATGGGGTCGGCAAAAATCCTCATGGCAGAAAAGAATGTTCTCGTTGTCCAGAAAAACGGCGCGGATCCAGCTCAAAAAGCACCATCAGGTATCCCACCGGAAAAATCGCCCACTCCTTCCGATATGATCAGGTTCAATCAATGTTGCCGCCCTTTCTTCACCGCTGACTATCTTCTATGGACAGCGCGAGAGGATAATATGGGCTATGCTTTTCCCTTTTCAAATGTCTTCAGTGAAAATCCGCTTGTGAAAAGCAAAATCGCTCATCCCGATTGGGAGTGGAGCTCCGGTTTCCGAGTGGGAGCCGGCCTAAATTTCAAATACGATGGTTGGGACACCTGTTTAAACTACACATGGTTCCATCCGGAGAACAGCAAAGACAGCATTTCATCCAAAAACCCAGAAATTTCACTCTTTCCCGCCTGGGACATTTTTTTGGGTGTCTCCCCTCTCTCTAACGCAAAGACCCGTTGGAAGCTGAAATTCGACACTCTGGACTGGGAACTGGGGCGAAATTTCTTTATCAGCAGATCTCTGGCCTTGAGGCCCTTTGCAGGTTTGAAAACGCTATGGATGCAGCAAAAACACAAGATTGCATTTGAAAGCTCGAGTGATTCCTCTTCCATGAAAAATCATCTCGATTCTTGGGGAATCGGCATCCGACTGGGCGTCGATTCCATCTGGTATCTTTACCAGAAGAACCTCAGCATTGTCGCCGACGTCGCCCTTTCAGCTCTTTGGACATGCTATGAGATTTCCCAAAAACAACATGTTTCCGAAATAGGGACTCTCTTTTACGCCAAAGACTCCTACCACTCGATTAAGCCTGTGATTGAAGGGATGCTCGGGATGCAATGGGAAAGCTGGTTTTGCAACGATGCGCACAAATTCTCGTTAAGGGCAGCTTGGGAAGAGCAAGTCTGGATCAATCAGAACCAGCTGCCGGAACTTCTGCATATTGGACCCTCCTTCAAAGCCAGAGGCGGCGACCTCTTCTTGCAAGGGCTGACCTTAAGGGCCAGAGTGGATTTCTAAGTTGACTTGAGATATTGTAAGGAGCGGTTTAAACCGCCCCTTTGACTGAAAGGATAAAGATCCCTCCGCCCGGACTTTTTTAGGCATCTAAGCGCTGAACCTTGATCCAGCAATAATGGTGTGTATCGCGTCATAGCACACTTGTTTGTTACCCTCACTAACTGGCATCTGCAGTTCACTGTAGAACAGCCCGATCCTCGTCGCTTCTGCTCTTGCAACGCTTCTGAGGTTGGCAAGATCCGCTTGAACATGAGCAAGTTTTCCATCGATGACATGGCCACTAAGATCGAACCTAGCGAGCTCAGAGAGTTTAGTATTGAGAGTATCTAACTCTTTTTTAGCAGCACTATACTCTGCATATTTAGCTACAAAATTATTTTTTGCTACCTGAAGAGCATTAGGAGCATCGGCACAGGGAATTGCAAGCAGTGTTTTCAATCGAGAAGTTATTGGGCTGTTGAAACAAGCGTTATATTCGCATATGAATTCACGTTTAGCAGTATCCAATGCCATTCGACGATATTGTAATTGCTCATGAGCTTCATGGACCGTTCCATTCCACCCGGTAGGTCCGCGCAATGCTAAAAGCTCAGCTTCGATAGCCTGTCTTTCAGTTTCGAGTTTAAGTTTCAGCTGCTTTTGAATTTCAAGAATTCTTGGATTATCCACACTTCGATCCAGAAATTCATTGCTAAGTGCCTTGAAAGCTTGATCGTATTCGGCAATGAGAGCTTGACGCAGGGAAGCTTCGATAGCAATGATGCTGTTTCCTTCGAAATAACGATGGATGTCTTCAGCTTTCTTACAGTAGCTTTGTATGGTGATACATTCAGCAGGCTGGCGAGCAAAAGTCCAAACCATATCAGTATAAATCTTTTTGCCTAAGGCTTCAAAAGTTGTTTGCATTTTAAGATTTAAAGTGAGACCTGGAGCTAGATTGAATTTATGTATTAGCCCCTCGTAAACAAACATAAACTCATTGCAGTTACTCACATCAAAATTAAACGGAATGCATCGATTTTTGAGGGCTGCATAAAAATTTTGCAGAGCAATTTCGACTTCGGGATTTTTTTCCTCAGCTGGCATCTGCTCACTAGAGGTATTGAACTGCTCGTCAGAAGGTACACCGCTTTGCCTAGCTTCTTCTGGAGTCAGCTCCCTTCGAACAACGGCTTTGACAAGAGCGCGTTGTTCCGCATCGCAGCAATAATAGTCTGCAGCTTCTTTAAATGTTTTACATGTGCATAGGAAACTGCCCTTGCCTTTGCAATCAGGGACCATCGTGAAAATTGGACCCAGTAGCTCTGGTGGCAGGGATAATATTGGCGTAGTTGCATCGATCATAATTACATTAATTTTGTTTTAATTTTAACTTATATATCACTTTAAATTAACAATTAAAATTTTAACATCATATAAAATTGTAATCAATAAAAAAATGAATCATAAACTAATAAAATTAATTTTAATTAAGAGCTAACGCATAACCCATTAAGGATCAAGACTTCGCATAGTGCAGAATGTAGCTTTGCTTCATGGCGCTTAAGGCATCAGTTGCAGAGACCTCAATCACACTTGAATCGGAGCAAAGCCACCAGGCGTTTCCGACCTTGATGTAGGAGACATAGTGTCCCCCGTGCTGCGTCGTCCCATGATGGACTAAGAAGGCATCGCATTGATAAGTGGCGCCCTCCCCTGTGCGGACGAGAGCGGCGGGAAGTTGGATCGTATCAGGAGCTTCGATCGGATCGTTGATCTTTCCTAGCGTCCCGTCGGGATCCCGATAAAACCGTTTGAGTTGGATGAGAAGATCGTTTGGAGAGTTTTGAAAAAACAGTTGCTGACGCTGCCCAATATCCGTCATATGGTCAAAAAATCCATTGAACAACTGCCCAAAACCCGGAAGCGGGTTGACTCTCTGAATGTCCAGCTGGATCATCGGCTCATGGCGGGCCGTTGCAGGAGCTCCATTGAGAAGGTGGTCGAATCGATAGAGAGCATTGGGCCCCTGAAACAAATATTCAAAAAGCTCCGAAGCATCTTCCTGAGCATAGCAGCTGTTGTTAATAACTCCCCGTGTTTCACTGCTTAGGAATTGTCTCACTTGTTGAGAATCGAAGTTGGGAGCGACCTTGTGATATCCGGCACGCGCATCTTTGTAGGCATCGAGAAATTGGGATAAGACGGGAACTTGTCTCATCCGCGGCTCAAAAGCTGGGACATTGGCAAGCATCTGCAGCCCTGAGTTCACCCAACAGTTATACGCGCTGTTCATCAGACCGACCGGCTGCCCGGGGACAAAAGGGCGCGGCATTTGCACCATCGAGTTTAACTCTTGAGGGTTATCCGCAATGTAAGTTCCTAGAACACAAAAGGCGACGGCAGGGACCAGGCCGATAAGGGCCGCGGGGCCAACCAGAAAAGCAAAGACAAAGGAGGCTGCGAACGACACAAGAGCTGCGGACTGAAGAGTCCTGCCTAAGATCAAGAGGGCGTAGATCTTGCTGTCTGTGCTGCAGAGCCCGCAAATTTTTTCTTGAACGGCATACAATTGATGTTGAATGCCATTCAAACAATTTTGGACGGGGGAATGCGTTGCCGCAGCAGAAACTCCGCTCATATTAAAAACCTGTAAAAACTTGCCGCAGAATATACTTGATTAATGATTATTTCTCCATGTTCGCAGTCATTCAAATAAATCAAAAAAATGTCTTGACTCCCATTGATTAAAAAAAATAGCATCTATGTTTTCATTCGCGAATTTTCGCAAAACCCGGACTTTAGCAATTGAAGGGGGGACCCTATCAATAGCTAAATTCCGGAAAACCTCAAAACAATAGGAGGAATGTATGTATAAGAGAATGACTTCACTAGTCGCTAGCATGCTGATGTCCGTCTCAGCTTGGTCCGCAGGTAATGACACATTCGATGCTACCGAGATGAAAGAAATCGAATGCACCATCAAACCCATCGACAGGGCGGCGATCCATCCCAGGGGATCCGCTGCTAGCAGTCAATCTTTCAGCTCAAACTGGAGCGGCTATGTGGCAGCTTCTTCTTTGGAAAACCCCGTCAATGGCTCTGTGACCTATGCTGCCGGCTGCTGGAAGGTTCCAGTGCTTACAGCAACTCCGGACAGCTCCTATTGCGCCATTTGGGTCGGGATCGACGGCTTTACGGATGCGTCTGTCGAACAGATCGGCACTTCCCACAATTGGATCAACGGAGCTCAGCAAAATTATGCCTGGTTCGAGATGTATCCGAATGGAGCTTACGAGATCAACGGCTTCCCTGTCGATATCCATGACGTGATGAGCGCCAGAGTCGGCTATAAAGGAAACGGCGTCTTTAAAATGGTCCTTTTTAACCATACAAAAGGCGTTTCCTTCACCATCCCAACCTCGTATACGACCTCTTCCACTGCCCTGAGAAGCTGTGCAGAATGGGTTGTTGAAGCGCCTTATTCAGGCTCGATTCTTCCCTTGTCTGATTTTCATTTAACAACCCTAAATAATTGCTCAGCAATCATCAATGGGGTCTTCGGTCCCATTAATGATGATCTGTGGGAAAATGATGCGATTACGATGATAGGCAACAGTTTTGGTGTAGAAGCTATTCCGTCTGCGCTGACAAATAATGGAAACTCCTTTTCCGTCACATGGGAAAGCGAATAATTTTTTGGATATTTTAAGTTCTCCAACAAGAAGCCGGGCTAAAGTCCGGCTTCTTTTTTAAACAGAGGCGTATTGGAAGACATCGCCTTGTAAACAAGTCGGAAACCTCCTATATTTAATCCATTGCAATTCGACTGGACTTTAGCCATTGATCGGGTCTGCTTTCACGTCTATTGGCCTCCAGGCTTTATTCATTTCCTAATGGTGGCATATTCAAGCCGACCATTAGGAAATGAATAAAGCCTGGAGGCCAATATCTCGTGAAATCCTTCCCCTCCAATGACTAAAGTCCAGTTCGACGCAAAAAGCATCTTGAAAAGGGCATGTGAATCAATGTTTAAATACGACCGGCGCTTCATCCGCAATTTCTCCATCATCGCACATATCGACCATGGCAAGTCGACGATCGCCGACCGCCTGCTCGAGCTGACGGGGACGATCGCCAAGCGCGATATGCAGGAACAGGTCCTCGACGCCATGGACTTAGAGCGAGAGCGCGGCATTACGATCAAGGCCCACCCCGTGACGATGTATTACGCTGCCGACGATGGGAACACCTATCAAATCAATTTCATCGATACTCCCGGCCACGTCGACTTTACCTATGAGGTCTCTCGTTCCCTGGCTGCCTGCGAAGGAGCTCTGCTGGTGGTCGATGCGGTGCAAGGCGTCCAGGCCCAGAGCCTCGCGAACGTCCACCTCGCCATCGATCGCGGTTTGGAAATTCTGCCTGTCATTAACAAGATCGACCTTCCCTCTGCCGATATTGAGAGCGTCAAGCAGCAGATCGAAGATGTGATCGGCCTTGACACATCCAATTCCATTCTCTGCTCTGCGAAGACCGGCGTCGGCATTAAAGAGATCCTCGAACAGATCCTTCTCACTGTTCCCTCCCCTGCAGACCCGAAGGACGATACGATCCGCGCGCTCGTTTTCGATTCCCATTACGACCCCTACCGCGGCGTCATGGTCTATGTCCGCATGATCAGCGGCGAGATCAGCAAAAAGACGATGATCCAAATGATGGCCACCGGAAAGAATTTTGAAGTTCTCGACGTCGGCATTTTCAGTCCCGGAGAAAAACCCGTCGATATTCTCCGTCCGGGAGAGGTCGGTTACCTTCTTGCGAACATCAAAGTCACAGCCGAGGTCAAGATCGGCGATACGATCACTTCCGCAAAAAAACCCGCGTCCGAGCCCCTCCCCGGCTTCCGCACCATCTCCCCTGTCGTTTATGCCGGGATCTACCCGGTCGATTCTTCCGACTTTGAGCTGCTGCGCGATGCGCTCGTCAAATTGCAGCTCAACGACTCCGCTCTTCACGTCGAGCAAGAGAGCAGCATGGCCCTTGGTTTTGGCTTCCGCTGCGGCTTTTTAGGACTGCTTCACCTCGAGATCGTCTTCGAGCGCTTGCAAAGGGAATTCAACCTCGATATCATCACAACAGCCCCCAGCGTCATCTACAATCTCACCTTTACCGATGGCAAAGTCTCCAAAGTGGACAACGTCGCCCACTACCCCGACCCGACCTTCATCGAATACATCGAAGAACCTTGGGTCAAAAGCCACATCATGGCCCCAGCGGAATATCTCGGCGCCATCATGAGCCTCGGCATGGAAAAGCGCGGAGAGCTCACAAAAACGGAGACGATGGACGCCAAGCGCCTTCTGCTCACCTACCGCTTCCCCCTGAACGAGATCATCACCGACTTTAACGACAAGTTGAAATCGGTCACCCGCGGCTATGGCTCGTTCGACTACGAGTTTGAAAAGTACGAGATCGGCGACATCGTCAAGCTCGAGATCCGCGTCAATGAAGAGCCCGTCGATGCCTTTTCCTGCCTCGTGCACCGCACGAAAGCGGAAGGAAGAGGAAGAGCGATCTGCGAAAAACTCGTCGAAGTGATCCCGATGCAGCAGTTCAAAGTTCCCGTCCAAGCGGCCATCGGCGGCAAAGTCATCGCCCGCGAAACGATCCGCGCCATCACCAAGAACGTCACCGCCAAATGCTACGGCGGCGACATCACCCGCAAGCGCAAACTCTGGGAAAAACAGAAAGAGGGCAAAAAGCGGATGAAAGAGATCGGCAAGGTCAACATCCCGCAGTCCGCCTTCATGGAAGTCCTCAAAGCCGGGGAATAAGAAAGATTATGTTAAACCATTCTCCTTGGCTTAGTTTCGATAGAGCTGCGTGGCCCAGCCTAAAGACAGATCTCAACTGTGAAGTGGCTATTGTAGGGGCTGGCATTTCCGGAGTTGCGACTCTTTACTATCTTCTGACTTCTACTCAAAAGAATGTTGTTTTAATTGAAAAAGACAGAGTGGCAAGCGGGGCTACCGGCCACAATGCAGGGCTTGCCATCGTTTATATAGAAAAACCAGCTTCTGAGCTTGTAAGCATGATCGGAAAAGAGGCTTTTCAAGCTATTTATAACGAATTAGACGAAGCCTGGGATGCCCTTCATGCCATCCATGACGAAATCGGTCTCAAAGATAACCTCCTCTCTTTCCCTCATGTCGTCAACGGCTTTAATTCACTTCCTCAATTCGTCTCTTTTCTCAAGGAAATCTTGATTCGAAATGACTACAATCAAACCCAGTGGCGCTATTTGGTCTCTGAAAGCCTAAAAAACGATATCCCTGAAGACCTTTCAACGATTGTAGAGTTTGTCCCCCATCAGACCATTTTAATCACATTAAAAACCATCGATGCAAGCTACATCGCCGCAGCTTTGCGCACCTCCCCCTTTAAGGGAAAGCGGATGAATAGCGCCAAATTTTGCTACAAAGTTCTAGACTATCTCCAAGAGAAATTTGCGAACCGCTTTTCTGTGTATGAACACACAGACATCACTAGAATTGTCCTCTATAAGAACCATTCGGTGCTAGAACACGCCCATGGAAACGTGACTTCTCAAGAGGTCATCCTCTGTACCAATGCTTACAAACATTTTTCTATTTGGGATCAGATCAATGAAAAACCTGTGACCAAATTGCAA
>CAWESW010000087.1:0-16136 GCA_963811735.1 uncultured Verrucomicrobiae bacterium | reverse complement strand
ATGTCCATCTTGTCCTTTCTCTATTGCGATATCAGGTCCAGCAGTTCAAGCCGTCAATCCTATCACTCGCACTTCGGTCGTCATCGGGCAATGCCGGCTACCACCCCCTGTCTCGGATTTCCCGCAAGCAACGTAAGCACCGATAGTGCTGGTCCGATGTGGTTTTAAAGGCTGGCGAACCGAGCGGAAAACTACAGATTCTCGCCCTGCGAATAGCCCACCCGTAAACCCTTCGATTTCGTAGCGTACGCACGGGCCTCGGCGGTGGGGTTTTTAGCTCGCTTGCTGGAGCCGCGCCCTGACCGTTCCGTAACCGATTCCTAGCGCCTCGGCAATCTGCCGCAGGCTCGCGCCCTCAGCTCTTGAGGCGAAGCAGTTCGTCACCGTTCGACTATCCGGCGCGGACGCCCAAGTCGTTCCCGTTTGCCCGAGCATTCCGAATACCGGCGCTCACCCGCTCACGGATTAGGTCACGCTCCAGTTGCGCCACGGCCGACACGATGGTGAACAGTGCCTGCCCCAACGGGCTGCTCGTGTCGATGTTTTCTTGGTAGCTGATGAACTGGATGCCGAGCGAGCGAAACTCCTCCAGCGCCAGCAGGAGGTGTTTGGTGGAGCGGGCGAAACGGTCAAAGCGCCACACCAGGATTGAGTCGAACTTCCGTTTACGTGCGTCGGCCATGAGTTCGTTCAGTTCCGGACGCGAGTCCTTCGCACCAGACTGGCCGCTGCCGAAGGGATCATATCCGCAATGGAGCGCTGTACCATCGTTCTTCTCGATTGTTATGAGACGGGAGAGGATATCGCTGGTGAAACGCGTCTCCGTTTTATCAACAACTTTTCTACGAAGATTGCCTTGCGGAGCAAAGGAATATTCTCTTTGGGCAGATGCAGTGAGTTGGTTGAGGCTGTTATACAAAAGTTCTTCATCTTGGACAAGTCGGTGATTGCCGAGAGAATCATTGGAGTAAATTTTATAATTTTCGGTTTGTTCAGAAGAAATCTGAGATAATGAGTCGTAAGTATAAGACCCATTTAGCAAAGGGAAAATACCTTTCTTCTCGATTTTGAGAAGGTTGCCTAAAGGGTCATAACCCTGTTCGGGTACTTGTTCAGAAAAATAATCCGTTTTTTGGGCTGTTTGGCGATTACAATTGTCATAATCGATGATTCTGGATCCCGCAAGGCCGGTTTCTTGGGCAAGTCTTCCTTGTGTCTCATAGGAATCATAGGTGTGGTGATAAAGAAGCTTTCCACTCGGGGATAAACGTTTTATCCCCCTTCCAAAGAACCCATCATATTCGTAGGAGATACTCGACTTATCAGGAAGGCGAATTTTTACGAGCCTACCTTTCCGGTCATAGCCGTAATGCAATGAAAAGACATAATAATCATTCACAATAGTTTCTTCAGTGATTTGACCAAAAACATCATAGTCTCGTTCAACTGTTTTTCCATTGAGGCCTTTGGCAGATATGATATTGCCTGAACCATCATAGGAATACCGATTCAGGATGCATTGCTCTTTTTCTGCAGCTTTATATTCGATTTGACGGATGAATCCCTGTTTATTGTAAGCATAAGTAAGAGGGGCTGATGCGCCGGGAAGAATTTTTGCATCTAACCTGCCAAACCGGTCATAGAAAAATTGTGTTCTCTTTTCCTCGGGACAGCCTTCTGCCTCAATTTGCACATCCAATCGGTCCATGGGGCCATAGATCCAACGGGTAGTTTGGATATCCGTGGATTGCCCTTGCCAAATGTTCTCGTTGATTTCGACAGCTTTGTTTCCGGATGCGTCATATTGGATCTCTTGAGAAGACAGAAGAACCCCCTGTGCATCTCTCTTGATCGTTGATACAAGGCGACCCAGTGCATCAAAAATGATCTCCTCTTGTGTAGAAAGGGGATCGATCAATGTCTTTCGAAGGACTTGCCCCCCATAATCGATAAACACAGTGGTCTCATTGCCTGAACCATCTGAATAATAAATCGGCTCTCCGAATGGATCGTATGCTGTTTTGAGGAGGGTTTGCCTTTGCCCATCAGGATAAGTATATTCCTCGATACAATGACCCGAAGCATCATAGTCAAAACCCCTTTGAAGTAAAATGCGGCCTTCGGCATCTTCTGCTCTTTTTTCCCTAATCTGTCCAAGAAAATCAAATTCAGAACATTCGAATGAATAATCGTTAGCACCTGGGCCAAACCATATCTTCTTTCTAATTTCGCGTCCTAGTCCATCATAGATAAATTCAGCTTTTCGCGAGGAAGGATGACTTTCAGAGTGATACCCATCATATTGGATGACAGCTGTAATTCTCCCAGCCGGATCGTGCTTAAAACGAGTAATACGTTCAAATTCCTTGATCCCTTCAGTTTCTCTCTCTTCAATAACTCGAAATCCGTAGTACTCATAGGAATGGCCTTTTAAAAAATGAAGAACGTTTTCTTTGTCAATGAATGAAGTTTCCTGATAAGAAATCCTACCGAGATAATCATATTCATGGACTGTGGCTTTATTCTCTCGCGTCAGGGAACGGTGAAGACTGCCTTCAGGGTCGTATTTGAAGAGTTCCGAAGTTCCATCCGGATATTGGATTTGAGTCGGACTTCCTCGAATATTGTAAGTCCTGGTTGTGATGTAGCCTTTAGGATCAGTCGCTGAAAGGACATTTCCAAAAATGTCATGGGTATATGAAAAAATGGGTTGGATTGAATTTTCATATTCGTCGAGGACGGATGGATAAGTTACTTTTTCAAGACGGCCAAATTCATCGTAATCAAATTCTGTGAGCTGACCAAATCGATCGGTAGAGGAAATTTTTCTTCCTAAATTATCGTAGCCATATTTTTCAATGGCTTGAAGACCCTCAGCGGACTCGGTGATTTGATAACACCGATTTCTCAAATCATATTTTTTTTCTATTGTCTTCTTTTCATACGGAATAGTGATCTGAATCTGATTGCCAACGCCATCATAATCATAAAGAATCACCCGGCCTTCCGGATCTGTTTCTATCCCAATCTGTCCAAGAGACGTGTAGGTTTTGCTTGTGGTAAAGGCAAAAGCGTCTTTGTCGTCATAAACTTGCGTTGAAAGAAGATGTCCTTGAGGAAAGTATGAATGAATAAGCTTGCGGACAAGTATGTCTTTTTTTGTTTGAATATCTAAGGCTTTTTCTTCTATCACCTCAGGCAGACCTACTCCGGGAAAGTTTTCCCTGGGTTGGATAAGAGTAATATGCCTTTCATTTACACTTATAAGCTGTTTTGCATCTTTTTCAGAACCGTCATCTTCGATGATTTTATTACAAGCGCCATCCTGATTGTAATAATAAAAAGTTCTTCTCAATATGCCATCTTCACCGGCTTCGATGAATTTGTAGGTTAACAGATTAGTACCGGTGATATACCCAAATAAGACCCGATTGCCCTTACAATCCTTGATTTCTGTGAGAAGATTGAAACCGTCTTTTGAATACTTATAAGTCTTGACATGCTGTTCAATCTGATTTTCATTGATAAGATTGCCTTTCTCATCAAGATTTAAGAATACCTCCTCATCTCCAGTGAGATTCCCATAGTCCCATTCTTCCCCGATATTCCCTCGATCATCGTATTTGAAAGCGCGTTGCGAAAAAATATGGCCATTTCCATCGGCAACGGCAAATGACTTGAGCATCCCGCAATCTTCTTCTGACTCCCCCCAAAATTTGTAGTCAATGCGATAAAGTTCGTTCTTGATATTGAATTGTTCAATGGCAGTAAGTTGTTGACGAGAATCATATAAATATCTGGTTCTTAGGTCTTTCGCATTAAATACTTCAGTAAACCCTTCGCTATATGAGAATCGTTGAATGATTTCAGATTCACCGAAAACTGCAGGAGGTTCCTTTAATAGCTTTACACGCCCCTCGGCATCATACTCAACAGCGAGAAATCTACCTTCGGGCAGGACTTTCTTTTTAAGAACATACCCCCTATTTTCTATCTCATATTCATAGGAAACAGGGATACTGTGAGTGCCATTCACCTTCTGAAGAAGGAAAAAGGAATCATCCGGGAGCTGGATTTTCTGAAAGTGGTATTCCAGTTTTCGTTCATCGCTTGTTGTTGCCGTGACCACGCATTGATCGTCTTTATAGGCATAATCAAAATGAATGGATGCATGAAGTTTCTTTTGCTCTGAATCTTTGATCTCAACAAAGGAAAGTCGGCCGTTATCATAGGTAAATAAAAGGACATTTCCGCTTGGAAATTTCTCAGAAATTAGCTGAAAATGTTTAAGATCGGAAACTTTTGAAAATAATACCGATGGGATTTTTCTACCAAATGGATCATCGGGCATTTCCGATGTTTCACGATAGATCCGTTTTGTTCCATCCCCGAGAACCAGCTCGCAGGTGTCCCCATTGCATTGCAAGCGATTGTTCTTAAGGTTCGTCTGGCCTCCCATTTCATCAGCATAAGTATTAACCATGCCAATCCCATCTTTGACCATATCGATCTTGAGAGAATCTTTTTCCTGCCCGGTATATGTGAGAAATTCCCCAGAGCGCTCACCGGCAACAGCATATCGATTTCCATCCGGATGTTGCCCCACAATTAAAACGCATTGAGGGAAGATTCGCCATCCTCCAAAATCTGTAGTCCTCAGCTCATCGCTGCTACTATAAAATCTGGTCAAGATCAATGGATCAGGAGCTGGGATTACAAGATCTGTTTCCTTTGCGGTAAAGCAACCGTGAATGACGTTAACCCCTCTTACATCACTTGCCGGATCGTTTTTTCGAAATGGGACATAACTTCTTTCGGTCGCGTGGATAATGGCAAGCCCTGTGCAAGCAAAAAGATAAAGAGCAAAAAGGAGCAATTGTTTAATGGTTCGCATGGAGTTCGATGCCTCTTTGTAATCGTTCAACAATGCCAAGCACCCTTTGAAAAAGTCAACTTTTGTTATTTTTATTCAAACTTATAATTGCTGCGAATAAACATCGCCATTTGACCCCAAATAGAGCCTTCCTATAGAATCCGCCTAAAGGAATGATTTAGGTTACCCCCTCCCCCCATGGCGATTGAAAATACGAATAATAACAATCATACTTTGTGGTCAAAAGTTCTGACCCAGCTTCGGGTTGTCGTCTCGGTTGGGGCATGGATGTCTTTGATCTTCGATGTCGCGAAGGCGACTTTGCGCCGCCCCCCTGCTTTCAAACTGGTCCTCCAACAACTCTACGACATCGGGGTCGCCTCCCTTCCCGTTGTTGCGATCACCGGATTTTCGACCGGCCTTGTGCTCGCCGCCCAATCGATCTATCAGCTGTCCGACAAGGGACTGACTTCCGTCACGGGCCTGATGGTGACAAAGGCGATGATGACGGAACTTGGGCCTGTATTGACCGCTTTCATGGTGACGGGTAGAGTCGGCGCTGCCATGTGCGCCGAGCTGGGCTCGATGCTTGTGACGGAACAGATCGACGCCCTGCAAACGATGGCCGTCAATCCCAACCGGTATCTGATCGCTCCCCGCTTCATCGCAGGAATTTTCATGATGCCCCTCCTGACGATCTTTAGCATTGTGATGGGAATCTTCGGGGGCTATTTGATTTCCGTCTATTACTTCGGGATGCCGCCGAACACCTACATGGACCCGATCCCCCAGCACGTAAAATACTTCGATTTTCTCACGGGGATTGTCAAAGGGACTGTCTTTGGCGTTCTCATCCTGACAATTGCCTGCTATAAAGGAATGCGCACGAGCGGCGGGGCCGCCGGCGTCGGAAGGACGACGACGAGTGCAGTTGTGATCACCTATTGCGCTATCTTGCTGACGAACTTTTTCCTGACCATGGCCTTAAATGTCCTCCACGATCAAATTGCCAGGTTCCTATGATAAAAATACGGGATCTGTGGAAGCGATTTGGCAAGTTGCAGGTGCTTGCGGGGATGGACCTCGATATCATGGAGGGCGAGACGCTTGTCATCTTGGGTCCCTCAGGGATCGGCAAAAGCGTTTTGCTCAAACACATCATCGGTCTTTTGAAGCCCGATGCGGGCACTGTCGATGTGGATGATGTCCGTATCACAGACCTTAAAGGGCCCGATCTCTTCAAAGCCGTGCAGAATATGGGGATGTTATTCCAGAGCGCTGCTCTGTTCGACTCGATGAATGTCGAAGAAAACGTCGGTTTTTACCTGAAGCAGAATGGCGACCCGAATACCGGCCATAAATACGCCCGCAGCGAGATCGCCGACCATGTGTCGCATGCCCTTGAGGTCGTCGGATTAAAGGACACTCAAAAAAAAATGCCCTCCGAGCTCTCCGGCGGGATGCGCAAGCGCGCAGCGTTGGCCCGCTTGATCGTGTACCGCCCCAAAATTATCCTCTATGACGAGCCGACAACCGGATTGGACCCAATCATCGCCATGCAGATCAACGAGCTGATCGTCAAGACCAAGGAAGAACTTAAAGCGACGAGCATCGTCGTGACCCACGATATGTTCAGTGCACTCTATGTCGGCGACCGCCTGGCTTTGATTCGCGACGGCAAAATCGCCCAAATCGCAGACCCGGATGCATTTATCAAAATAGATGACCCCTTGATCAAGTTCCTATATTGTACGATTTCACAGGATCCACGACGGTTAAAGGAGAAAAACCACCATGGGTGAACAGACCAAAAATATGCTGATCGGCGTCTTTGTGATCGCAGCCTGCGGAGTGATCATCTGGCTGATCATGTTCCTGAAGCCTAGCGTCGGCAATGGCAAGGAAACCCTTTACGTGCGTTTTTCCACGATCAATCAGATCAACATCGGTACCCGCGTCCTCTTCGCCGGCAAACCAGTGGGCGAAGTCGTCGCCATCCAGCAAATCCAAGATGCCAGGAAAAAGCCCATCGCAGACGTCCTTGACGAAATCTATTACTACCAGCTCGTCCTCAAAGTCGACTCCAGCGTCAAAGTATACGACACCGATGAAGTGACCGTTCAAACATCGGGCTTGCTTGGGGAAAAATCGATCGCGATCATCCCAAAAATCCCACCTAAGGGTGTCATTCCCAAATTAATCACCACCCAGCCTATCTATGCCAAATCGGTCGATCCCATCGAAAATGCCTTCACTCAACTTTCCAACCTCTCTAAGACCATGAATAAAACCTTCTCTCAAGTCTCCAGCTGGCTTCAGAAGAACGGCGACGACCTGGGCAATACCATCCGCTCTTTTGGATCGACAATGGACGAGATCAAAATCACCGTCCACTCCCTCAACGAGCAGAATATTGCACCCGACATCAAAACCGCGATTGCGACATTTACCAATACATTGCACGACATTCAGGATTCTATCCACCAGCTCAAAGCCGGCGATGTCTTCGTCAACGCAGGCATTGTTATGAAGAACTTTAAATCGGCCTCAAAAAATATCGACGAGATCACCGCAGATATCGCAGACGGTAGAGGGACGATTGGAAGGCTCATCAAAGGGGATGACTTCTATTTGCATATGCAGGCGATCCTAAGCAAAGTCGACACCCTGATGAACGACATCAACCACTACGGAATTCTCTTTAATCTCAACAAAACCTGGCAGCGCGAGCGCGCCCAGCGCATCACGACCCTCAATGCGCTTGATACCCCCGTCAACTTCAAGAACTACTTTGAGACGGAGGTTTCCGAGATCAATGCCGCGATGTCGCGCATTTCGATGCTCATCGACAAAGCCGAGATAAGCCCGGAAAAAGAGGAAATCTTGAGCGATGAACAATTCCACAAGGATTTTAGAGAGCTCCTTCGCCAGGCGGAAACGCTTTCAGATAACTTAAGGCTCTATAACCAACAACTCTCTGAAGCGGCAAACTGATGGAATCGATCCCCTACACCCATTTGACCAAAGGTTCCTTTCTCATCGCCAGTCCCGATATCGATACGGGAATCTACTTCCGCAGCGTCGTGATCGTCTGCGAGCACAGCGCCGCAGGGTCGTTTGGGCTGATCATCAATAAAAACCTCGACGTCGAGCTTCCCGAAGAGATCCTGAACGTCAAGGAATTCACCAACCCCAATGTCCAGATCCGCGCGGGAGGGCCGATCCAGCCCAACCAGATGATGCTTCTCCACTCCTCCGACCACATCCCGGAGCAGACCCTCAAACTCTGTGAAGGAGTCTTCTTGGGCGGAGACCTGCAATTCCTGCAGGAGACCGTGAGCGACTCTAGCGGGCCCGCGGTCCGCCTGTGCTTTGGCTACTGCGGCTGGGGCGCAGGGCAATTGGAAAGGGAGTTTTTAAGCGGAAACTGGTTTCTCCAGCCCGGAAGCGCCAAGCATGTCTTTGAAACTCCTCCGGAAAAGATCTGGCAGGCGATCCTGCGCGAGATGGGGGGCAAGTACGCCACCCTCTCCATGATCCCCGAAGATCTCAATCTGAATTGAACCTATTCCAGTAAAAAGTTTCTGTTGATTTTTGAAATAGATTCAAATGTTTAAGAGGAGCCTCCATTGCCCATGTCGGAAACACAGCACTGCGTGTCCGTGTTTCCCGCTGGCCTTCTTGAGCCTCAGATCGCAAAGCAAAATTGCACCGCAGGAAAGCCCGCACCGATAGGCCTTTTTGAAGCCGCAAGAAAACAAATTCTAACAAAAAAAGCAGCGGCTTCAGAAAGGCCTACGGGTGGGGCGTGGGGGGGCCAGGACTCCGTCCGGCCCCCTGACGAGGACGCGATTTGGCGAAGCGAGATGAGGCTCAAGAAGGCAGCGGGAAACACGGACACGCAGTGCTGTGTTTCCGACATGAGTGATGGAGGCCCCCTCATAAACATTTGAACCTATCCCAAAAATCAATAAAAACTTTTTAGGAGCCCTTAATCTCTTTAACTTTAAGCCCCTTGAAAAAGGGAAGCTTGTAGAGCTTGCTGCAAGCAGCCACAGTCTCATGATAGTGGGCCTCGACCTCGGCACCTACGATAGCAAGCGCACTCGTCATCCGGTTTAGCCGCTGGATGTCGATGGCGCGCTCCCGGACACTCAGCGCAGGGGCATAGAGCATCCAAAGCAGAAAATCCTTCTCTTCTTTGGACCAGTGCGAGGCATCGTTCATCATCCTTAAAAATGCGAACATCTCCGCGCTCGCCGCCGCTCCTGTATCGACAGCGTCCTTGCAAGTGAAGCTCAATGTGTCCGGATTAAAATCCTCGATCAGCTTAAGGATGAACATCAGATAGAAAATTTCGATGAAATCGAGACGGTTTTTATGTTCCAGCTTTTCTTTGCCCCCGAAAAAGACAGTGTGGATCGTTTTGATCGCCTTATCGGCGAATTGCAAAAGCTGTGCTTGATCGATCTCTGGGGAAAGAAAAATCCGCATTGCTCTCCGCTGGCGACCTGCTCTTTCAGCTGCTTCATAAACTCCACAGAATCGTCCCATTCGATATAGCTTCCCGACTGCATGTAAAAATCGGCATTTTTGGGGATGGTGACGACCATCAGAGTATTGGCGAATTCCGACTTCTTCTGGACCCCTTCAATAGCGATGCAGCGCGCGTGCTCATGCCAGGAAGTGCGATCCTGCAAGTTGATCAGATAGATGGTGTTGATTGCGTTTTTGAGAGCCGAGCGATCGCAAATACCCTTCGAACTCATTCGACAATGTCGGCTTTGGAGATGCCCTGCTGGGAACTGGGACAGGGGAGGCGGATGCAGCTGATATGCAGCTCGTCGCCCAGCAATGGTATATAATTGCGCAGGCTGGTTTTGCTGGCCGATCGGATCAAAGCCCTTCATCTGATTATCTTCGTTAAACAGCTGCATCGTCTTTACCAGGGGGCCATTGGGATACTGTTTGAGTAAATTGCGGATGCTGGCGTCCTGGTCGCGCAAGTTATTCCAGAGGGCAAGCGGACTTGCCGTCTGACTTTGCGTGACAGAGCCTTTTGCGCCTTTTTCAATGAGCATGTGGATAAAGGCGACCATATCCTTGCGCGAACCCACTTTTAAAAAAAACGAAGTACAGAGGACATGCGACAGATTCATGACGGAGTGGATAAAACGATCGGAAAGATCGGGCGGATTAGCGATGAATTTGCGGTATTCGACAGAATTGAGCGCCGACCGCAGGTAATAGTGAAAATCCGTGTAATAGTTGAGCGCGCATTTTCCGACGGCATTTTGCATCAGGTTGCGGCTGTTCGACGCCAACATCAGGGCCATGAGCGCTTTGCTGATCGCAGCGACAAAACTCACCTTTTTAAACTTCATCGCTTCTTTAGAATAGGCGTCGACATAGGGCGCAGCGAGCTGCAAAATCTCTTTCGCAGCAGAATGCGCGTCCTTGTCCAGGATCATCTTGATCCGCAGAAAAGGATCTTCCATCGTCGGATCCGCCAGGAGAATATCGAACTGCGCCACTAACTGCATATGGTTCAAAAGCGCGCGGTTGAAATAGGGCTTCCCATCTTCTCTTCTGATGAGGAACAGCTCATATTCTTTGTCTCTGCGAACGGTCTCGAGGTCTTTCAGAGCGGCTTTTTTAGTTTCAGCGATATCCCCCTTTCCCCACTCTTCCTGCCACCTCTCTTCGGCCTCCATGATCGTCTGGAAGCGTTGGACGACTTTCGTGAGATAAAAATGCTGCAGCTCTTTATACTCTTTCAGCTCGGTCACGCTTTCGGTTTCTTTATCCCCTTTGAAAATCTCGGTGTAATTGTCGACCTTCTGCGCCGCTTCCGTCGCGAGCTGCATGATCGCCTGAATGCCCCGCTGAGTCTGATCCTCTCGGAGGTGCCCCTTATCTTTTTCGTAGATCCCTTTGATGTATTTTAGGATGGCCTGAAAGGTCTCTCTGACCCGCTCCCGATTGAACGCGTAGTATTCCGGATCGTGCCAGGAGAGGGCATGCATCCGCTCAGACATCTGATCTTCGGTCAAGGCAACTTTTGATTTTTCTTCACCACCGGAAATATCGAGCTCTGCCATATGCGACAGGTTGTCGACCGCTTCCATCACAGAGAGCTCAGGATGACCTTCGTGAAATTGCATGGGACACCTTTTTAGGATATAATTCCCCTACATTTTATTATTAACTATGCAGATTAATTAATCAATTAATTTAATTAACTGAAATAATAATTAACAAACAGAACAGAACCAAAAACAAATGAAATTACTGGAATAAAAAAAATTAAGACACTGAAGATAAGAAGCTTAAGAAACTTGGATGAACATTTTGATGCATTGGTAGGCGCCTGCTGCGACAACAGCAGCTCCCGGAAGGGTCAGCACCCAGGCAACGATCATCTTTTTTCCCGTCGACCAGCGCACTTTGGAGGCCCCTTGGGCCATGCCAACACCTGTGACGCTTCCGACGATCATATGGGTCGAGCTGATCGGCATCCCTAAAAAGCTCGCTGTCAGGATCACGCATGAGGCGCTCGTCTCGGCGGCAAACCCTTGAAGGGGGCGAAGTTTGGTAATCTCAAATCCGACCGTCCGGATGATCCTGAGCCCTCCGGATGCGGTGCCAAGCCCCATGACAATCGCACAGGAAGCGATCACCCAAAACGGAATGTGAGGCACAGCGATCAATCCACCTGCATACAGTCCAAGGGTAATGATCCCCATGCTTTTCTGGGCATCGTTTAATCCATGCGAAAGAGCGACGAGGCCGGCCGAGACTATCTGCAGACGCGCAAACATCCTCTGTTTGCGTTTGAAGAAGTTAAGATGCATCATCGCATTCAAGCCTTTTAAGACGATAAAACCCAAGAAAAAACCTGCAAAGGGAGATAAAATCATCGGGATGATGACTTTGTACAGAAGCCCGCCCCATAGAATGACATCAACCCCTTCTCTAACCCAAGAGGCGCCGATCAGACCGCCCACAAGGGCATACGATGAGCTGCTCGGGATCCCGAAATACCAGGTCAGAAAGTTCCAGAAAATCGCTCCAACCAGCGCGCATAGGACTGTGATTTGCGCCGCGCTATGAAGCTCGACGAGGCCCGTCGTGATCGTTTTGGCAACACCGCTGATCTGCGTGGCGCCGACCGTGTTCAGAAAAGCTGCCATCACGATCGCCGTCAAAGGCTTTAAAACCTTTGTTGCAATCACCGTAGAGACGACATTGGCCGCATCGTGAAATCCATTGGTATAATCAAATAATAAACCAAGGACGACGATGAGAATGACCATGTCGATAGGAGCTAGCTGCATATGCACCTCTATCGCTATCCATAAGCCATTTTGAGGAAATTGGCAATTGGAAAATTAAGGTGCAGGGAATTAGGGAGTGTTTGGAAATTCATTTCCCTCAATATGAGAGAGATTTTCGAGCAGGTTTAAAATGATCAGCCGAAGTCCAATATCGGGACGAAGATATAGACGAGGCTGATCATTTTAAAGATGCCGAAAAGATCTCTCATATTGAGGGAAATGAATTTCCAAACACTCCCTAGTTGATATTGCCCTAGGGCAAAAGAATCGAAAAGTGGCTCAAAAGAACCCGAAAATCGGCTGAAACTTTTGACTGGGATAGGTTCACAGACCACTAGACTTTAAAGGTGCAAAAGAGTTAAACGATAATCTTTATGCTTAATCATAGCTGGAGATCTTATGAAGACTCAATGGATGAAACGCTCACTGATGGCGACAGCTCTCACAACCATGTGCACGACGGGATATTGTGCTCAGCTTCAAGAGGAGGCCCCCAACCCTAAAGAAATACAAGTTGTTCCGGTTGATCCCTCGCCGGATCCCGATCATGTCGAAACGAGAATCCGCTACCCAAGAGAAAATGAAATGAAAACATCTGCCCCGGTCAAAGGGCAAATCCGCGTCGATGGCATTGCGCTCGGAGTGGACACAGAACAGCCGCGGAAAAGAGAGATCTGGAACAACGAAGAAGGACAAAGTCTGCATATTTTTATCGATAATCAGCCCTATTTTGCAGTCAATGAGGCATTTATCGACGCTCTTGACGATGTTGAAAATTATTACGATCAGACGGCCGATTTTGAAATCCCCTTCAAGCTCCAGCCGGGAATGCACGTCATTCGAACTTTTCCCGTACGCTCCTACAATGAAAGCGTTAAATCGGACAAGGCTTTTACAGCGAGCATTTTCTATTACCAAGAAAAGAAGGGCAACCCGCAGGTCGATCTGTCCAAGCCCTACCTCACCTATAATGAGCCGCAAGGAGAATACGACTATAACAAAAAACGCCTTCAACCGATCCTCCTCGACTTTTACATCACGAATTGCGAACTATCGAGGGATGGCTATAAAGTGCGTCTGACGATCGACAACGACAACGTTCGCACGCTCACCTCCTGGCAGCCTTATTACATCTATGGCCTGAAGAAAGGAATGCACCGGATCCGGCTCGAGCTGCTCGATCCTCAGAACAAACCGATACCAGGACTCTTCAACGACACCACAAGAACGATCGTCATTAAATGAAAATCATTGTGATCGGCGGCAAAGGAACAATTGGATCCGCTGTCATCAAAGAGCTTTCTGACAGGCACGAGGTTTTGATTGCCGGTCGAAAAAATTGCGATCTGATTTGCGATATGACCTCAGAGGAGTCGATCCGCAAGATGTTCGTCAAGGCGGGAAAATTTGATGCCGTCGTCGTCACCTCGGGAAACGTCGTCTTCGACGATTTCGACAAGATGAACTCCGCCAAATATCAGGTCGGCCTCAACGATAAGCTCATGGGGCAAGTCAATGTTGTGCTGATCGGCCGCGAGTTCATTCGCGATAGAGGCTCTTTTACCCTCACCAGCGGAATCTTAAGCCGAGATCCGATCCGTGCGGGGTCCTCTGCTTCGATGGTCAATAAAGCGATCGAAGGTTTTGTCATTGGAGCTGCCATCGAAATGCCACGGCAAATCCGGCTCAATGTCGTTTGCCCCACCATTTTAGCTGAATCGATGAAGAAATTCGGTCCCTATTTTCGCGGGTTCGATCCCGTCCCTGGTGCAAAAGTCGCATTGGCCTATAGCAAAAGCGTCGAAGGGCTGCAGACCGGCCAGATCTACGAAGTGTTGAATGGGTGCAGCTAAATGTTTGCCGTGATTTACCAGTCTTATGTAAAGCCAGACAAAGAACTAGAATATCTACGACTATGGAATAAGATTGCCTCCTATTTCATTGAGCAGCGAGGAGCAATCGGCTGCTGTCTCCATCGGACGACTGACGGGATATGGCTAGCGTATTCGCGCTGGCCGGACAAAGCCACTCGCGAGGCCACATGGAAAGACGGCGTACCTTCAGCGGAATTGTCTGCTGAAATTCTTCAAGATCTTTCTTCCATCAAAAACTGTGTGGACCAGGACAGAAAATTACCAGATGTTTGCATGGATGTCATTGACGATTTACTAATTAAAAATTAACTGTAGATCTTAGAGACTATCCGCAAACTAAGCTTCATCAGACCTCTTGCATAACTAAGGTTCTGTCGATTTTCAGGTTTAAGAAGGCGTGTTGAATTGAGAAATTGACTTCCTCTTTTGCCTTGGATAAAATGCATGCTTTTAAAACTCTCATTTCATGCGCACCAAATTTCTTAAAAGCCTGTTTAGTGTCCTTGTCATCGTCGTCTCCGGTGTCCTAGTCAAGCAATTTTGTTACAAAAAAACAGACGGCTTTGCCCTTTATAAGATCCTCTCCCCTCTTTCTTTCAATCCGGAATGGGAGCCCTCCTCCCCTGCTGTGAACGAGTTATCGGAAATCCTCGACCAGCCTTTTTACTACCTTGCCAAAGGGGCGCAGTCCTACGTCTTTGCGTCAAAAGACGGGCAGACGGTGATCAAATTTTTTCGCGTCTACCATCTCCTACCTCCGGTGTGGCTAAGAGCGCTAGCGATGCCGCTATTCTTGCAGCCTTACAAAGTTTGCAAGATGATTGATAAGAGAATAGAGCTGGGCAAGGACTTTTTGAGCTATAAGATTGCCTTTGACGAAATGAAGGAAGAGACCGGCCTGATCTACCTGCATTTGAATAAGACGTCCCACTTAAATAAGCGCGTGACGATTTATGATAAAATCGGCATTGCCTACGAGCTGGATATGGACAAGATGGAATTCCTCGTCCAAAAGAGGGCGACCCTCGTCTATCCGGCGATTGATCTGCTCATGAAAACCGAAAGGCCCGATGCGGCAAAAGAGGCGATCGGAAAGCTTGTCCAACTTTTAATCGCCCGCTGTGAAAAAAGGATCTTCGACAAAGACCCGGACCTTAATACAAATTTCGGCTTTTTAGACGGGGGCAAGAAGCGGTTGAGAAAATTGATATCGGAAGGTTCCGCCATGAGCCCGAATGTAAAAACCCCGCAGCTTATCGCGATGAGATCATCCGGATTACGGACAATTTTCGACAGTGGCTTAAAATCGCAGAGATACCCTGCTCTGTCTGAGCATCTCGCAAGCGAAATCCAGAAAATCAACTTATGACAATAAAAGCTGTGATACGACTCAGCATCTCGGTCCTCGTCCTTGCTGCTCTGGCACTGCCATTCACTGTCCGCTCCAAACCCAAAGTGAGCACACCGTTTTCCCTGGAAGCCATCTCTTCCCGTGCCCTATCGCGCCGATTGGACAGCTGATCGAATGGCGAAGAGGAGCAAGTGGTGATGTCGGCGCTCTCCCAGCCCTACCGTTATTTGGGAAGCGGCGGGCAATGTTATGCCTTTGTCAGCGAGGATGATCGGTATGTGATTAAATTCTTCAAGCAGAAAGCCTTTGCCATTCCCCAATGGATACACCGCTTCCCCGTGCCGATTTTGGTCCAGTGGCTTAAAGAAAAAAAAACGATCAAGAGGCAAGAGCGCCGGGACAGAGTCTTTAACGCTTTTAAACTCTCCGTGGACAACTTGGGCCCAGAAACGGGTTTGCTTTACGTCCACTTGAACCGAACGGATCATTTAAACAAGAAGCTTTCTTTGTGCGATGCCAAAGGAGACAGCCATCTGCTCAATTTGGACGAACTGGAATTTGTCGTTCAGCGAAAAGCAGAACTTGCCTTCGCAAAGATCGATTCCCTGATGCAAAACAAAGAGTGCGAAGGCGCAAAAGAGGCCGTAGACAGACTCCTCAAACTGAGCCTGGAACTCAACCGGAGGGGATTCCGCGATCGC
>CAWESW010000086.1:0-47533 GCA_963811735.1 uncultured Verrucomicrobiae bacterium | reverse complement strand
ACCGCTCTCAACCTGCGCTACCAGCACCTCATGGCGCCGTTGGTGCCCAGTTCCCGCGTTCCGGCGAACGTCCAGAAGGCGATCGAGGGCTCACTCGGCGGAGCCCTGGGCGTCGCCCAACGCGCGCCGATCAAGCTTGGCGACCTGCTTGCAGCGGTCGCCCGCCAGGCGTTCGTCTCTGGCATGGACCTCGCACTCATCGATTCTTCCCGCCGTCGCGGTCCGAGTAGCTGCCCTCGTCGTGCTGGTGCTGCTTCCCAACAGGGGGACAGGCCCAACCGATCTGGGGTAACCCGGCACTTCCGCGGCCGATGAGTTTGGCCAACTCGCCACTTGGGGCGATGGAATCAGACCGCCGCCCACTCGACCGGTACATAAAGTCGGGCCTGCTCCAGGGTCGGACAGCCTGGCTCGGCGTTACGCGCAGGGGAGGCCCACGTCGCATTCCCGCCGACGGCCGCTCGATAGCCCCACCGAACCTCGCACGGTGGTGCCTAGGCGCATGATGCGCCTCTCCGAAGACGTACTCGCGCAACGCGCAAACCAGATGGCAGACCGATTGCATGCGAACTGCCCGAACTTGCTGGTCGAAGTTGTCGAGTCGCGCTCGGTGCTGGGTGGTGGCGCTGCGCCCGGATCGACATTGCCGGCGCGCGTGCTTGCCGTGAAGAGTGAAAACCACAATGCCGATGAACTTTGCGCGCGGCTCCGCCAGTGGGAGACGCCGATCATCGCGCGCGTGGAAGAAGGACGTGTGCTGCTCGATCTGCGCACCGTCGAGCCTGCACAGGAAGAAGCCATCGTCGCCGCTCTGGAGAGCGTGTCGAAGTAAGTGGCAACGGTTTACACCATCGGGCACTCCACGCGCACGCTCGACGAACTCGTGGCCGCTCTTAAGGCGCACGGCGTCCGCACCCTGGTGGACATCCGCTCGTTTCCCATGTCGCGCCGGATGCCACACTTCAACCGCGAATCGCTGGAAGTCGAATTACCTAAGCACGGCATCGCCTACGTCTTGGGACGAAAGAACTCGGAGGGCGGCGCAAGAAGATCCGCAGTTGCACATGATTTCCAAGTTCACCCACATGCTCCCTATTGCCGAAGACCTCGGGGTTGTGCCTAAAATAGTGGGTCCTTGCCTCAAGGAGCTGGGCATCTGCGGGACCAAGGTGATGCGCTGGGGGGAACGAAAGTGGGACGAAGACGGCCGCTATCTTCCTATTCAATATTACCCGCCGATCAGCTTGACCTGTGTCTCTACCCACGATTCGGACACCCTAACCTTATGGTGGAAGACCTTCAGCGATGAAGCGATGGCTTTTGCAGATTATAAACATTGGACTTACACCCCGCATTTAACAGAAGAGCAGCGCGAAGAGATCCTTTGGGACAGCCATCATACTTCCAGTCTCTTCCATATCAACCTTCTTCAGGAATACTTCGCCCTATTCCCTGAGCTCATCTCTCCCACTCCGGAAGATGAGCGCATTAATATTCCCGGAAAAATCCTCCCCACCAATTGGACATACCGCTTCCGCCCTTCCGTCGAAGAGATCGTCTCCCACAAGGAGCTATTCTCAAAGATGGAGAAGATCCTCTATTCCCCCTCCCCTTCATTAGACAGTTAGAGACTGTCTTTCAGTCTGTCTGCACCCGTATATTTATTTATTCAGTTCGACTTAAAAAACTCGGGCGCAATTAAAATCATCCGCAAATTAAAAATTTGCGGGAATATAATAAGAATACCTCCTTTGAATTCAAAAAATTATTTACACTTGTTAATCACAAAAGGAAAAAATCGATGACTTCCTATCTTCATGCCCTGGGAAAAACAGCTTGTACGTTGCTCCCTCAAAATGAATCCGCTCTAAGAGTGGCCGAAATTGAAGATGAGATTAGCGAACTTACCCAAGCCTTGAATGACCCGGCAAACGTTAAGTTTCAAAAAATACTTGTCGAGAGACAGAAGCAAATCAATGCGGAAAGACAGCATTGCGAAAAGAGACTCGTTCATTTGAACGGCAACTTCTATCAAGATCCCGAATCTTCCCTTAAACAAAACTGGGATAATGCCGTTGAGAAAAGCGAGAGAGCTACAGGATCTCAACTTCAGTTCCGCGAGCAGCTTGAACCTGTTTTTACAGAGTTAAAAAACTCCCCAAACAAGGATGAGAAAAATGTGATCAGCGCAACCTTAGCCATCGATAAGTATTCCCGCCTTGAAAAAAAACGGAATCAAATCGAAAAAAGACTTAAAGAAATCGTTGCCATTGAAAAATCAGGGCCGCTCGGCGCTGCTTTTCAAGCCTCGCTGATCAAAGAAAAATCTGATCTTCAACAACGTCAAAAAGAGCTGTGCGGCAGCTATTACAGCGATCATAACGGGCTTTTGCACAAAGCATGGCACACCTCCCAACAGGCCGCCATTCAAGGCAACCCAGATGCACCTTCCCTTCTTGAGAAGTTCAACCAGCTCGAGACAGAGAGAAGACGCAATGATGCCAGACTCTATACCCTTGATCAGTATATTTCCGTCATGGCTTCCCCGGACCGCTCGGTTGAAGCACTGACCAAATGTGCGATCGCAGAGAACGTAAAAGTCCTCGAATCTGAAAAAGCCGACGAAGAACCCCTCGCCGGAATCGATTGGTATGGGACAGCGAAAGCCACAGGTAAAGCTTTCGTGGGTTTCGCATTGCATAATAACGATGGATTCCTCCACCTTTGATTCAGACTGGACTTTATACCGAACGTAGTTCAAAAACTGGCCCTGGGTTTTGACGCAGCCCAGGACCAATTTTTGAACTACGTTCGGTATAAAGTCCAGTCATAAAAATCTCCTGGCGCCGATGATTTTGGATGAATTCAACGCAAAATTCAGGATATGATCATCACAAGCTCCCAAAATCGGTTTTTTTACCATTTCTATGCGCCAGCTTTCTAAAACACTCCTCACACTCATTCTGTGCCTCGCTATTTCCCATGAGCTGCAGGCTAAAAAAAAAGTCAAAATTGAAGAAAGGGCGATTCCTGAACAGAGCAAGCAGCGCTCTCTAAAAGCGCTGTACAACAGCCTGGATCCCCTGTCCGTTTCCCAACATCTGGCCTTTTATGAACTTTATTCGGAGACAAAAGAGGGCAAAGAAGCCCTTCAGCGCGCCTGGAAACTCCTCAGCGGAGGCACCCTCCCGCAGGAGGAGGCAGCCACCAGGCTCCCCAAGCTCGACATCCAGGCCGTTATCTCCCTTGTCACCAGGCAATCGTTCGATCCTCCGGTCAAGCTTAGCGAAGACCAGCTGGAGCTGATCTCAAAAATCTCAGAGCGCCTTTGCAACCGCAAGCTCAAAGGATACCATGCTTGGACAAAAGAGGCTGTGTTAAAGCTGTCCCCCGAAGATGTCGACATCTCCCGCGGTCTGCTCATCTTCCAGTTTGATGAAGAATCCGATCCCAAAGAAGAAATCAGGCAATACGAAGCAACCATCGATTTAATGGCCCTTCAGATCGCCGCACGCCTGGCGCCCAACGCGGCGAACGAGGATAAAGTTCGCGAGATCAACCGCTTCATTTTCCAAGAAATGCAGTTTCGCTTTCCCCCGCATTCCCTCTACGCCAATGACGTTGACCTCTATACATTTCTTCCCTCAGTGCTTGATAGCCGCCAGGGCGTCTGTTTGGGAGTATCCATCCTTTATCTCGCTTTGGCACAGCGTCTAGACCTTCCTTTAGAAATCATCACTCCCCCAGGGCACATCTACGTCCGGTATAATAACGGCAGCAAGATCATCAACATCGAGACAACCGCCCGCGGCATCGATCTCCCATCGGAGGTCTACCTCGGCATCAACACTCGCAGTCTCCAGCAGAGAAACATGAAAGAAGTGATTGGATTGGCATTCATGAACCAGGCCGCTGTCTATTGGTCGAGGCAGGATTACGCAAAAACGGTAGCCCTCTATGAAAAAGCAGTCCTCTTCGTACCCAAAGATCCCCTTTTGAAAATGTTCATGGGATTCAATTACCTTTTCGTCGGCAGGAGTGGAGACGGGGCCTCTCTTTTAAGAGAAATCCGTCATGTCACTTTTGAAGAGGCTGTATCTCCTGAGACAATCCCCGACGATTATTTAAACGGCAAGATCGATGCCGAAGGGATCAAAGCCGTCTTCCTTCCGGTTGATGAGACACGAGAATCGATTGTCAAAAAACAAAAAGAGCTCGAGCAGATCCTGAAACGCTATCCCAGCTATAGGGCCGGCCTGCTGCAGCTGGCAACTACCTGGCTTCAGCTTGGCAGAGGGAGCGAAGCCAAGGAGATCCTCGAGCGCTATCATAAGCTTGATCCCCACAGCTCTATCGTCGAGTATTACCTGGCAATTCTTTGCATCGAGCGCCTCGATTATAACCAGGCATGGAGCTACCTCAACCTGGCCGAATCCCTCGTCGAGTCCCGCAATCATCGTCCAAAAGCGCTTCTCTCTCTAAGAGAGTCCCTCCGAAGAATCAGCCCTGAACCCTAAGAAGCTGTCTTAAAACCTGGGTTTTAAGACAGCTTCCTAAGAGACAGTCTCTAACCACGATCGGCATTAAAACGCTCATGCTGAGCATAATTTAGGGCACATTTGGCGTCCGTTTTTCCTTTTTTCACAGCAAAAAACAGAGATCTTCTCTATGAAAAAAATAAAAATTTGCGTTAAATTCCAAATTTAATATTATGTGAAACAGGAGAACCTAAAATACGGAGAGACGTATGAAGCGATTCACTTTAACGACAGTTCCCTTAATCTGCGCAGCGGTAGCGCCTCTTTGCGCAGACATGGGAGATCATGCAATTAGCCAGGCCGATGCAAGTAAATCTTCTCGGATGCAAAATGGCAAACAGGAAACAGATTCCCAAAAACAGTTCGACCAGCGCTGGAGAGACGATCAAATCACTCCTTCCGCTAAGCCGAAAGAAGGTGGTGTCTATATTTCAGCAGACTTCATCTGGTGGAAAGCTCAAGAAGATGGTCTGGAATATGCATGGACTGGAGCTCCATTAGCTCCTACAGCAGTACCCCCAGATGCAACCCCAGGCAAGATGTTAGACGCCTGCTTCAAATATGAGCCAGGCTTTAAAGTCGGTTTAGGGTATAAATTCGAGCGTGACAGCTGGGATCTATATGCTGAATACACATGGATTCGATTCAACCATGAGCATGATGAAGATGATGATGACGACTGCAACTGCTGCCCAGAAGAGAACACTGTTGCATGGTCTAACTACTGGCTGCCTTCAGAAGTCGGTCCGATTGCCGTGCTGATGAATGATGAAGAGAGACAGTGGAAATTGCACTTCAACGCTCTTGATGTAGAGCTTGGCCGCAATTTCTATATCAGCAAATGGCTGACTTTGAGACCGCATTTCGGCTTGAAGTTCTCTTGGATGCAACAACATTATGATGTTGAGTACGAAGATATTTTATTCAGACAAGATAGCAGCAGTGTAATTCCGGTTGGATCTGAAGTAGAGATCGAATTTGATCAGCATCAGTTTGGGGTCGGCATTCGTGCTGGTCTTAATACTGCTTGGTACTTCACAAAATGGCTTGCTCTCTATGGCGATGTTGCTGTAACTAGCCTGTGGAATCGTTTCCGCGAGAAACGTGAAGACACAGTCGAGACTGCAACCGGTGCTGAATACGAGTCTTTTGATATAAAACGCAAAACACATCCAGTTACAGCTGTGCTTGAACTGGGACTTGGATTACGCTTCGAGTGGGCATTCTGCAACGAAGACTATCTGTTCCAATTTGAAGCTGGTTGGGAAGAACAAGTATGGTTCAACCAAAACCAATTCATTACAGTTGAAGACTTGAGCGCTAGAGACTTATCACTCGAGGGTCTCACACTCAAAGCTGCTTTCTATTTCTAAACTCCCCCTTTAGAAAAAACCGCTCCAGTTCGTTCTGGAGCGGTTTTTTTTTGTCCTTAGGGACTGTTTACAGTCTCTTAAACTGGAGCCCTTTTTATGATCCGTTCGACCTTTTTTGTGGCCATCTCAGCTCTTGCATTACTCTCATCCCAGCTTCAAGCACAGCAAATCATCTTGGATGATGTCATGACAAAAGAGGAAAGGCAAAAGACGGGCGTTGACCGTTTAAGCCTTGCCCAGAAAGTCGAACTGAGGCCTGGCTCAATAACAACTTCGTTCTGAAACCAAAAGGAGAAGCCAAAGAAAAACAGCTCTCCCTTTCCATCAATATCGACAATGGCCAAAAGCTTCAGCTGTCAGACAATAGCCTCTGGGAAATCGATCCCACCGACGTCCAGACATCTGCGATTTGGCTCGTTCCCTTCCCGGTTAAAATCGTTCCAAGCAACGACCCTGAATATCCCTATTTGATCGTCAATGTCAATTCAGGAGTAAGCGTAAAAGCCAGAAAAGTCCCCGCAATGGGCCAGGCCCCTTCTCCGCAGCCCTCCAATCACAACCCGCAGCTCATTAATCTGATCATTTGACAATGAGAACACGAGAGCTGTATTATTGATCCTCGAACCTGTCCCAGTAAAAAATTTCTGTCGATTTCGGGTTCTTTGGCCAATTTTCGACTTCCTTTGCCCTAGGGTCATATACGCAAGTTGATATGACCCTAGGGCAAAAGGAATCGAAAATTGGCCAAAAGAACCCGAAAATCGACAAAAAATTTTACTGGGATAGGTTAAAACTGGAGGAAATGTGATGGCTCCTCAATTTACCGAATCTGTTCGAGAAGCGCTTGAAAAGGCGTTTAGTTTCGCCCAAGAAAACAACCACACCGAGGTGACTGAAAATCACCTTTTACGCGCTTTTTTTGAAGATCCTCAAGGGTATTTTAGCACTCATCCACGTCCCCTGAATCTGAACCCGCAAACTCTTATTCCGCAATTAGACGGCGCTTTGAAACAACTTCCCACGTTCAGTGGTCCGCCTCAAGCGCCCTCCATCTCCACACAATTGCAGAATAGGATCGCAGAAGCGCAGGCTCTTTCCAAAAAATGGAACGATGCATACATCAGCAGCGATCATTTATTTTACGTCTTTTGGCAATCCGCATCAGAACCCTTTGCCTCATGGAAAAAAAGCTCCAAACTCACCCTAAAAGAAGTCGAAGCCCGCATTAAACAAGTCAGAGGAACGACAAAGATGGATTCCCCCACTTCAGAAGCAAGCCTTCAAACATTGGAAAAATACTGTAAAAACCTCACTGCACTTGCCAAAGAGGGCAAGCTCGACCCCGTCATCGGAAGAGATGAAGAGATCAGGCGTACAATGCAGGTCTTGAGCAGACGCACTAAAAACAACCCTCTTTTGATCGGCGAGCCGGGAGTCGGTAAAACGGCGATTGCAGAAGGACTGGCCCTTCGCATCATCCAGGGCGATGTGCCAGATTCTTTGAAAGGCAAGCAACTCCTTGTCCTCGATATGGGCACCTTGATCGCCGGAACGAAATACAGGGGTGAATTTGAGGAGCGCCTCAAAGGGATTCTCAAAGAGATCGAACAGAGCGAGGGAAAGATCCTCCTGTTCATCGACGAAGTGCACACACTGGTCGGCGCAGGAGCGACGGAGGGTGCCATGGACGCCGCCAACCTGTTAAAGCCCGCCCTTGCCCGCGGAACGCTGCATTGCATCGGCGCGACAACGCTGAACGAATACAAGAAATACATCGAAAAAGATCCTGCGCTGGAGCGAAGATTCCAGCCTGTTCTTGTCCAAGAGCCCTCGCTAGAAGACGCCATCGCTATTTTACGCGGCCTTCGCGAACGCTATGAGATCTATCATGGGGTGCGCATCACCGAAGGCGCCCTACACGCAGCCGTCTTTCTCTCCGCGCGCTACATCACCGATCGCAGGCTGCCCGATAAGGCCATCGATCTCATCGACGAAGCAGCCAGCATGATCCGCCTGCAAATCGGAAGCCTTCCGCTGCCCATCGACATCAAGGAAAGGGAGCTGTCAGGGCTGATCGTCAAGCAGGAAGCATTAAAACGGGAAGATACCCCCAGCGCTCGCAGCGAAGCGGAAAAAATGGAAAAACAGATCGCAGGATTAAAAGAAGAACTGGCCCTTTTGCGCGAAAAATGGAACCAGGAAAAGAAACTGATCGAGCAGGTCAAAGAAAAGAAGAACGCACTGGAAACACTGCGCTTCCAGGAAGAAGAAGCGGAACGCGCTTCCGACTACAACAAAGTCGCTGAGCTACGCTACAGCACACTTCCGAAGATGAAAAAAGAGCTCGAAGATGCGCAAAACAAACTCAATGGCCTCCCCAATCGTCTCCTTCAGGAAGAGGTCGACGAGCAGCTGATCGCCCAAATCGTCGCCAAGTGGACAGGCATCCCAGTGAACCGCATGTTAGAGGGAGAAGCGCAGAGGCTGCTGAATCTGGAAAAGACACTCAGCGAGCGTGTCGTCGGCCAACCCTTTGCCATCGAAGCCGTCAGTGAGGCGATCCGAAGGTCAAGGGCCGGCCTCAACGATCCGGCACGCCCTGTCGGCGTCTTTCTCTTCATCGGGCCCACCGGAGTCGGTAAAACCGAACTGGCCAAAGCCCTGGCCGACCAACTGTTCAATCAAGAAGAAGCGATCATCCGCATCGACATGTCGGAGTACATGGAGAAACACAGCGTCTCCAAGCTCATCGGATCCCCTCCCGGCTATGTCGGCTACGAAGAAGGGGGCCAGCTGACGGAAGCCCTGAGGCGGCGCCCTTACGCTGTCGTTCTGTTCGACGAGATCGAAAAGGCCCACCACGACGTCTTTAACATCCTGCTGCAGATCTTCGACGACGGAAGGTTGACGGACAGCAAAGGGCGCACGGTGAACTGCAAGAACGCCCTCTTCATCATGACGTCGAACTTGGGATCTGAGCAGCTGCTCGAGCAGATCCGCACCCATACCACCTCTTGGACTAAAGAGGCTGTGCTCACCATCGTCGAGCCCGTATTGAGGGCTCACTTCAGACCTGAATTCCTCAACCGCCTCGACGAGATCCTCCCCTTCTTGCCTCTGCAGGAAAAGGACATGGAGAAGATTGTCCTCATCCAACTTCGCTATGTCTGCGACCGCCTGATGGAGCGCGGCATCAAACTCGATTGGGAAAAGCCCGTACTCGCCTATCTTGCGCAAAAAGGGTACGATCCCTTTTACGGCGCCCGTCCGTTGAAACGGCTGATCCAGCAAGAGATCGTCAACCTGCTCTCCACAGCGATCCTCAAAGGAGAGATCAAAAATGAAAACAAGGTGACCCTGACATTGCGCAAAGAGAAAGAGGAAGAGTCAGTCGCATTCAAGGTAAATGGGAAATAGATGAGACTAAAAAAATCAGTACGCGTCTTTACCAAACTACTTTTAGGAGCTACGGTTTTTATCGCCCTTTACTTTTTCTGCGAGGCACAAACAAAAGGATTCCGACCCTACCTCATCCTCTCCAATCTCCCTAATGATCCCCGCTGGGAGATGCCCCCTCTTAAGCCGGAAGAACAAAAAAAGGTCGATGCGCTCTTGGACCAGACTTTCACATTTTTAGGTTCAGGTGGATGGTGCTACGCTTTTTTGGGAGAAGACGGGCAAACAGTCCTGAAGTTTTACAAACACACCCATCTACGTCCCTCGAAGATCGCTAAATACTTTTCATTCGAAAAACTCTTCCTGAAAAGCGCTACGCTCCCCCAAGGAGCCTACTATTTCCAGGAATTCAATTTCAAAAGCTGCGCCCTGCTTTATAAAGAAGCCAAAGAGCGCAGCGCTTTGATCTATGTCCATTTGAACAAAACGCAACGTCTCCACAAGCCGGTGACGCTGATTGACAATATCGGCATCAAGCACACGATCGAACTCGATAAAACAGAGTTTGTGATCCAAAAGAGGGCCGACCTCCTCCTTCCGCACATCGATCGCCTGGCCAAACAGCACAAAAGCGAAGAAGCGAAACACTGCCTCGATGACATCCTTAACTGCCTACTCACGCTCTACAAATGCGGCGCTAGAGATTACGACAATTCCTTCCGCAACAATTTCGGATATACCGAAGACGGCGCAGTTGCTCTCGATTTAAGCTCATTTGGATACGATGAGACCCTGAAAAAAACGGGGGAGTACAGAAAAGAGATCATCGTCAAGACCAGAAGCCTCAGCCGCTTCCTTGAAAAGAACCACAAAGACCTCTATGACTATTTTGAACACCGTTTGAGCGAAATTGTTGAGAAGGGGTAAGCATCTTGAATCTGCACGAACAACAAATGACCCAAGGAGTGATTGTCCCCATCATCACTCCGTACCATTTCTCTGAGCTCCTCCCCCTGATCGACCATATCGTGGCCGGAGGAGTTTCCATGATCTTCCTTCTGGGAACCACAGGAGAGGCGCTCAAACTGCAGCAAGGCCAAAAAAAAGAGCTGATCGTAAAAGCAGCAAAGCACCTTCAGAATAGAGCCCGCCTTCTTGTGGGAATCACATCCCAAAACATTTCAGACACACTCGATCTCTTCGCTTTTGCCAATCAAGCAGGAGCAGCGGCGTCCGTGATTGCCCCCCGCATTTTAAGCAAAGATTGCGCCGGCGTAATTGAAAAAATATTGTCCTCCACTTCCGGCAACCTCCTTCTGTACAACTACCCCGCTCTTTCAGAAGGAAAGCCCATCCCCCTGGAACAGATTACTCCTTTTCTATCGGAAAAAAGAGTGCTTGGAATCAAAGACTCCTCGGGAGATTTCACGTATTTCGACGCCTTGCTAAAAATGCGGGAGAAAAGCCATTTCAAAGTCTACTATGGACCGGAAAGGAACCTTCAAGAGGCATTGAAGAGAAGAATCGATGGATTTGTCCCGGGCAGCGGCAATGTCGAGCCCAAGCTGGCCTGCGCACTCTGGGAAAAAAAAGAAAACGGGCCATGGGAAGCCTGGCAGGAATTAAAAGCTGCCATTCTACGTCGTAACCCTGAAAACTACATTCTCGGCCTAAAACTGCTTTTGAAAGAACGGGGTATCATTACCGATGCGAGGTTGTTTGAATCTGTTCTTCCTGGATGAACAGTCCTTTGTGCACCTTGGAAAAGAATTCCTGGTAATAGCTTGGGTCGTAGATTTGAATCACTTTGATAACCCTTCCAAAATTATCGAAAATCTTGCGCTGGAAATTGACCCGCACCTTCGTGCCGCTGCCCAACTGGGTGACATTGGCTGAGACTTCGATGACTGAATTTTTCGCCCATGACCCCTTACGCCCCTTGGTCACCACACTAAAAAAACGATCCCATTTGTTTTCGATATCGATGTCTTTCTCTCCTGAGAGAAGGCCAAGCTCGAGGTTGGCGTGCTTGACGATGAAGGCATCGTCCTGCAAAACGTTGAACATTTCTTTGAGGACAGCTTTTGCCTCCTTTTTCTCAAAACTCCGCGTCTGAATTTCTCGAATCCGAAGCTGTGTCAATGGTTGATCAGAAGAAGAGGTCGAGCAGCCGGCTCCCAGGACGAAGATAGCAAGCAGCAAAACTCCCAATGTGCATTTTGAATGCCGTCGCATAGTTATCCAAATTTAAAAAACCAAAGGATATTGATGAAATGAATTATTAACAATAGACCTCTTGCATAACTAAGGTTCTGTCGATTTTCGGGTTCTTTTGAGCCGATTTTCGATTCTTTTGCCCTAGTGGTCCGTAACAAAAGTTTTTAAAGAAATTTGCGCCCAGATTTTAGCGCAGATTGCGGCCCCGAAAAACCAGACATACATGGCCATGTAGGCAGGTTTTTCGGGGGCGCGAGATGCGGTAAAAGATGGGTCAAATTTCTTAAAAACTTTTGTTACGGACCACTAGGGTCATATACGCAGTTGATATTACCCTAGGGCAAAAGAATCGAAAAGCGGCCAAAATAATCCCGAAAATCGACAGAACCTTAGTTATGCAAGAGGTCTAATTCAACAGAATGATTTTCTCAAGTATCCGGCATCTTGCAAGAATTAAAAAAAATTGTCTTGTTTCTGAATGTGCCTAGAAATTAACATGTTAGGAAAATCTATGGGGAGACCGATGGTTCGGAGACACACATGCAAAATATTATTTTTATCCATGTTCATCCTCCTGGCAGCGTGCCTTGTCAGGGTTGATCGGATCTTTTTCAAACGCAACAGCAGTTTTTCTATCCGCTTTCTGTATTCATCCCTCCCGAACAACGTAGAATGGGATCTGCCCCCGCCCACGCCGGAACAAAATAAACTCCTGGATGAGATTCTTAACCAAAAATTTCACTATCTTGCCAAGGGGTGCCATTGCTATGCGTTTGTTTCAGAAGACCAAAACTATGTGATCAAGTTCCATCGGTACGCATCCCATATGCGCATCTTTCCCTGGCTCACTCACCCCCTCTCTTACCAATTCAATGAGCGGCGCAAGAAAATCATGGAACACAATTTTGAAAGGCTGCACATCAATTTCACCAGCTACACAGATAGCTATCGCGATTTACGGGAGGAGACCGGCGTCATTTTGCTGCACATCAATCGCACAGACAACTTGCGCAAAAAAGTCACTCTGGTCGATAAAACTAAAGCCCAATATCAAGTTTCTCTCGACGACGTTACCTTCCTCTTACAACGCAGGGCCGATCTGATCTATCCGACGCTAGACAGGCTCGTCAGCGAAAAAAAACTGGTTGAGGCCAAAGGCGTCGTCAGCAACATTATCCAACTCATTACCTCCTGCTGCCAAAAAGGGTATGTCGATGAAGATCCCATCCTCGAGAGAAATTACGGACTGCTGGAAGACCGCGCCATCCATATCGATGTCGGAGACCTTGTCAAAAAAGAAGCGATAGCGTTCAAAGAGAACTACATCCCCTACGTCAAGCAGAGGACCGAGAGCCTGCGCAAACGGCTCGAAAAAACCTATCCCGAGCTTCTCGAGCACTACGACTTGGAAATCGAAAGCCTCTGAGATTTTTTCTCAGAGGGAGCACCTCGAGGAACCTATTCTTTTTTTTATTGTAAAGATTTCGTAATGGATATATAAATTTTCAACTTCGCTTTCGGACGGCTTTGTCTCGAGAGCGATTTCGAAAAACCTATTAAAAATGAGGCAATCATGACAACAGCAGCAGCTCCAACAGCTCGTGCTACCGAGCTTTTTCAAGAATTGAAAGCCCTTTATCCTTCTCTCCCTGAACCTCAGGCAGGCGCCCTTTCTTATGCGGGGATGATTGCCCAAAATCCCGCCCTTGATAATGTGTTCTGTGAGCAGGCAGGAAAAGTCCTTGTTATCACTGCTAACCTCAGTGAAAAGTGCGACCATCCTGTGACCCTCCGTGGCGACAAAGGATCTTTAAGCTGGGAGACAGATCATGCAGCTGTTGCTCAAACCGTGGAAGACTTCTACCAAAGAGAATTCGTTGTTCACGTTCCTCCAGCTCAAATGAATGAGATGTTCAGCTGCAAGCTCGTTGTTCCAGGTACAACTGCACGCTGGCAACAGGGCGATAACTGCGTAGTTAACTTAGGCGACCGCCATTCTCACATTGTCAAAGTTGAGCTCAACGGAGTTGCATTTAACTAATCTCTTCAGGTTTTCCCATCCCCGCATCCTTAAGATGCGGGGGTTTTCCATTTTGTTTTTTAAACTGGACTTTAGCCATTGGTCGGGTCGGCTTTCACGTCTATTCGCCTCCAGGCTTTATTCATTTCCTAATGATGGCATATTCAAGCCGACCATTAGGAAATGAATAAAGCCTGGAGGCGAATATCTCGTGAAATCCTAACCCTCCAATGGCTAAAGTCCAGTTAAAGCATGCCCGCAATCGATTTTGCAAATTTCTTCACCTCGCCGTCGATTTCTTCCCTCTTTCTGCTTTTCACTTCCTCAACCGACATGTTCTGAGGAAAAAAGAATGAAAATGGAGGCTGTTTATCGGCAGAAGAAACAGCATGCCCCCTGATGTATTCGGCACATTCCTTTACATCAGTCACATCAATGACCTCAATCCCAGAAGATGGAGTCATTGTCTCGTTGAAAAACATCAGACGCGCTTGAAGCGCCTTTTTTCCTTCTTGCGAGCTCTCCTCGCAAAAGGCATAGCGATCGATGACCTGCTGAACATCGATTCCCGTAGGTTTGCTATAAGGCTCCGAATCATAGACATAACGGCCCAAACGCTCTTTTGGAACCCCAATCAAAAAAAGCGTACCCAATTTCAGTTTGGAGTAATCGTCAAAAAAATGATCCATTACCTTTAAAACATCAGGAGTCCGCGCCAGCATGCCGCGGCTCTTTAAAGAGGCAGTGATCGCCTCCCTGGATATGTTAAAGATTCCATTCTGGGCTGCGCTGGTATTAGAGAAAAGAAAGTAATTAGCGCTCTCTTCAGGCGCAGATTCAAAGAGGGAATAACTCATCGACAAGACGTGAGAAGAAGGTTCAACGCTCGCGCCCTGTATTTTTCGCATCACTGCAGCACGATCCATTCGATATTCACTCGACGGCGTGCGAAAGTATTTAAAGTGGGGGCTTTTTTGATTCTCCCCTGAAAGCGTTTCTATAAAGATGCGCGGCGCTCTCAATGCAGAACTTTGGGCATGCAGAAAGGGGAATTTGCCCTTGCGCTGCATGACAGATGCCGCTTCAAAATATCTTTGCATCAATTTGGGATGCTTTTGCATTTTGAAGCAAGATGACGCGTAAAATTCTTTATCCTCATTGTACATCGCGTTCAGACGTTGATAATCAGGAGCATGATGGATTCCCCTTTTGAAGAATGAACCCCTGCAATGGAATGGCCCAACTTCAGGCATTTCCAAGTACCGCGAATAGGATTTGTTCTTAGCTATCGACGCCATGATTCCCTCCATCGACTCAATGTCGTCTGAAAGGAACCACGGACGAATAGAATGGCGTTCTTATTAACGTCAAAAAATTTTTGAACCTTCATATAAAATCTCCATATATAAAAATTGTTAAAAATCCACGCAAAGCACAGCGCTCTGAATGAATGGAAGCCGAAAAAAAATAAGTGATAAAAATTTAGATTATTTCCCTTGCGGGAGAATAATAATTAACACTCGTCTGACAAGTGTTAGTAGAGAATTAGGGCAAAAAGGGATTGCGTGCGAACAGGTGGGCTGTTCGCAGAAAACCGAAGGAGCTGAAAACGAATATGCTCTTTTCATGGTTTTGTTCCCTTTTTGTAACGCTTATTGTATTACAATTAACGAATTCAGTCAATAAATACTTATAATTTTTTTATGAATTAACTACTAATACTGAGCAGCAAGAACTTATGATATACCCCGCCCGCTTAGGTTATGTGAATTTTGAAGGTCTTAGAACAGCCCGAATGTCAGCTGTCGCGACGAACAATGTATTGAATGATCCTTTGGAGGAGCGACAGTTGGCAGGCGGGCCGTTATAATGGCTTTCAAAATTCACATAACCTAAGAGACTGTCTACGAACTCAGCTTCTGTCGATTTTCGGGTTCTTTTGAGCCGATTTTCGATCCAAATTCGGGGGGTAATATCAAACTAGCGTATATTACCCCCCGAATTTGGATCGAAAATCGGCCAAAATAATCCCGAAAATCGACGAAGCCTGAGTTCGTAGACAGTCTCTAAGCGGGCGGGGTATTATTCCTTCGGGAGGAACTCTTTGAACTGTGATTGCAGCGAAGTGGGAATCACTTCTTCGATTCCTGACTTATCGTACATCAGGAAGTAGGTACAGGCGACCATGATCCCAAAAGCGGGGCTGAATAGCGCGATCATTAAGGAGACTCCGCAGACAAGGGAGCGCCTCAACGTGACCCAGGCCTTTTCACTGAGATTTTTAAAATAGGCAGTCCGTCCTCCCGTCACGGAATAACCGATGACGGAGAAAGCGAGTTGGGTCAAAGCGAAACAGATCCAAAGCAGGTCGGCGGCAAAGAGCAGCAAAAAGAAAAGACGTGCTGCGATGGCAGAAAAAATTTGCCCCCGTTTATTTGTCTTTGGCTGGAGAGCTTCCTTCATTTCCGATGCAGCAGAAGTTCCTTCCTCTTCGGCATAGCCCCTTTGAGGAATTAGAGAGGGATTGAGTTCGCTCTTTTCCGCCTTTGAGAAATCATAGATCGCCATTCAGTACCTATTTCTTATGCTTGACTTTGTTGAATCCGTTCAATGCTGCGATGCGGTAGCCTTCCGCGTAAGTGGGATAGTTGAACACCTGGTCGATAAAATAATCGATTTTGGCGTTAAAACTCATTGCCACCTGGCCGATATGAATCACTTCCGTTGCCGCTCTGCCGATAATATGGATGCCTAATATCTCTAACGTCTCGGCGTGGAACAGGATTTTAAACATTCCCGGATCGTTCCCGACAATTTGATTGCGCGCGATCTCATAATAGTAAGCTCTGCCAATCTCGTAACGGAACCCCAGCTCTTTAAGTTGATTCTCAGTATAACCGCACGAAGAAATTTCTGGAATCGTATAAATGCCGATCGGGTAAAACGAGGGGAAGTGGTGCGTCTGCGCCCCGAATGCATGGCGCGCTGCCAGCCTACCCTGCTCCATACTTGTCGATGCGAGGGCCGGAGCTCCGATCACATCACCGGCAGCGTAAATGTTTGGCACGACAGTCTGGAACAATGCATTGACGGGAATATATCCCGTTTTATCGACGGTGATACCGACATTCTCGATCTGCAGCTTGTCGACGTTCGCTTCCCTGCCCAATGCATAAAGCAGCATTTCCGCCTGAATTTTTCCTCCATCTTTAAATGTCACTTCGACATGGTCGTTAACCCGCCGGATGTGATCAGGTTCCTTATTTCCCAATACTTTAAGACCAATGGCCGTGAGTGCCTTTTGCAGATGCATTCCGATTTCCGTATCTAACAGAGGCAGCAAATGATCCCGCTTATCGATCACAGTGACCTCCGTTCCAAGTGCGGCAAAAAAACTCGCATACTCTGCGCCGATGATCCCGCCGCCTAAGACGAGCAGCGTTTTGGGAACATGGTCGATAGAGAGCAACCGTGTCGAATCGAAGATCTTCTCCTTATCAAAGGGCACATTGGTCGGGTTGCGCGGTTTGGAACCCGTTGTGATGAGGAAATAATCCGCAGTGATGCGGCAGACAGCCCGTTGGGAATCATCTAAAACAACAACGTGATTCTTGTCCTGAAAACGCGCAGCGCCGTGGATGAGCCCGATATGATTCTTCTCAAATTGCCGAATCAACATCTTTCGCTGCTCGTCGAGAACAATATTAAGGCGGTAGTTCAAATCGTTGATGGAGATTTCCCGGATCGTGCGGTTCATGCCATAAAAACTGCGCTCGTAAAAGTCAGTCAGGTCCAGAATCGCTTCACGCAAAGACTTGGAGGGAATTGTCCCTGAATTCAAGGAAGCCCCGCCCGGGTGAGGATCCTTCTCCAATATAATGACGCTTTTCCCAAGTTTTGCAGCCTGGATGGCCCCTTTCTGCCCTGCCGGACCTGATCCGATCACGACGAGGTCTGCGTAAAGTTCCTCCACAAAATCCTCTCTTAACCTCAGTTATGGGCTTAATCCACTCAGCATCAACGATCTTATCGTGAAATTGACAATCTCTATATGATGCTGAGGGAAGAAACCCATAACTGAGGTTCTTAACCCATCATTCAAGTGTTCCACCAACTTACCAAATTTTATTTTTAATTCAATACGCAGAAGTTTTAGGGACATCCGCCTGGCCGTCATTACAGAACCCCCTTGTTCAATAAGTTTTAAGTTGGTAAGATGCTCCCAATGCTTATGAATTCTAGGAGTAATCGTCATGTCTAAGAAATGTCAAGTGACTGGCAAAGTCCCTGTCCGCGGCAATTCCTATGCGCTACGCGGGATTGCTAAAAAGAAAAAGGGGATCGGCCTTAAAGTCACGGGTATTACAAAACGCCGTTTTCAACCGAATTTGAAGAAAAAACGCCTGTGGTTCGCGGATGAAAACCGCTTCATCACATTGCGCCTTTCTACAAACGCTCTGCGCACGATCGACAAAGTAGGTCTTCCTGCCGTTGTCCGCGATCTCCGCGCTAAAGGGCAGCACGTTTAACATTGCGCTATCCGCCGCTTTTCAGGACGCTTTCAAAAAAAGTTTTCCCCTCTGTCCTGATAAGCGGCCTATTGTTTTTCTACGCTTGGCTTGTTTTTTCAGCCTCCCATACAACACTTCCCTCCCCAAAGAATCCCGTCCATTTCTATTCCAACCAGACCCGTCATGACATCAAGCTGACCTATTGCCAGGCCTTGAAAGAAGCCGGCCAATCGATTTTTTTAAGCGTATATGGCATTTCCGACCCTCAAGTGCTCGCCCTTCTTTGCAAAAAGAGAGAGGAGAACGTCTCTGTCCGCGTCGAATTTGACCCTTCCGCCTCCAGCAACTTAAAAAAAATCCTCCCCCCTTCGGCCAGTGTCACCCCGATGAAGACCAAAGGACTGATGCACCGCAAAATCGCCGTTCTCGACCACGCGCGGGTGTTTTTAGGCTCGGCCAATCTGACCACGACTTCTTTGCGCCACCACGCCAACCTCGTCCTTGGCCTTTACTCCCCCGCTCTCGCCGCCTTTCTGGAAAACCCCAACGCCATCTCCTTTTCCTCCAGCATCAGCAGCCAAACGGGAGAAATGTTTCTCCTTCCCGACCCGGAAAACCTCGGTTTAAGCCGCCTCATAGCCCTCATTGAAGGAGCGCAAAAAAGAATCAAGATCGCCATGTTCACCTTGACCCACCCCGAGCTCGCCGCCGCCCTGGTCCAAGCGAAAAAAAGAGGGGTGATCGTCACTGTAGCGGTGGATTACTACACGGCAAAGGGGGCAAGCAAAAAAACCCTTGCTGCCCTGGAAAAAGAGGGCTTGGACATTTACTTAAGCCAGGGCAGAGAGCTTTTACACCACAAGTGGGCGCTCATCGATGATGAACTCCTCGCGATGGGATCGGCCAATTGGACCAAGGCCGCCTTCTCTAAAAACCACGACTTCCTCTTCTTCCTTTCCCCCCTGACAAAAAATCAAAGAGAATTTTTGAGCAAATTATGGGAAATTATAGAGCAAGAATCGGTTCAATCGATTGAAACTAATCAAGCTGCGTGATATAAATGATTATACCGAAAGTGTTTCAAAAGTTGGCCTGCGGCTGCGTCAAAGCCCCGGGGTTCGATCGATCGCAAGTCGGTTCATATTCCTAATATTGACCGACTTGCGATCGTCGAACCGCGGGAGCTTTCACGCAGCCGCAGGCCAACTTTTGAAACACTTTCGGTATAATATAAATGGGTGTAGATTTTTATGGATTCTGGCTGGGCACAAATGTTCTCGATGGCCTTCGCGCTTTTTCTTTTGATGGACTCGATTGGCAATGTTCCCATTTTCGTCTCCATCCTGAAAGACATCGATCCCACGCGCCAGCGAACCATTATCCTCCGCGAACTTGTGATTGCCCTGGCCATCATCATTCTCTTTAACTTTATCGGCGATGCGCTTCTGAACTTTCTGAACGTCAAAATGCCAACGATCCTCATCTCAGGCGGGATCATCCTATTCATCATCGCCATTAAAATGATCTTCCCTGTCAAGCGCGACCCCGACACCGAGCTGCCCCAAGAAAAAGAGCCCTTCATCGTCCCGCTCGCAACCCCTCTCGTCGCAGGACCTGCCGTGCTGGCTGCTGTCATGCTCTATTCCGGACAGCACCAAGGTGACAGTATGATCACCCTGGGCGCCATCGTCATCGCCTGGGCCGCCTCTACCCTCATCCTACTCAGCTCTTCCCTATGGAAAAGACTGCTCGGTTGGCGCGGGCTTATCGCCTGTGAAAGGCTGATGGGGCTCATTCTAACCCTGATCGCCGTCCAAATGTTCCTCGAAGGCATGGAAATGTTCATGAAAAACGCTTCTCATGGATAACATCAAACTCGTCATCGCCTATTTCGGGGCCGCATACGCAGGATGGCAAAAGACAAAGCTCGGGTCCAATATCGAAGAGACCCTCGAACAAGCGCTATCCAAAATCTTACAGCACGATGTCAAGCTGCAGGCAGCCAGCCGCACGGATGCAGGCGTGCACGCGGAGGGACAGGTCGTCAATTTCATCCTGCAAAAACCCCGCGATCTCAATCGCCTTAAATACAGCTTAAACGGCCTTCTCCCCAAAGATATCGCCGTTCTCAGCGCTGAAGAGATGCCAATGGACTTCCACCCGACGCTTGACGCCCTCAAAAAAGAGTATTGGTATCACATCTGCAACGGCCCGACCCAGCTCCCCTTTCATCGCGATACCTCCTGGCACTTTCCCTACCCTCTAAATAGCGAAGCAATGCGCGAAGCTGCAAACCACCTGCTTGGAACCCATGACTTCTCCGCTTTCTGCAATGAAAGGCCGCTTTGGGATCGCAGCTCTGTCTGCCATCTGGAAAAGATCGAGATTTCCCCTCTTCCGGGCAGCCGCTTCAATATTGCCATGACCGGCGATCACTTCCTTTACAGAATGGCCCGCAACCTTGCCGGCACAATCGCCTATGTCGGCTGCGGCAAGCTACTCGCTGATCAGATCCCCTCCATTTTACAAAATAAAGACCGCACTCAGGCCGGCGTCACAGCCCCCGCCCATGGTTTAACTTTGAAACGTGTTTTTTATTGATCTCGAGCGTAGAATAACACCCATTTATAAAAGTAAAAGGTGTTATGATTTCTCGAAATGATCCCTGTTGGTGCGGCAGCGGGCAAAAATGGAAAAAATGCCATTTCCCAAATCCCGGCAAAAGCGACGAAGCGTCCCTCAAAGACGAGTACCTCAAAAAATATGGGATTATCTTAAAGACAAAGGAGCAAATTGCGGGGATCCGACGCGCTTGCCACCTGGCAGCCCAGATCCTGGACAAGACCTGTAAAATGGCAGTAGCCGGCATCACCACCAACCAGCTCAACGATTTCGCCCACCAGCTCCATCTCGAGGCCGGTGCCATCCCCGCCCCCCTCGGCTACGGAATACCCCCTTTCCCCAAAAGCATCTGCACATCGCTCAACGATGTGATCTGCCACGGCATCCCCGATGACCTTCCCCTCAAGGAGGGAGATATCCTCAACATCGATGTGACCTGCCAATTGGAGGGGTATTTCGGCGATTGCAGCCGGATGGTTGCCATCGGCCAGATCGATGCCGATAAGAAAAATGTGATGGACGTTTCTTATGAATGCCTGATGCGGGCCATCGCTATTTTAAAGCCCGGCGTCCTCATCCATGAAATCGGCGACATCATCGAATCCTATGCTACAGACCACGGCTGCAGCGTCGTCAACCAGTTCGTCGGCCATGGAACAGGGGTTCATTTCCATGAACAGCCTCAGATCCCGCACCACTACAATAAGTTAAAAATCCCCCTAGCTGCAGGAATGATCTTCACCATTGAGCCGATGATTAACGCAGGGGTTAGGACTGGGTATGTGGATTCCAAAGATCACTGGACGGCCCGAACCTCCGACGGGAAGCCGAGCGCCCAATGGGAACACACCCTCCTCATTATTGAGGAAGGGTGCGAGATTTTAACGGTGGTTAGTTGAAGATTTCGTCTTGGTGTTCGAGTATCAATTCGAAGATTCCGTTCAGACGATCCATTTTTTTACTTTCTCGTAGAGAATCCTCCAACGAGTTTTTAGAAGGAGAACCAACTGAAATGTGAAATAGACTTGGCGCAATACAAGTGGCAAGTTGTTTAAAACCCATTTGATTTACTTGCGAATTATCAGCAACCTCACCCAAGAATTCGATCAGCATCTTCAAAATCTCTCTCTCTTTTATCAGCAATCTCGTCAATGACATCTTTTAATTGCGGAGCGATATCCTTTGTTTCATCAATATGTAAAAGTTTGTCTTTTACTGAGTCAAGAAGACCATAATCCATATCACGGAGAATTTGCTTAAGTGTTCCTGCAATGACATTCTCATTTTCGCTTGCATTATTTAGAAACAGATCTCCATTTTTGTTTAATTTGAAATCTACTATTAATTCAGCAATTTGCTCACTGTTGCCAGGTACACGGAACAAGCCTTCAACATCCACAGCATTCAAATCTTTCAATCTTTGGATGCACAAGAAAACAGCATTGCGGACCCTCTTTATCTTACGAATCCGAATCTTTTCCTTCTTTTCTAAAACATCAACTTCATTCTCTCCAAAAGCAACTACATTAGCAGTCGAAATAAATGCATCCCAAAGCGAACAGTAACCTACGGGTGGGAGTAAATTGTCCCATGAAGCAACATCAATAAATTTTTTATTGAATAAATGATGAAGATGGCGTGCGTCTTTTTTCATTCCAACAAATGCGAAATCATCGAATAGCTCTGTAACGAAAAGGTTTTTTGCACCTTCGGCAAACAAGGATACAGGTGCTTTAATGATAATTTTTCCTGTTTGAAATAGGACTCCAAGTCCATAGACAATAGTTTGTCCGACGCATGAAACTCGTCCAACCGTATGTCTCACCCAATAATCTGTCCGTGTCTCATCAGGAGTTATTACCGTAGTAACACTCTTACTCTTATTAGCTGGATCGCTTTCTCGAAAAATTTCTTCACTATTGCGACGACTTTGTGTAGGACTGCTAGTAGGACTATGCACAGGTGTTTTTATCATAATTAATAACTCCTTTTTATTGTTATATATCTAAATTATACATCTTAAATGTTAATTTTTTATTAATTTTCTTGTTATGGTTTTTTCATATTTAAACCCTTCTCATTGAACATTAAATACTTATAGCAATAAAGACGCTGTTAATATAATTATATTTAATTATATAAATTCAGAATCCATTAAAATATAACTATTTGAAATTAAGTGTGATATAAACTACTGGAGTAAATCCGCAAGTTGCCTATCCCATTGAACAGATCAACTCACAGCCACCGAAACGACCTCTAGAATGAGGTCTAACGTTCAGCCTTTGTTTTTTGGTCGATCTTGGTTTGGATCAAATCGGGCAGGAATTCTTGTTGATCTGAGGACTGTTTGCTTTTTTTCGCTCGAGGGCGTTTTTTGGGTAATAAAAGGGTGGAGATAAAATCCTGCAGGAAGATCATCTGATTTTCCATCTCGCTGCACTGATCCTCCATTATTTTTAAATCTCTGGCAAGGGCAATGGACTCTTCAGAAGGTTCGAGATTTTTTTCCTCCCAGGCCTTTTGTAGGCCTAAGAACTCATTTTCAACTCTAAAGAGGTCCTTTCGGGTTTGGTCAAGCGCATCTGACTTCTCTTCGAATTGCTCCCGAAGCAGCGCCAATTGATACCGGACCTGTTCCACTTGCAGGGTATCGTCCGTAGTGATTTCCTCTATTTCTATGCGTTCTACGCGTTGTGCAGCCAGTTCATCGCATTGTTTTTTCAATTCAAAGAGCTGATTTTGCGCATTTTCTAGAGCTTGTTGGGTAGCATTCTCTTTCTGCTGATGAACGAAAAGATCCTGAGAGAGGATTTCGCACTTTTCTCTTAATTTTTCGCGCTCATTTTCCGAGGTTTCCAGAGCTTGTCGCTCTTGCGTCAGGGACAATGCCGACTGGGCGATCTGTGCGCTCAGGCTCTGCTTTTCGTTAGAGCTTTGCCGCTGCTGTTCGGAGAGCGCACCATTTTTTTCGCGGAGTTGCTTTTCCAGACGCAGCAATTCTGCCTCAAGGGTATGAATTCTATCTTCCCTGCTATAGGCTAGAGCTTCGATGTCCAGTCCGCCGAGGTAGATGAGCAGCCAGGATACGGCAATAGAGGCTGCCAGGATCGTTGTCCAGAGGGGTTCCTGGCCAGAGCGAAGAATGTAGACCGAGGCGCCGCACAGAGCGATCAGGGATAGGAGCAAGCCGCTTTTTTGCAAAAGTCTTATTGCAGCATACCCTAAAAATGCGGTCAGGACGAGCGGCCAGTAAAAGGGAACGCTCTTGAAAAGAAAAATCGCAAATGCTCCGAGCAAAAGAGCAGGACCGGAACGGCTCCACAGAGAAATCGCTTGTCTCGGTTCCTCTTTTTTCTCGTGCAACTCACTTGCTTTTGTGAGCAGATTCTGCATCCTCTTCCTCCCAACTAACGGTTGACTCAATGCGTGTTATAACGCGCCCGCTTAGGTTGTATGAATTTTGAAAGCCATTATAACGGCCCATCTGCCAAGTGCCCGCTCCTCCAAAGGATCATTCAATACATTGTTCGTCGCGACAGTTGACATCCGGGCCGTTCTAAGACCTTCAAAATTCCACAACCTAAGCAGGCGCGTTAGAAAGCCGGCTTAATATGCGCCCAATGGTCAAGTAGCCCAATTCAAAACGATCGAGCCCAAAATGCTCATTGGGAGCGTGAATATCATCATCTGCAAGGCCCACCCCGATCATGGCGACGTCCGCTTTTGAGGCGCGAGCCAGATCGACGACAATGGGAACCGAGGCGCCGCAGAAGAGATACTTGCATGGCTTCCCAAATATCTCTTCATAGGCTAAAGCGGACGTTTTGACAATAGAAGAATCAAAAGCGCTGCGATAAGCGGGAGCGCCGTGATGAAGATCGACCTTGATTTCGATCCCTTTAGGTGCCGAAGACTTAAGGAATTCAGATATCGCATGACCGATTTTTTGAGGGTCCTGATTGGGGACAAGGCGGCAGGAAATCTTTGCAGACGCCTTGGAAGGAATCACCGTTTTAAATCCCTGACCGGTATACCCCCCCGACATTCCGTTGATTTCAAGCGCCGGCCGCAGCCAGTTGGACTCTTTGAGGGAAAATCCCTCTTCATTGCAGAACACCTTGACCCCAAAGCTCTTTTTGTACTGCTCTTGATCGAAAGTCATGTCTACAAGCGAGAGGTGCTCCTGGGAGAGCGGCTTGACATCGTCATAGAAATGGGGAATTTGGACTTTGCCTTTTTTATCCCACATGCTTGCGAGCAATCCGGCGAGGACCCGATTGGGATTCATGGCGATCCCACCGTGAACGCCGGAATGCAGGTCGATGGAAGAATTGGAGCATTCCACATTTAAAGCGACGAGTCCGCGCATCCCTAGAGTGATCGCAGGAGTCGAAACGCCGGGGATGTCGAAATCGACGACGAGGAGATGATCAGCTCTAAGCTCAGCCTCTTTTTGCTGGAGGATAGCTGCCGTGCCGCGTCCTCCTGACTCCTCTTCTCCTTCAATAAAGACTTTGAGGTTAAAGTCGAGCTCGGCGCTAAGCTCGAGAAATGCCTTGATTGCTGTCAGCGAATAAAAACACTGCCCTTTGTTATCAACGGCCCCGCGGGCATACACTTGATTGTTCCTGATTACTGGCTGAAAAGGATCGCTTTTCCAAAGTTCGAGGGGGTCGACCGGCTGGACATCGTAATGATGATAAATCAAAAGCGTGGGCCGATCTTTTCCGGCTCGCATCTGCGTTCCGAACACAACCGGAAGACCCGGCGTTTCCCAGATTGTGGTCGCTAATCCAATTTTATTCATGTAACTGCAGAGCCACTCTGCAGTACGGCGGGAATCCTGTTCGAAATTAGGGTCGGTGCTGATGCTCGGAAAACTTAAAAAAGTAAAGAAGTCCTTCAGCGTTTCTTCATAATGGTCCTTGAACCATCTTTTCAATTGATCAATCGATAGCATAGTCATGTTTTAGAGATAGTCTCCGAATTCAGTTTCTGTCGATTTTCGGGTTCTTTTGAGCCGATTTTCGATCCAAATTCGGGAGATAATATCAAACTTTCGTATATTATCCCCCGAATTTGGATCGAAAATCGGCCAAAATAATCCCGAAAATCGACGAAACCTGAATTCGGAGACTGTCTCTTAGGAGGGTTCATTTTGATTTTCAATCAGACCTTGTGCGCTCTCGATAAGATAGGCTGCCAGAGAAGCATCGCCTTCATAGGTCATTTCGACCTCCATCTTACCATCTTCAGTCGGCTCGCCGCAAGTGATCAACACAAAGCAGGCGTTTCTTTCCGCCAGCACCTGGCGCAAATCTTGACGCGATAAATTTTTCTTCCAATCCGCTCTTTTATCCATCTCGATGCCCATGCAGGATTAAAACCTCTAGTACTTCGTTTGCAACTTTGGCATTTGGCCTGCGCTATAAACTTTTGTCGCAGACCGCCTGGGTAAAAAATGTGTAAACTAAAAAAAGGAATGACCTAGATGACACATCTTCGAATTTATATGCAAAGAAAAACGGTGTACTAGGGTGTATCGACATTCAAATGAGAGACAAGAGCGCTGGCGAGGCAAAATTGATTTCCTGAGCGCAGGGCAGTATTCTTGCACTACGACCTGCGTTCAGGAAATCGACAGAAACTTTTTACTGGGATAGGTTCCTTGACAGCAAGCTCTTTGCAAGGCATAATTACATCTCCTCTTTATCAAGGTGTCTCATATGGCAGCTGCCAAGCGTATTTTTCTTTTTGTAGCGATCAATTTCCTAGTCATTATCACCTTGTCGCTCGTTCTTAATATTTTCCACGTGCAACCGTTTTTGCAAGGGTATGGACTTAATATCCAATCCCTTTTGATCTTCTGCCTGATCTGGGGCATGGGGGGCGCCCTCATTTCGCTTGCCCTCTCTCGTCAAATGGCAAAATGGATGATGGGCGTCCATGTCATCAACCCCGACACCGGCGATCCTGAGCTCCGCAGGTTGATCTCGACGGTCCACCAACTCTCGAGAGATGCCCACCTCCCCGATATGCCTGAAGTAGGCATCTTTGAGTCCTCAGAACCTAATGCCTTTGCGACAGGCCCGACCAAACGGAGGTCCCTCGTCGCGGTATCTACTGGATTGCTGCGCAGGATGTCGCAAAAAGAACTTGAAGGAGTCATCGCTCATGAGATCACCCATATTTCCAACGGGGATATGGTCACCATGACGCTTGTCCAAGGGATCGTCAACGCCTTTGTGATGTTTTTGGCGAGGATCTTGGCGTATATTTTCTCAGGCCTAAGCCGCAGCCGCAATGAGAGTTCTTCCGGTTCCTATTTCAGCTACATGATGTTCGTCTTTCTTTTCGAGGTGGTATTCATGATCCTGGGATCGATCGTTATCTGCTCATTCTCACGATACCGGGAATTTCGAGCTGATAGAGGGGGAGCTGATCTAGCTGGAAAAGATAAGATGATTGCTGCACTCGAGTCACTGCAAAAGATGCAGCAAATCCAAGACCCTCATGTGGACAAGCCATCGTTCGCCGCCTTCAAAATCTCAACAAAGAGAAAAAGCGGCTTCATGATGCTTTTTGCCACGCACCCTCCGCTGGAAGAAAGGATCTCAAGACTTAAAATGCTTTCTTAAAAATTGAGAGCCAGTTGATTAAAAAACTGGCCCCGCGAATTTTTATGACTTGTTCGACTGCTGCTTTTCCCAATAGGAATTGATGATATCGTCGACAGCCCCGTGGAGCTTGTCATTTGCCTTGGGAAGACGATCGACAACAGATTGAGCCCACTCATAGTAGCGATCAATGCGCGTCTGCGTCCAATCTTTAGGAGGGTTATTTAAGAGATCATTCAGATTGTAAAGCTTGTCGGCAAGCTTAATCTGGGCAGCCCCTTTAGACTTATGGGAAGCATTGATCACTTGAAGGCGTTTGCGGGTTTCCTGGGCAAGCGATTTATCATCCGTAACCTCGCGGACGTACCCGGCGACGTTTTTACCGAATTTGCTCTCAATCTCCTCAAATGTCGTTTGAGTATCTTCTACCGTGTCGTGCAAAAGAGCTCCGATGATTACAGAAGAGTCTCTGACCTCTCCGATATTCATGAGGTTATTGGCCACTCCGATGGGATGGGAGATGTAAGGAGTTTTCTCGGGATTTTTGCGTGTCTGAAGACGGTGCTTTTCAGCCGCGAACTCAACACCTTTGCAAACCTCATGAATTTCTTGAGCGGTCATGCTTTTTTCTTTATGGTAGGCGTTATTGAGGATTTCAGCAAAAGTATCGAAATTTTTCATGACGACCTTGTCATCGCGGGCAAGTTCAGAGAGCTTTTTTCGGGTTTCCTGAAGGCTTGTTTTGACGGCATCTTCCATTTCGCACTCCTCTGAATGGCAAAGGGAAACTTTCGGCTTATCTTCATTCGCAACTACAGCGGACGTCGCCATTACAGTAGCGGCCAGCATAGACAACATGTATTTTTTCATCGACACCTCCAAGATTTCAACTTTTAGAGTGAGAGTATAATGTATCCATATATTAACTAAAACAGATTAAAATTTTTACTTAAAATCGGTGTCTTTAAAAAAATCGCCCAAGGTACTGACTATTAGCTGGTCCGTTAAAAATGATTGAAAATGAGGCTCAAAAGAACCTGAAAATCGACGGAAGCTTAATTCAGAGACAGTCTCTTATAATCCCATCTCATTAAATATTAGAAGCATAAAATGTAACAAAAAAATATTTTTATAAAATTAATTAATATCAAAGAAGCAAATTTTAGCTTGAAATTTTATCACTTATCATGTAAAATATTAAATTATAAATACGGAGAAACTAAAATGATAGCCCCAATATTTAATAATAACAATAATTTTGACATTATTCAGTATGTACCCGAAGAGGTCGCTACTGAAATCTTTTCCTATCTCGATCCTATGGAACTTGGAAGATGCTGCGCAGTCAGCACATATTGGAATAGAGTCGCAAGTGATGAAAGGCTCTGGAAAAATCTTTTTCCGGAATTGAACGTTTCACAAAACAAGAGGGAGTATATTTGCCTTCACGCCGTAAAATCCAAAGAGGAACTGATTGAACGGATAAAGGACTTTATGCAAAGGGTTAACCTGGATCGAATCGGAGAATTTAGATGCCTTTTTCCTTTCAATCCCAATTACTCTGCTCGCGTTGTGCTCGGCTATGGGAAAATTCATCCCGCCGCAGATCCCGATGTTGAGGAACTATGTATTTATGTGAAAAAATCACTCCAAACAGATGCTGAAGAGACTCCCTCTTCCTTGTATCTTTTTTGCTATGATCCACCTGCAATTAAAATCCAAAATGCGCTGTTTAGAATTGAGTTTGGGAGAGAGCGGTCCATCAAGAAAGAAATCACTTTTCAACATGCTGCTCAAGAGGCAGATGAAAATATGGAAGCATATGATGAGATAAATCGGGTCATGGAGAACAGGATTGGAGAATTAAAAGAAGTTGCGAGAAGGCAGCGCGAGTTATACCTTTGCTGCGCAGCGGTTATCCTTACCGTGCTTACGCTAATGACGAGGTCGTTACTTAGCTAAACGCTGACCGAAGCATTCAAGCTATCCCTTACCCTTGAGAGGAGGGCAGTCGCGTGGTCTAGGGCCACGAGTGTGTCCTCTTCCATCACAAAAACCTGATGGGGATGAATGATGTCGCAAAGGTTTTTGAGGCTTTCGCATTTCAGAACAATAAAATCAACTTCTGCCAAAGAAGAGAGGAGCGAGACGAATTCTTCGTCGGGATCGTTGTCCCGGACATACACGATCAGTTTTTTTTCCTCATTCCGGGAAGAGAGCTTGCGCAGAGATCGGAAAAGAGCGGTCGAAATGCCATGCTTACTATCCAGTCCAAGAACGGAATACCGTTTCCCCTTGAGAGCTTGCTGAAGAGCGAAGAGATGCTCTTCGTCGAAGATCTTGTTTTCAACATCGAATTCCAGCAAACGCTCCGCCATCTCGGAAAGATTGATCCGGGCGCACCCGAGTCTTTCAATTGCCATTCCAGCGGCGATGTTAGCGAGCTGGGCTCCGTATTTGATATCCAATTTATTGGCGAGCGCAATGCTAATCATAGATAGAACGGTGTCCCCTGCTCCTGTGACATCTTTGACCTCTTTGGACCGGACAGGAAAATCAAAGCGCTGACCGGCTTTATTGAAAAGGGAGATCCCCGCTTCCGAGCGAGTGACAATCAGCATTTCCACGCCGCACGTTCGCAAGATGACGTTTGCGACCTCATCGAGAGGGGCTTCTAAGGGGAGTTTAGCGGCTGCGTAAGCTTCGGCGAGATTTGGCTTGATGACGAATGCGCCTGAGTATTTGGAAAAATCATCTCCCTTAGGATCGATGATGACAGGGATCCCTTTCGTAGAGGCCATTTCGATGAGCTTTTGCAACAGGGAGTGGGATAGGAAGCCTTTGCCGTAATCGGAGACTGCGATGATCTGCACTTTGTCCATGAGCAGGGGCAGCCTTTCAAGGACTTCTTCTTCGATTTGTTCGGGCATGGGAGTGAGTGTTTCAAAATCAACGCGCAGAATCTGCTGGGCATCGGCGATGAGTCTATTCTTGACAGGGGTCTTATATCCTTTTTGGAGAAGGAGGTGCTCGATGTCCACGCCCTCTCGTTCGAGAGAGTCGCGCAATTCCTCGCCTGCGACATCATAGCCGACTCTACCGACCGCGATCACCTTGGCGCCAAGGGAGACGAGGTTGAGGACGACGTTTCCGGCTCCTCCGGGGAGGCTTTCTTCTTTTTGGACATGAAGGACTGAAACGGGGGCTTCCGGCGAAATGCGTTTGACCTTTCCTGTTGTGTAGGTATCGAGCATGAAATCCCCAATCACCAACACGCGCACCGGGCTAAACCGGCTCAACATCCCGCTCAGTTTTACCATCGCTCATCCTTGAGTAAATAGTTTCTGACATAATCGACGACAGCCTCTTCGACCGTAAACCGGCACGGCTTACCGGCGCCGGTTCTCTGTTTGTATTTGTCCATCTCAGCACGGGTATAATTCTGGTACTGTCCGATCAGGTCGCCTGGCATATCGATATATTCGATTTTAGCGGGTTTGTCCAGCGCTTTGAAAACAGCCCCGGCAAGAGTATTCCAGGTCGTTGTCTCGCCGGTACCGATATTGAAAATGCCGCTTAAGTCATTTTCTAGAAAATCACAGGTCATCCGGACGGCATCTTTGACATAAATAAAATCGCGGCACTGATCTCCATCGCCAAAATTTTGGGGATCGGAAGACTTAAATAGACGTATCATTCCTTCCTTCTGGACGACGGGGACCATTTTATAGACCATTGAGGCCATTCGCCCTTTGTGGTTTTCGTTGGGGCCGAAGACGTTAAAATATTTCAGACCGACAATTTGATCGAGAATCCCCTGCTGCTTGGCCCATAAATCGAAGTAATACTTGGAAAAGCCGTAGAGGTTCAAGGGCTTTAATTCTTCGAGCCCCTCATGATTATCGCAAAATCCTAAAGAGCCGCTGCCATAGGTCGCTGCAGAGGAAGCATAGATGAAACGATGGGAGTGCTTCAAAGCGTACTCTGCAAGGCGAACTGTATAACGAAAATTATTCTCCATGAGATAATTGCCGTCCGCCTCCATCGTGTCGGAGCAGGCGCCAAGGTGGATAAAGGCCTGTACTTGGTCTTCCTTTCCCTCGAGCCATCGGAAGAGATCATGGCGGGAGACGAAATCCACGCATTTTTTACCCAGAAGATTTTTCCATTTTTCCGTCTTTTTAATGTCATCGACGAGAAGAAGATTATTAAATCCTAAGTCATTCAGATATTTCACAGTGCAGGAGCCGATAAAGCCTGCTGCGCCGGTCACTACGATCAGTTTTTGGTTGTTAAGTTTTGATGGCATAAGAGTGTGTCGTTGAAATAAGTTTCTGTCGATTTTCGGGTTCTTTTGAGCCGATTTTCGATTCTTTTGTTGGGGGTTATATCAACTTTCGTATATTACCCCCAACAAAAGAATCGAAAATCGGCCAAAATAGAGCCCGATTCGGGTATAATCCCGAAAATCGACGAAACCTTATTTCAACGACACACTCTAAGACCCCAAGATTATAGGAAAAGGAAAGAAGGGCGGGGAGCCCTTCTTTCTAGGAACCATGCAAGCAACGAGCCGCGTTATTCTTGCGGAGGAGCTTCTGTATGTTCTTCCTCAGGAGGAGGAACGTATCCTTCGCTGACAACTTTGAGAGTGAACTGTGCAGGGACTCCCTCTTTAAGTTTGAGCTGGATAGGGTGTATCCCTAGCGCTTTGATCGGATTGACGAGCACGATGCTGCGACGCTCGATCTGAATTCCTTCGCCCTCAAAAAGACGTACAATATCTGCAGCTGCGACAGAACCGTACATGTGGCCGTCCGGATCGACTTTGACCTCAATAGTGAGGACCATGCCTTCGATCTTCTTGGCTTGTAACTCCGCTTCTCCACGGTCGATCTCTGCGCGTTTGGCGCGTTCATCTTTCAGCTTGACCTGCATGCGCAAAGTAAACTTATCGGCGATCACAGCCTTTTTTTTCGGGAGCAGGAAATTGCGGGAATAACCGGGCTTAACGCTCACGATATCACCGCTTCGGCCGAGATCTTCGACGTCTTCGATTAGTAATAACTGATTTCGCATCTGTAAATTCTCCGTTCTTATTCTTGAGCGACAAACGGCAAGAGCGCCATGTGACGTGCTCTCTTGATCGCCTGAGCGAGTTGACGTTGATGAAAGGAAGAGACCCCAGTAATCCGGCGTGGGATGATCTTGCCGCGCTCAGTGATAAATTGGGCGAGGGTATTAATATCTTTATAATCGATATGGCGTATTCCTGCTGCAGTAAAGGGGCACTGCTTGCGTTTCTTGACGAAAATCCCTTCCAGCGAAGGAGGAGTCTTCTCTTTTTCTCTTCTTGTAGATGTGCTCATGGTTCTCCTATTCTTGCAACAGTTGTTTAAACTCAATTTTCTCAGGGACGACGAGCGTGCGCAGCGTGAGATAGCGGACGAGATCTTCATTCAAATGATATTCTTTCCACATCTCTGCGAGGTTTTTCGTCGGCGCTGAAAAATAAAGGATGAAATAGTGTCCTTCGCGACGACCATTAATCTCATAAGCCAATTTTCTGCGTCCTTGGTCGAACATTTTGTGGATTTCTCCACCACGGCCGGTGATGCCGGTGTTGATTTTTTCCAGCGCTTTTTGCCTTGCATCGTCGCTCAGCGTCGCGCTCAAGATATACATCCCTTCATAAAGATGCGTTCTCTGTTTAGCCATTTTTATCTCCTTCTTCTTCTTCTTTCTTTTGTGCGCTATTTGCCGTCTGCATCGCGATCGCAATGCCCGCCTTTACCCATAGTTCAAGCACTTGGATGGCGCTTACTGTAATTTCCTCAACGACCTTGCTCTCTTCCTGAGAGAATTTGCCGAGGACATAGTCGGCCAGGATTTGACTCCCCGGTCCACCGACGCCAATCCTGAGGCGAGCATAATGCTCGGTGTTCAAATGCGCTTCTATGCTTTTTAGCCCATTGTGCCCCCCGCAGCTGCCTTTGCTGCGGATCCTTTTCGTTCCGATCGGTAGAGCGACATCATCGCAAACGACGATCAGATGATCGAGGGGCACTTTGTAATAATCGACACATCTTCTGACTGCCTCTCCACTGGTATTCATATATGTGGTCGGCAGCAGCAGTAATACTTTTTTGTCGTGGATACTCGCCTGAGCGAGCTCGCCAATGAGATGGGGCGCGTGTTTAAAATGCACCCCATGCTTCTCAGCTAGCGATTGGACAATGTGAAATCCGACATTGTGCCGCGTTTGCTGATACGCCGCACCCGGGTTTCCCAATCCAATGATTAAAAACTTCTCAGGTGTGTACATTCCTCTGTTATCTCTTCGCAATCACAACAAGAACTTCTTCCTGACTAGCGAGTGCTCTGACTCCGGCAGGCATCTTGATGTCTTTCAAGCGCTTCGATTGGCGAATCCCTAAATCTTTGACATCGACAATGAACTCGGCCGGGATGTGCTTTGGTAGGCATTCGACTTTGACGTGGCGAACGACCTGGCGAAGAAAACCTCCAAGCTTGATCCCCATGCAATCGACGACCCCTATGCAATTCACAGGAACTTTGACATTGACGGGAACATCGTCGATGAGTTCTTCGAAATCGATATGGGACACGATGTAGGTCGTCAAATGATACTGAATATCCTTCACAATCGCTCGTCGTTCTTTCTTACCGTCGGAAAGCGTAAAGATTGTCGTCGGTAGCTGGCCCGGTTTCATTTCGCGCAGCACGGTCTTGAATTCCGCTCCGTCGATGATCAATTTTTCCGACTGGCCTTTAGAAGAATAGATGATCGCTGGGACATTGCCATCGCGGCGAATCTCTTTGATATCTTTTTTCTTCTCGCTAATACGTTGCTTCACTGCGAGTTTCATAAAATTTCTCCAATGGTTTCAAATAAATTTAATTATACAATGCGCGGCTGATTGGTTATGAAATGCTTGAGAATTTCAAACCCATTACGGAATGGGTTCGTAAAGAGAGGAGATCGACTTTGCGTCGACGATCGATTCGATCGCCTTGCTGAAGAGCGGAGCTACGGAGACGACTTCCAATTTTTTCGATTCGATTGTCTCCGGAGACGGTACAGTATTGCTCATCACTATTTTTTCGATCCCGCTATCCTCTAGCAGTCCTTTACCAACAAATAAGCCATGGGTCACAGCAGCATAAAGGTGATTAGCCCCAGCTTGCTTGCAGACCCGCGCAGCGGTCTTAAGCGTCCCTCCGGTCGAGCACATGTCATCGACCAAAAGAACATCTTTGCCCTTCACTTCACCGATCAGGGCAGTCATTTCCACTTGTTTCGCGTTCACACGACGCTTATCTACGATAGCGAGATCGACTTTCAAAGCCTCGGCATAGGCCCGGGCCAGTTTGATGCTGCCGATGTCCGGCGTCACAACGACGCAATTTCCCATCTTTTGTCGAGACAAAGCTTCGACAATTAAGGGTCTTGCGTAGAGGTTGTCGACGGGAATGTCGAAAAACCCCTGGATCTGTTCTGTATGCAGATCCATCGTCAAAACGCGCGTCACTCCCGCTCTTTCGAGCAGGTCTGCGACGAGTTTTGCGGTTATCGGCTCGCGCGCTTTTCCCCTTCTATCCTGCCTAGCATATCCGAAATACGGGATGACGGCGATGATCGAGCGGGCTGAAGCGCGTTTAAATGCATCGACTAAAATCAATAGTTCCATGAGATAGAAGTTGGGATGGCGCGCAGTTGACTGCACGATGAATACATCCCGACCACGGACGCTCTCTAAAATTTGAACGCCTATCTCGCCATCTGGAAACTTTTCGATGAGCGCTTTTCCTAGCGGCTTCCCTAAACAACTGGCAATTTGCTTGGCAAGCTCCGGGTGGGAGGTGCCAGCAAAAAGCATATATTCGCTATCTTGGGACATTTTTGCTCGCTAGATGTTACACATTTAATTTGGGGTGGAAGGATTCGAACCTCCGAATGGCGGTACCAAAAACCGCTGCCTTACCACTTGGCGACACCCCAACAATTTCATTACTCTGTGTCATTTTGCAAAACAGCAATGCTAATGGGTCGTTGAATAATTTGCAACGATAGATGTAAAGCACCTTAATTTCTAAGGGATAGCACTAAGCTTGGCTGTTAATTGTTTTTTTTAATCTCCGCGAGGCCTGATAGTGGGCGATCACGACGTTGTCTATCTCCTTCTGATCGCATGGGTTGTCCACGATCGCCATGTACCCCAAAGGGAGGGGTCCGATGTCCATCCCCTTCTCGCCGCGCAGGATGACATCCCGAAGGGCGATCTGATCCCATACTTCATCCGTCCTTTGGGGGTTTAGGAAGGAATCGATGCATTCCCGCCCCCAGGATTTGAGGATTTTTGCAGCGCCGTCCGTCGCATTCACAAATACGCTCCCTGTGATGACTTTTGAAGGATGTGCGTCGTCCCATTTTTCGTTGATCCTCACTGCCATATCTTTCTCGAACACATCCAGCCACTGGGGTTTTTTCACAAAAACGGCATCAGCGTCCACCCAGAAAATCGGCCTCTGGAACTGCTGAAGTTTTTCCATTAAAAAGAAGGGTTTAAAGGAACAATTTCGCTCCCATGACCCAAGCGAGGATATCGGCTCGACATGATGCTCCAATCCCCATTGCTCACAGGATGCGATCAGGTTCTGAACCTCCAGTTGATATAAGGTGTCTTTTGTGTAATAGCAGACGATCAAAGGGAATTCGGCCATGTTCCTACCTTCAGTACAATCTATTTCGTTATTACCAGTGGCGGTAAATAGGAGTCTAATATTAAATAATTAAATATGACTCCAAGAGGGACCTATGTACATCGTACACATCGCATCAGAACTGGCACCGGTCGCAAAAGTCGGTGGGCTTGCAGATGTGATCTACGGACTCTCCAAGGAACTCTCAAGGCTTGGGCACAACGTCGAAATCATTCTTCCGAAATACGATTGCCTGAACTATGGAGATCTACAAAACCTCAAAGTGGAGGAAAGGGAGATTTGGTCATTTGAAGGACCTGATCGCTTTAATAACACGATCTGGTCGGCCACTGTCGATGATCTTAAAGTCTTCTTTATCGAACCGCATCATCCTCAGCATTATTTCAGCAGGGGCGTCATCTATGGATGCAACGACGACATCGATCGGTTCATCTATTTTTCCAGAACGGCAATGGAGTATCTGTTCAAATCAGGCAAGCGGCCAGACGCCATCCACGTCCATGACTGGCCAACAGCCTTAATTCCCGTTCTCTACAAAGAGATGTACGCGGATCTGGGCTATCGGGCGGGCGGGACTGTGCTGACCATCCACAATATGGAGCACCAAGGGAGGTGTCTCCCTCAAAACCTGAGCCGCGCAGGCTTGAGGGCCGAGAGTTATCTTTCTCCTGAAAAAATGCAGGACCCGGTCTTATCGAAAGACGTCAATCTCCTCAAAGGGGGAATTGTCTATGCAGACAAAATAACGACAGTCTCTCCTTCCTACGAAAAAGAGATTCAGACTGCCGAAGGTGGGTTTAGGCTTCACGAGACCTTAGTCAAGCACCGAAAAAAGCTTAGAGGAATCCTCAATGGGATCGACGAGGACTTCTGGAATCCTGAAAAGGATCCTCACCTGGTACAGTCCTATCCCGCGCATGGGATCGACAAGAGCAAGATCTCCTTGACTCTCGCCGGAAAAAAAGAGAACAAGAGCCATCTTCGCACACACCTGAGGATGAAGGAATCGGATGCGCCCCTCGTTGCCGCTGTCACGCGTCTTGTCCCTCAAAAAAGCCCTGAGCTGATCAAGCATGCCCTTCAATGCACTTTGGAAAAGGGGGGGCAGTTTATCCTGCTGGGATCAAGCCCAATCCCTTCCATCCATAAAGAGTTTGAAGTCTTGCAGGCCGAACTCAAAAATAATGAAAACGCTGTTATTCTAATGGACAGAGATGAAGCGCTTGCTCATCAGATTTACGCAGCTGCCGACATGTTCGTGATCCCTTCCCTTTTTGAGCCTTGCGGACTAACGCAATTGATCGCCCTAAGGTATGGAACTGTGCCTATCGCACGCGTGACGGGAGGCCTAGCAGACACAGTATTCGATAAGGACACTTCCAAACGGCCCCTCGAAGAGCGCAATGGTTTCACCTTCAACCTCCCCGATCGCGATGCATTAGGCATAGCAATGACGCGAGCGGTAGAATGCTACATCCAGCAGCCGGAAACGTGGCAGTCGTTGATGATCAACGGAATGAGGCAGGACAACAGTTGGAAACACGCCGCACCGCAATACCTGTCTATCTATCAAATGTTAGGGCCTGTCGTCAATTAAGTTTCAGTCGATTTTCGGGTTCTTTTGAACCGCTTTTCGATTCTTTTGCCCTAGGGTAATATCAATTGCGTATATGACCCTAGGGCAAAAGAATCGAAAAGCGGCCAAAATAATCCCGAAAATCGACGAAACCTTAATTGACGACAGGCCCTAGGAAAGAGCGATCAGCGCGAGTAGCCGAGGGCCCGTCTGATGTAGGTGCGGTTAGCAATCACATACTCCGTGCCGGAAAAAAGGGTATAGATCGCTGCGATAAGAACGCTATAAAAGCTGACGGCTTTCAATACTTCCACATCGAGACATCCCATCGAATAGGGAATCATCATGATCAGGATGAAGAAGCCAACGGCCGCCTGAATGACAGCCTTAATTTTTCCGGAAAGGCGCGCTGCTAGCGCGATGCCTCTCAAGGCGCACACGGTGCGAAGGGTACTGATGATCGTGTCGCGATAGAAGAAAACACAAACGAGCAGAACGGGAAGTTGAATGATTCCCTGCGTGAACGACAAGAGGACAGAGAGCCTAAAAATGCTGTCGGCCATGGGATCGAGAAGCTTTCCGAGCTCGGTGACTTTATTATGTTTGCGCGCAAGAGCGCCATCGAAGACGTCGGAGAGCTCAGACAGTCCCGCCAGGAAGAGAAGAATATACGGCAGCCACGCAAGAGTGATCCCAAATTCCCGGTAATACAGATAAACGACCAGAAAAACGGGGCCGAGCAGGATGCGCGAAAGTGTGAGAAGCAGGGGGGCACTCACGATACAAACCTATAGTAATGTCCTAAAAAGATATATTCACTTTTCCTTTTTTTAGGAACGTATTTTTAACAACCGATCACCGCAAGCTGAGAAGCTGTCGACGAAGGGGTAGCGGCCTCTTTCAATGCCAGCTGACCGCAAGCGGCGGCGATATCTTTTCCTTTCGTATAGCGCCATGTAGTTACAATTTCATAAGACGTCAAAATCCTGCGAAATTCTTCGATCGACTCTTTTTCCGGACGTCTCAAATGCAAGCCGGGAACGGGGTTATACGGGATGAGGTTGACTGTGCATTGCTGCCCTTTCAGGAGCAGGGCCAGCTCTTCAGCGTGCTCGGGACGGTCGTTGATCCCCTCAATCAGGGTATATTCATAAGTGATGTCTCTTCCGCTCTCTTTTGAAAAAGCGACCATCGCGCTCAAGATATCTTCCAATGGGTATTTGCGCGAATAGGGGATTATTTTTTTGCGGATGTGCTGATTCGGGGCGTGTAGCGAGAGAACAAGACTGACGTTCAAATTTTCTTTCATAAAACGTCGGATCCCTTCCACAACGCCGACCGTCGAGACTGTAATTCTCCGTTGAGAGATGTGCAGGCGCATCGGATCGTTCAGCAGGTGGATCGCCTTGAGGACCATCTCATAGTTTTCAAAAGGCTCTCCCATCCCCATAAAGACGACATGCGAGACCCGCTCCCCTTTACTATGAAGGTACAGATCGATCTGATAGACCTGTTCGAAAATCTCAGCGGCGCTTAAATTGCGCAAAAGTCCTTCTTTGCCCGAGGCGCAAAAGGCACAGCGCGCGGGGCAGCCGACCTGGGAAGAGACGCAGACGGTGCGGCGCTCTTTCGAACAGATCAACACCGATTCGACGAGCTTGCCATCGGAGAGCTCCCAAAGAAATTTTATTGTCTCCCCATCTTTTGAGGCTTCGACGCTTCTTTGCTGGATCGACGAAAGAGAAAATCTTTCCTTGAGTTTGGAGCGCAGCGTTTTATTGAGATCGGTCATCTGATCCCAATCGCAGACCTTTTTTTCGTAAATCCAGTGAAAGATCTGCTTCGCGCGAAAAGGCTTCTCGCCCTCTTCGGCAATCAGCCTCGTCAACTCTTCCAAACTCAAACTATGGATCGATTCCATGATTACATCTGCGAGGGTTGGGGAATAGATTTAAAAAATACCGACGACTCCTTGATGAAGCGCTGTTTCTCGAGGACGCGGTGTCCTTCTCTGTGCTTTTCGAGCTCGTCGTACATGTTTTGCGAGACGCGTCGAATCAGCTTGTGGGTTTCCCGCTGATGGAAACTGAATAGCCGGGTGCTGATGACGTCGCGAGGAATAAAAGGAACGTGACCTTTAACCAGGTTGTCCCATTGGAAAAACAACGAGCACAGGCCCGCTTTGGCTGCTGAGATACTGCATAGACCTGTTGACTTGGCTACAAGCGACATAAGCCACCCCTAATAAAATTTTGCTAGCCATTTTAAAGGATACAAGCCTTATGAGGCAATGAGTAATGAATGAGCTGCAGACTTTCGGTATATTTTTTTAATATTATTCAATATCGAAAAAAATAAAATTAGAGTTTAAAATTTTTTATACAAAATGACACAAAATAATGAGAATATAGTTTTTAAACCGTGCGTTTTTTCCAAAAGGCGCCTTTGATGCTCCTCAGCCACCAGCGGAAAAAACGCAGGGTGTTCTGAGCGATCCAAAAAAGAACAGCTTTATTCAGTCCAAAGTGGCGCAAGAGAATCAACAGCGTTTCAAATAATTGCCGAAAGATCCACTTGGGTTTTGGGAGCCGGTATTCATAGTCCGTAAGGATCCTCCGCATAAACACTTTGCGCAGCGCTAAATTGCGGTAAAATCTGCAGACGAGATCAAATCCCCCCTGGATCTCATAGCGCGTCCTAAATTTCCCCACAGCGATGATCGCCTCTCGTTTGAACCAATACGACTGAAGCCCCTGCGGAACCTTGCCCCCTTTAAGGTCTTCTTCCCCAATTTGCATGAAAAGTTGCTGAGGGAGAGAAAGACTGTGGCGCACGACGCGCCCTGTGTAGACAAGATCGGGAGAGGGGTTCTGATCGATGAAATCTTTTAAAAAGCGGAAGGCGTTTCGAGAGATGTAAAATTCCCCCGGCTGCAAAAAATGCAGAAATTTGCCCCTCGAAAGATCGACCCCCTTATTGAGCATAGAACTCAAGTTGCGGTCAAGAGCGGTGTAAATACGCGCGATATGGGCGCGGTAAGCCTCGAAAACGCAAAGCGAATGCTCCTTAGTCTGTCCGTCGACGACGATCACTTCATAAGGTTCGAATGTCTGCTGGGCGATGCTGTCCAAGGTAAAGGGGAGCAAATGCACATTATCGTCCGTTAGCGTGACAATGACGGAAAAAAAAGGAGTTTGAACCTCAGGATTCATAAATTAAGGTGGGCTACCGTGATTATGTTGACCAACTAGAAAAATAGGCTTTTTACCCCTTTTTGGTCGAACTTAAAACTTGTAGAGACACAAGTGAAACGCAAAGTCGCAAAGAAATAATTTGGACCTTGTTGCATTCTTTGCGCCTTTGCGTCTTTGCGTTTCACTTAACGCAAAAAAACACCTGAGTCGAACCGGGAGTTTACGGATAGGTTCAGTGAAGACCAATATTTCTTTATTCCCCGAAACTCGCGTTTCTTCAGCAACAGGTTTCAAGGCTTTGGCGTAAGAACAAATCTTGCATCCCTCCCTTCTCGCACCTTGCAGGTGAAACTGGCGGCATCCTCTGTGTTATATGCTAGGATGTTGGTGATTCGCGAACCCGGGAGAAACGGAAAGAAATTGAGCGTCCATACAGAACCGTCCGAGCTGGATGGACGGATACAAGTCTCACGGCAAAGCTGATGCATTGTCGCGATAAACACTTGCCCGGTTGTTCGTTCAGTAAGGCGCATCGCTGCAAATTTTGTTCCGGCGGGAGTTTCCCCTTGCACAATCGATTCTCCTCGAGAAAAGCACTCATCACGCACGCTAAAGTCGCCGCTGCTCCAGTAATTGTTGTATTGGCTCGGTGTCAAATCGACAGCTCGAAAGGCCCTGCATGCGTTTTCCCCGCCTAACGCAGCGACGATTTGCTCTCGGGCGTGCCGGTTGCGAATGAGACCGGTTTGATAGTACTTGCTCTCTTCAATTGCTTTATTAAAGCTGCCATTTTTTCCATACCAACAGGCGCCAGTGCCAATGACATCCAGAAAATTAAATAGTTTTTTAAAAACAAATAAAAAGTTGGCTGTAAAGCAGCTTTTATCGGCATCCAAGTCCCATTCGGCAATTCTCCCCATTAGCCCCGACCGACCGCGCTGAGTATCATCGCCTCCGACGTGATAACCGACGACAAATGGATTGGAAGGGAGGGGCTTTTGCGTTAAAGAGAGTAAAGGCGCCGGCATAAGAAAACCTTCGTTTGCTAAAAAATGGAGCATAATTATAGCACGATCCATTTTTTTCTGAACGAGAACAGTTTTTTAAAACCACGCTCAGCATCAACTCATTTGTCACACAATTGTTCGAGGGTGGCCTCCACATAATTTTTCTTGGCGAAAAGCCTCTTCATATCCTCACGATCTTTCCCATATTGCTCTCTTAGCTTTTTGGTCTCCAAGCTGTTAGGATCTGCCATGAAATGCGGTAAAGGAATGCGAGGGCTTTGTAAAATATACTTCCATTCATGGGTATCATCACTGAAGAATGTCGTTTTTTGATCGATTTTGGTAAATTCCTCTTCAAGGGAGCCGTCCCTTTTCATGGGAGGCTCAAATCGATTCAACCTGCGGGATACTGTTTTTTTCTCATTGAATAGCCAGGCGTTATCCCTTCCATATCCCAATAATATTCCAAATAATGCCTCATGGTTTTTTATCACATCTGCAAGGCAGTCCTTCTCTGTGATTTGAGTGAAAAGAGATTCCTTTGTGGTCTCAGGACCTAAGACCCGTTTGAAATCATCGATGTGCTTTTCCAGTGTCTTTAAGAGGTTCTTCCTGTTGATCATTAAAATGAATAGGTCCTCAGCATCTTCATCAAAACGGACAATGATATTGCCGGATGAAAACAAATGCTGGTTTTTCTTAAAAATTTCTAAGCCTTTCATTGCTTTAAAATTTAACTCAGATACATAGTCATACAAAAAATTAAACGGGATAGACTTCTCAAATCCTGCCGCGGCAATCGGTTTGCTCCCAAATAAAAGATAAGAGAAATCATCAGAAAACAAAATAACACGCAAAAAAGTAGCCAGATAATAATGTTCCTCCGGACTCATTTGACTTAATGCCTTAGAACTGCGAGAAGTTTTCCTTGGAAAAAGTGCAAAGGCGCTGCCAATCAAAAGCAAGGATAGCAGCGCAATTGTTGATCTTTTCGACCATTTATATTTCATTGTTCAGACCGGTTCTATCTTTTTTCTTTTCCGCAATAAGAGCATGTATAATTCCAGTCCCAATTGCATGTATCACAAGACATCCCTCTATTATCGGTCCTTCTACATTTCCATTGAGAAGGGCCGCAACCATCCCTCGCGTTTGTGAAAAATAGTCCCTGGGCATCTATGCTAATGGTTTCTGTTTGTATGATGAAATCATTGATCCGCACAAAAATTCCATTTTCGCAAAAGTCGATTTGTTCAGGATTAACGTATGTTTTAGGGCAAGCGATGAAACGGATCTCACCATCAGAGCAGTTGCAATCCGCCGAGCAATTTACGCAAAAAGAGATGAGCAACAGGAAGAGCAATTTAAAAAAACTATGTCTCATAAAATTCACTCAAGATAGAGGTTTTTAAACAGTTTCGATGCCTCGATACATAAGGCACAAGTCATTTTAAAGAAAATGCTCCACGTGTCAAGAAATTTTATAAAGAATTAGCCCCGAAGGGAGTTGTGCAACTGGATCAGTCTCTAAAGACCAATGAAAACGATCCTTTGAGAAAATAGGCATCTCCTCCTAGAATAGAGAAAAATCAAAAATTCCGGGTAAAAGCTATACCGCGCGCAGGAAGGTTTTGTGAATTTGGGCGCCGGCGAGACAAAGCAGAATTGCTCCGAACGAGGAAGACCATTCCCGGTAGGGAAGGCTGCTGAGAAGGAGCGATTCTGCAAAGTCGCAGCAAGCCCAAATTCACAAAACCTGACGGAGCGCGGTATATGTTGACATTCCAGCAGATCATCCTACGTCTCACCGAATTCTGGGAAAAGAAGGGATGCATCATCCACCAGGGACACGATCTGGAAGTGGGAGCAGGGACTTTTAACCCATCGACATTCTTGCGCTGCTTAGGTCCCGAGCCTTACAAAACCGCCTATGTCGAGCCTTCCCGGCGTCCATCGGATGGCCGCTATGGAGAAAACCCCAACCGCATGCAGCTATTTCACCAGTTCCAGGTGGTCATTAAGCCATCCCCCGCTGACATCCAGAAGTCTTATCTCGAGTCTTTGGAAGCGCTTGGCCTCGATTTAAAGAAACACGATATCCGCTTCGTCCACGACGACTGGGAGTCTCCGACGCTTGGCGCCTGGGGGCTTGGCTGGGAAGTCTGGTGCGATGGGATGGAGATTACGCAATTCACTTACTTCCAGTCGGTCGGCAGTTTTCCTCTTAAGCCAGTCAGCGTCGAGATCACCTACGGGCTAGAAAGGCTGGCGATGTACATCCAGAATAAAGACAGCTTTTACGACATGAAGTGGAACGACGAGCTGACCTTCCGCGACATCTCTCATCGCAGCGAAGTGGAGTGGAGCACTTACAACTTTGAAGAAGCATCGACGGCGATGTGGCTGCGCCATTTTGAAGATTTCGAAAAAGAAGCCAAAGATCTGATCGCGCGCCACCTTCCCCTTCCCGCCTATGACTTTGTGATCAAAGCGTCCCATGCATTCAACATGCTCGACGCCAGAGGCGCCATCTCCGTCACGGAGCGCACAGGGTATATCGCCCGTATCCGCGACTTAGCGCGATTGATCGCCATTGAATACGTCTCTTCCAGAGAAAAACTGGGGCATCCGCTGCTTGTCCAAGAAAAATCCAAGCCCGTAAAGAAAGCTCCATTGATCAAAACCCCTCCGAAATTCAATCCCAAAAAACGGCAGGATTTTCTTCTCGAGATCGGTTCGGAACAACTTCCGGCCACCTTCGTGACAATCGGTTGCGCCAATCTGGAAAAAGCCATCCGGCGCCTCCTCGATGAGCATGCTCTTAGCTTTGAAGCCATCCAAGTATTTGGAACGCCTCAGCGTCTCGCTATCCTTGTCAAAGGCCTTGTCGAAGGGACTGAGGCAAAAGAGACAGTGCGCCGCGGCCCCGCCGTTGCCTCTGCCTTCGATGCCTTCGGCAAACCTACTCCCCAAGGGGAAGGATTTCTGAAATCGCTCGGAGCATCCAACGCCACCCTCGATCTTGTTCGAAAAGGCAAGGTGAATACCCTCAAAATCGACACAGTCAAAGAGGCAGAATATCTTTTCGCTAAAATATCTGAGCCCGGCAAATCGACTTTCTGCCTGCTTAGCGAAGAGCTTCCCAAACTGATTCAGAATCTCGAGTTCCCGAAAAAAATGCGCTGGGGCAGCCAAGACATCAGTTATGCGCGGCCGCTCCACTGGATCGTCGCTCTTTTCGGTGAAAAAGTTGTTCCTTTCCTTTTAGGAGATGTCCTCTCCGACAGATTTTCCTACGGACATGCCCAGCTCAAGCCACAAAAGTTTACTCTCAAATCCCCTAAGGACTACTCCAAGGAATTGAAAAAACACTACGTGCTTGCAGATATCGAGGAGCGCAGACAGAGCATTCTCAAGCAGCTGAAAACTCTAGAGAAGAAGCTCAAAGGGCACGCTCTGGAGACACACAAAGTGATCCCACAAGTGCTCAACCTTGTCGAATGGCCGCAGCTCACTTCCGCAACCTTCGATCCCAAATTTTTGAAGGCGCCGAAAGAAGTGTTGATCTCCGAAATGGTCGAACATCAAAAGTATTTCCCCATCGCCGACGGCAAAAGCAATCTGAAGAATGTGTTTATCATCACAGCCGATAACAAGCCGAGCGATCTAATCCGCCGCGGGAACCAAAAAGTGCTCTCAGCGCGCCTCTCCGACGGGGTCTTTCTCTATGAACAGGATCTAAAGACTCCTTTGGAACAATACAATGAAAAACTGCGCGTGATGGCCTATCAGAAAGAGCTAGGCTCCATGTTCGATAAAGTCGAGCGCATCGCTTTCATCGGCCAAGTTCGTAAACTCCCACCTGGCAATCGCCGATCAGAAAAAAGTCGGCAGAGCAGCGCTGCTCTGTAAAGCGGATCTCGCTTCCGCCCTTGTAGGAGAATTTCCGGAACTTCAAGGGACGATTGGGAAATACTACGCTCTTGTGCAAAAAGAGGACAAGGAAGTCGCTGAGGCCATCAATGAGCATTGGATGCCAAGAGCTGAAAATGCCCCTTTGCCAAAGACTGCGACAGGGATTGTGTTGAGCCTATCCGATAAAATTGACAACCTCATCGGCTGCTACAGCGTTGGTCTCAAGCCCACCTCTTCGAGCGACCCCTACGCCCTCCGCCGCCAATCATTTGGTCTGCTCAAGATGCTCATCGAGGGCAAAGAGAGCATCGACCTGAAAAAGGTCCTTGAAGAGGCTTGTGGAGCATTCCCGAAACTCAAGGGCAAATCGGACCTATGTGTAACAATTGTGCAAGAAATCCTAGCATTTATCACCGCTCGCGCTAAATCAGTCTTCGAAGACTATGGATTTAAGAAGGACGAGATCGACGCTTCCCTGCAAGGGCTGTGCATCGACCCCTACGACCAGTTCTGCAAAACGCAGGCCCTGCACGCTTTCCGCAGCTCAGGCATTGAATTTGCTAAACTCTTTGAAGTCTACAAACGCGCTAAAGGCCAGCTCGAAAAGCCTGCTACAACGCCTTTTGTTTCCTCGCTTGCCGTCGAACCTGCTGAAAAAGAACTGGTGCATGCGCTGGGCGTGCTTAATAAACATTGGAAAGAGTCGATTAAAAGCCGGAACTACCTCGATGCATTTCGCATGATTGCTAAACTGCAGTCACCTCTTGCGAAACTGTTCGACAATGTGAAGATCCTATCCGACGATCCCAAGCTGCGGGACAACCGCATTGCCCTGCTGCAAAATGTCTTTGGGCATTTTCAGGAGCTTCTCGATTTCAGCAAGATCCAGGAAATCTAGCTGGATATAAACATTTATAATTGATTTATAAGTATTTTTAACTGATTTTTCTCTCAGATGCGATGTGATAACCTTGCCAACTTCTCCTCTATTCGACCGCATACTTTAATGCATTCTAAGATCTAAGTCTTTTATTTACAATCATTTACATATTAAATAAATAGATATCAATGAGTCCGCGTAAAAGCGTTATGTTAAGATATTGCAAAGAACGAGCGACGACTGCTATTGTAAATAACGAATAGCAACTGCTATAATAGATAATTAAGTTTAACAATAAAGTTTGTTTTAACTTAAAATATCTAAAAACAAAAAAATTAATTAACCCCAATAGGCAAGCATGTTTGTACCAAACACAAAAACTGCAGCACGGGAAGAAAAAGCGACAGTCCACCCCTTACCAACTCTCTCTCCTCGGGGCCAGAAATTTCATCCTGTGGATAATGCAGGTCCTTCAGAAAACGGTCCTGAAAAAATTGAAACCTTTGCCAAGAATAGGATCCCGAAACTCCCGTCTGTTTCTGATCAAAGCGGCGAAAAGGAAACCCCTTTGTCTCCTACCTCTCCTAAAAACAAGCCAATAAAACCTTTGCCAATTACACCTTTTATACCCTTCGGAAGAGTTGAAACTTCTCCTGAAAAATTATTTGATTATCCAGATGTTCGCATTCATAAGAATAGGGAAACAAACACAAGGACAATGAGATCGAAGTCTTACGCTGACCTTCTAAAGACTTATTTTGGCATTTCAAAACAAGCGGAAATACCTATTCCTACGCAAGAGGAAAGACCTGAGCGAGAAGTGAAGTCCCGATTGCGAAGATCCCTTTCAGAGGAACAGTTGACTTATTCCGATCTTTCAAATATTCTTTGCAATCCACCTGAGACAGATACTACGGAA
>CAWESW010000085.1:0-15820 GCA_963811735.1 uncultured Verrucomicrobiae bacterium | reverse complement strand
TGTTCGTTCCATTGGTCACTTCTGAGATGTCCTGAACGATGTCCAATGTGACGACGTCTCCATCGCCCAGAATGGGGGTGATCGTCAGGCTGACGCCGACATCCCGGTATTCGAGGTTTGCCGTGGATTGCGAATTTGAGGCTGAGTTCGTGACAAGGGCACCGGTATAGGGGATATTTTGTCCCACGAAAACTGTCCATCGACGGTTGTCCTGAGTGATGATTTTAGGATTGAGGATGACCGTGGAATCTGTGTCGAGCTGGAGGGCGTTCATCAATGAGCCCAAAGAGATGAAGGACTTGCCCTTATGCATAATGATGTCGCCGATCACGCCGAGATCAAAACCGGATGCGAAGGGGATGAGCTTGTTGTTTGGCGTTGTTGTCCCATTAATCGTCTGCAGATTTTGCGGAAATGACTGTGAAGGTGTTGAGCTCCCTTGGGTCGAGGGAAGGGCCATGTTGCCGGTCTGCAGGATGGTTTTGTTCATGTACTGCACCTGACTGCCCCACTGCAGACCGAAGTTCTGCTGGTTGTTCAGGCTGGTCTCGATGACGAGGACTTCGATGAAGACCTGGCGGAGCGGGATATCGAGGCTCAGGATCAAATCTTTGAGTTTGACGAGGACATCCTGCTGCCCGGTGCAGATCAGGGAGTTGGTGACCTCGATCCATTGCAGCGAGTTGATCGCCTCGACAAGCGCCGTAGGGGGAGCGGTCCCCTTGCCAAGGCTTGTAGCGACTTGTCTCAAAGCTGTCTGGATGTCATTGCCCGGATGGTACTGGAGTTTGTAGACCAGGAAGCTTGTGTTATCGATCGATTCGATGGAGGGGGCTGCATTCTCTTTGCCCGGGATGTCGAATTTGACGAGGAGTTGTTGGACCCTTTCGACAGACTGCTGGTCTCCGGAAACGAGCAGCGAAGAGGTCTTATCGATCCATCTCAGGTTATTGATCGTGTCGAAGAGGCCGGGATCGGAGACGCCGGCGGACATCAGGTTCTGCATGAAGTCGCAGAGGATGGAGATGAGCTCATCGCCGCTTAAATATTTCGGATTGTAGATGACGAAAGTGCTTGCGGCGCGCTCGACGGGAGCCGGGCCGCCAAGAGAAGGGATGTCGAATTTTTTGACGAGCGGCTCGATTTTTTCCAGAGCTTGGGCCGTGCCTGTGAAGAGAAGAGAGTTTGTCTCTTTGATCCATTTGACGCCGTTGATGGCGTCTGCGAGTTGTTTGTCTTCAACGTTGGACTGCTTGAGATCGACGGCAAAGGTTTTGAGAGATGCGATCAACTTGTCGGCTGAGGCGGACTGGATTTTGTAGATCAGGAAAGTGAGATTGCCGATGCTTTGGATCGAGCCCACAGCGGCGCTGGTGTCGATGCCGTTAATGAGATTCTGCACCTTGTCGAGGCCTTGCTGTGAGCCCGTGAACAAGAGGGATTCCGTCTGAGCGACATAGCGCATGGTGGCCAAGGTCTGGAACAGCTCAGGATCGTTGAGGCCCGATGCTTTCAGGTCGCCGGCCAGGTCAGTCAATGCGGCCTGGATGTCGGTTGCCGGCAGGTATTTGGGCTTGTAGATCAAAAACGATTGCGCGCCTGTCGGAACGGCTGTACCGGAAGGCACATCGAATTCAACGATCAGGGTTTTAATCTGTTCGATCGCATCGCTGCTGCCGGTGATCAGCAGGGAGTTGTTCGATGTGATGCACTCGATCTTGTTAATTGCCGCCACCAGGTTTTGATTTTGCAAGGTCGCCGGCGGCATCTTGCTGGCGATGTTCTTCAATTCCTCAAGGACAACCTCGCATTTTGCGTTCTGGAGCTTGTAAAGGAAGAATCCTTTGGCGAGCGCACCCGTGGTCTGTTGCGGGGTGTCAATGGAGGCCAGCAGCGCTTTCAGGCGTTCGATCGTTGCAGGGTCTGAGGTGACCATGAATGACTGGGTGTCGGGGTTCCATTGCATCGAACGGATGGCGCCCGCTAGGTTCTGATCGGATTGCGTGTTTGTAGCGGTGAGCGAGGGGATCAGGCTGCCCAAGGCATTTTGAATCTGGTCGGGGGAAGCATACTGCGGCTTGTAGATGAAGACCTCAGAGGATTTTGAGGCATAGGCAGTTGGCGTGTCCATCGTTGCCAAAACCGCGCGGATCCTCTCGATGGACTGCGGGTCGCCGGTAAAGATCAGAGAATTAGTGGATGGAACCCATTTCTTCGATGCGAGGGTCTGCAGGAAGGAGGGATCGGCAAGCCCTGATTCGCGTAAATTTCCCTCGAGCTCGTTTAACTCATTGCTGAGTTCTTCGCCAGGACGGTATTGCGGGTTGTAGACCAAAAACGTTGACTTTGCCTGTGCCTGTTCTCCTGTGCGCGCTTGAAACGGGCTGACGTCAAAAGTGGGCACGATCTCAGAGAGTTTTTTAAGAGCGGGGTCCGTGCCGGTGAACACCAGAGAATTAGTCTCCTTGATCCACTTCATACTATTAATCGCATCGATCAGGTCCTGATCTGGGCGGGGAGATGCCTGCAGCCGATCTTCCATCTGTTTGAGGGATTCAGCGATTTGCGCTTCCTGTGCGCGCTGGATTTTATAAATGTAGAAAGAGGTCTTGCCGGCAGAGGGGGTATCGAGGGAAGCGAGGATGTCCTTGAGCTTTGCCGTCGTATCCGGATCGGCGACGAACATCAGCGATGCGGATTCTTTGACTTCTTTCACACTCTCGATGGCCATTTCCAAAGGAGAAGGAGCTCCGCCGGCGCTCTTGAGTTGCTGTGCGATTTGCGCAAGCTCGCTCATGAGTTCATCCGGAGAGCGATTCACTGTCTTGTAAATAAAAACGTTCTTGTTCCCAAGTCCCGGCTTTCCAATGAGGACGGGTTTCATCGGGATATCCAGGTCTTCCATGACAGTCATTGCGCGTTCGATCAAATAGGGAGTCGAGACGATGTAGATCGAATTCGTCTCTGCTTGAGCGACGAAGATGAGGGGATTGCCTTCCGTGAATGGGTTCAGGATTTGCTGAGTGAGGATAATCAGGTCCGTCGGGGCGATGTTTTTAACGACGTAAGTTTCTACGTCAAGGGAGGTATGAGGGGCGTCGAGACTTGTGAGCAGGGAAGCGATCTGGTCGACGTTGGTTGTGATGTCGGTGACGATCAGCTGTCTTGTCTCAACGGAAACTTCGATCTGTGCCCCTTGAGAGGTCATTGGGCGGATAATACCTGCGATGGTATTGACGTTGGCATTTTTGAGCCTGAAGACTCTTGTCACAAGCGCCGCATTGCCCGCATGCGAATCGGGGAGATCGGAAGAGACGATGGTCGGGATTTGATTGACTGTTGTGCTTTTTGTGATCAAGACGTTGCCATTTTGCTCAAGCAGGACCAGGTCGCGCGAACGCAGGACTTGGGAGAGCGCTGCCATCAAACTTTTGGCGCTCACCGGCTCTTCTGAAATGACAGTCACGGTGAACTGGAGGTCGGCCTCTTCAAAAACAAAGTTCAGGTTTGTGATTTTGCTAGCGAAGCGGATCAATTCGATGATCGCGATGTTATTGAAATTGATTGTATAAGTGTCGGCGTCGGCCTCTCCGGCGGTCTTTGCGGCCAATTCCGTCAATTCATTGGGACTAAACCCGGCTATGACTTTGTCGGATCGATCTATTTCCTCGATATCGGCTGTATAGGCAATCGGGGAGTAGATGAGTTGGATAAAGGAGGCACATAAGGCAACTTCATACCAATAGCGCTTCCGAAATTCTTTCATAGCTTAAAAGACCCTAGTATTATTATCCTCGAAGCTCGCATGAAAAGGGGACCCGCCGTAGACACTTTCTCAGATTTTCTACAGCACTTTAAAAAATTTGCTTTTCATGGCTTCAACGCTTAAAATTAAAATGACTTGTAACGAATCCTAAAATACTTTTTGGATTATTGTAAACGGGAGTTTCACTACATGGCGCAAGATTCTTCACACTGCAAGATGGAATATCAAAAAGATGCCCAAGGAAAAGAGGTGCTGCTCAAGGACGGAAAGTATCAAGTCATGATGGAGTGGGAAAAGCCTTACATGCACGCTTGCATCGATGCATTGAAACCCTTTGGAGATGTGCTTGAAATCGGGTTCGGCCTCGCCTATTCGGCAGAGCGCATTCAGAGCTATCATCCGAAAAGCCACACGATTGTCGAATTTCATCCGGAAGTGGCAGCTCGTGCTAGGGAGTGGGCAAAGCAATATCCCCACGTCATCATCGTGGAAGATACGTGGCAAAATGCATTGCCGAACTTAGGCGTCTTCGACTGCATCTTCTTTGACGACTACCCCCTGCAAAGCGAACAACAGATGCAGAAAATGCAAGAGGAGAGCGCGCAGTCCAATCTTCTGCTTCAAAAAGGGCAGGCTGTAGTCCGGGATGCGGAACAGGCGATCCCACATCTGACGCAGATCAAGTATTCCGATGCCGATCTGGCCTCTTTAATGCAAGAAATCCCCCTTCACCAAAAAGAGGTGGGCTTGCAGTTCGCTCGCTTTTTAAAAGAGCTGTTCGAGCGCGGCCAAATCACTGAAGAGCAATTTAAAAATAAGCTGGAAACCCTGATCGCGGAAAAGAAATTGAGCGCATCAGAGGTGGATTTTCTTTTAGAGAAGACAGAAAAAAAGGAGCCCTTTGCTTTCAACGGGACAAGCGACCGCCTCTTTAGGTTCTTGAGCGAGTGCCTTAAATCGCACATGCGCAAGGGATCGCGTTTTTCCTGTTTTTTAAGCAGTCCCGTTTCAAAATACCAGGACGAGAGATTTGTGAATGAGATCATCACCAATCCCCTCCTCGATTTTCACGAGGAGGAGATCACTTTGGAAGTGCCGGCCAATTGCGGCTATTTCACGGGGAACAAGGCCCTTGTGATCACGATTGAAAAGAAGGTGTGATTTAAGCTAGTTACTTAGGTTCATCAACTGATTTAGCGTTAGAAGGTATGAATGTGATACGGGATGAACCATCTTCTTGTGTGCCTATGAATGCTTGCAATTCTGCGGTAAATGCGCCTTCGTTTTGCCCGATTAAACTGAGTAGATCGACAAAAACTTCGAGGCGGTCTTTGTTTATCGTTCGGTCATCGACCATCATCGCGCGCCCCAGGAGGATTCCAATCAGTTGTTGTGCGTCCCTTCCGGTCAACCCTTGATCTGCACCTGCCATCTGGACAAAGGCGATGGTGATCGCATTGACGATGGGGCCTCTGTCGACGTCCTGTTTGCAAGCCTGTCCCAATGTCGCTGCGACGCATTGTGCAACTTCTTCTTTTGATTTCTCTTTAAAAGTATCGCCTAGCTTCAGCATGGTTTTGAGGACGAAGAAGCCTGTGAAGCCAAGCAGCATCACTTTGCAAAGGCGCTTATTCTGCTCCTCGTTCATTTTATCAAATTTAACATCGGAAAGAACAGTTGCGAAAGCGCCTTGTGAGGCAGCAATAGTGTCAGCGATATCAACTGAATCAAGGATTGGATTTGCGAAACCAGTATGTTGTTTTGTGTTTTCCGGGATTGGTTCAGGGATGAGCAGCGTTTTGAGCTTTGTGTGAAAATCTTCAACGCTTTTGATTTTTTTAAATTTCCCTTTCCCTTTGGCAACGTCTCCATCGAGAGTCGTACTCATGAGTTTAAAGCTCTTTTCGCATTCTTTTGCAAGATCTCGCTGTTCCCCTAAGCGCGCACTCTCTCCCCTTTTGTGATTGCTTTCCAGAGTGTGTTGGAGATGGAGCCAGCCTTTTATTTTTTGCCATAGCAATTGGGCTTTTGAAAGAGAATCAGATGTTAGACTTGGGCCCAGGTTAAAACTGAAATCCAGGTCGCAATAACCAGCTTTACCTGCGACCTTAAAATTGCCTATCCACGAAAAGAAATTGTCGAGCTTATGAGAGTTGTATAATGTATATCCGTCAGGAATGAAGTTGTCGATCTGAGCTAAAATAAACTTATAAAGATTTTTAAAGCTTTTCAACGACCATAACAGATGACCTTGCGTCGAATCCCAGTTATCGGCTTCCACTTTTGTAAAAACCTCTTCGGTCCATCCTGCGATCTCTGTAACGCTCACTCCTTGAGTAGCGTTAGTAGGAGGATTACTGCAGCATGCATTTAAAGCCTCTGCGCCGATTGTTTCCATGACTTGCATGCCTTCGGCCTGAGTATTGATGTGAAAGCTCAAAGCTCCCAGGAATTGGAGAAAGGGAGCGTGTAAGCCAACATTAATTGTCTTTTCCTTCTTGTAACCTTCAGGCAGAGCTTCATAGGATTTCAGGACCCTATTTATCTTCTCACGCAGATCCTGCATTTTTTGAGGGGTGATCGCTTCTCCACTTCTTAAACGGTCGACGATATCCTGGCATGTGTCAGCAAGTTCGCGGACAATTTTGTAATTTAGATCTGAAAAAATTAAAATGACATGCTCGTAAGGGATTTCTGTTCCCTGATTTTCTCCCATACCCGGCAAGGAAAGACTTGTTTTATATCTAAGAGCATCCTCGATGGCTTGATTGAGCCTACCGAAAGCCTTAAGAGCAGATTCGATCGTAAATCTGCCTTTCTTCTCAGGCGGAGTTTTATCGGATAATAACTCGTCACTTAACGCTTCTTGTGCAGCTTTAAATCTGTTTTGAACCAAAATTTCCACTTTTCCCTCAAGATCCTCCACCTTGTAGGTCTTGTCCCCTGGTTTTTTTTCCCAGGCCCTTTCGGGCAAAACTATGCTAAGCGCAGCCGACCCTTCTTTAACTTTGGTTGACCCTAAGTTATGAGGTATTTCTGGGCGCATATACATAGTTTGTGTGGAAAAAGTGAACGCCATAATTATTAATCTACCGTTATTATTTCATCTCTATAATATATATTATATCACTATTCTTAATTAAAAGTTAATAAATAATTCATTCTAATTGGTATTGTTATTTTGTTAAAGTGCTGTTTGTTAATTACTTGCGACTAAACTATATGTATAAGTGAAATTTTAATCTCACGAGAAATATCTTTGCTCAAATTCCTTCAAGCACACAAATTATAACTAAATATCTAATTTTAAATAACTTACGACAATATGCTCATTTAATCTGCTACCCGGCCGAAACGTTGGTTTTTTCGGTGTGTTTTGGAGTAAAAATCGTCTTAAAAAACCAAGGATCAAATGATGCGCTGGATCGCAATAAGCGCGCGGGGATAGGGGATCATGGCCATAGCAGGGGAAGAGGAGACTTTTTTGAGGATAGCCTCAGATTGTCTTTGGGCGGACAAGAGGAGATTTTCAGTGATGGACTCATTCAGGGCACTTTCGAGCTGCTCCCTTTGATCTGGGGCGCTCTCTTGGGCCATTGCAAGGGAATGCATCATGAGGATATCTCCTGCATTCCAATTATCGATTGTCTCGGAAAATTCCGTCGTTGTGGATACACCCAGCAGGTCATTTTGCGAGGAGAGCCTGCGCGGATGGGTCTGGCCCTGAGGAATGTGGATGAGGTCGCCAAAGCCGCAGGAGATGTAGTTGACAAGGTCTCTGAGTGGATCCAGGAGAGCAAAACTTAAGGCGAACTTGTCCCCCATGATATCCTCGCAGAGGAGGCTGTTTAGCTTTTCCACGAACCTTAAGGGTTTGAAGAGCTCTTTTGTCGAGGGAGTAAATTCACTGAGCTGCATCTTGATCATGCCTCGAAGGACCGCGATCGATATCGCAGATTCAACGGAGACTGAAGCAGTGCTTGCTAGGATCACGAGAAAGGTATTATTGGGAAATCGGAAGAGATCGTAGTAGAGCCCAAGCATCTGCTTGCCTCTGCCCTTGGCTATGCCGATCTCCACCTGGGGCCATGTCGGCAAGGCAAGGGGTGAAAGGTTGAGATTGGCCTTTTGGATCTTCTCCAGCAGTTCTTTGGCCTGGTCGCTGCCGGGGCGCTCTTTTTCAAGGTCTCCTGAATTCAAATAGAGCGAGACGTCGTGGATGAACTCAGAGATGCTTTGATAACGCTCTTTGGCGGACACGGCAAGGGTTTTAGCGGCAATTTTTTTCAGACCTTTTGGCAAGGCCGTCATGTTGATGATCCCATAGCTTAACTTGCCCAGGATGAGCTCGTAGAGGACGACGCCAAGAGAATAGATGTCTGTGGCAAAGGTCACAGATGCCGGATCTTCTTTTTGTTCGGGGCTCATGTAATTGGGCGTCCCCAAGAAACGGGAAGTGTCTGCCTTCATCCCTTTTTCTTCGTGCAGTTGGGCAATGCCGAAATCGATGACCTTGATTTCTCCCTCTTCGGTGATCAAAATATTCTCGGGTTTGAGGTCGCGATGGATCACTCCGTGCGTGTGAAGATGGAGGAGCGCATAGGCTACTTGCAGGATGATCTCAAGAGCGCGCCGCATAGAAAGGGAATGCTGCATGATGAATTGTTTGAGAGAGATCCCATGGATGAGCTCCATGGCAATATAGAGCCCCTTGTCCCATTGGCCTTGCCCGAACAACTTGACAATGTTGGGATGATTGGTGAGCGCAATGACTTTGGCTTCTTTTAAAAATCTCTCGACGGCCTCCGGATGGGTCACATAGGAAGGAGAGAGGACTTTGATGGCGAGCGTTTTTTTCGTCTCGGGGTCTAAGCCGAGGTACAGAAGGCTCATGCCCCCTTTGGTCAAGAGGCTCTCGATTTTATAAGGGCCGATCATGGAAGGCAGCGCAGGCTCCTCTTCTCCGGTGATCAGATCGGGCATTGTGTTCTGTTTATAAAAGGAGCTTTCGACCATAGGAGATGACCTATTCTCCCAACTGCAGAATTTTCACACCGAGCATTTCCCCCAGTTTGATTAGTTCGGCCCTTGCCACTTTTTTCCCGCCGACGACGATATCGACGCCTTGTTCGGGCCTGACTGGCAGTTCCAAGACGTTGCCGGGGGAGAGCTGCAACAGTTTTTCCAGATTGATGCTAAGCCGCGCCACTTCGATGGATAAGGTGAGAGGAATCTCGCTTGGCGAAATCAATTTTTCAACGCCGCCGTTTTGGGAAGACCAGAGATGGCTTTCCTCGGCAGAACCTTCCTCCTCAAATTCAGCAGAGGACAGCTCTTCATTCTCAAAATTTTCTTCAGGGGTTTCTTCGTCTTGGGGTTTGTCGGGATTCATCTGATTTTGTTCCTCGCGATAATAGGCGTAATCGACAATTTTCAAGCTGTTATCCTTGATCCGTGTGCGCAGAATAGGGGTTTGCTCCAGCATCAGCGTGGCAGTCCCTTTGAGCGTTTTCGGATCGAAGGTGCATCTGTCTAGGAGAATGAAATCTCCTACTTTCACTCTTTTGAATTCAGAAAGAGATAGCTCCGTCTGTCCAATTTGCAGCCGAAGAGTGACGTTGACCTGCTTGGCAATAGCGCTCGTGAGCGGCGGGGGCTGCTGCGTGCTGAAGTGGGTTTTAAAGGCCTGATGGAAAGAAGCGGGACAGACCAGCCTTCCCCAAAAAGTCTGCTTGGAATGCTCAATCTCGACGTCGATGCAAAGTGCCTCTTCCTGAGGAGGGGGCGCTGGTCTTGCGATTTTGAGGCCAAGATCGCCAAAAGCCTTCATCTCGCCGATGGCCTGAGCGATCTGCGTTCCCAAGAAATAATAAAATCCCTCCTGGAATTTTGGCGAAGACAACCCTTTACCCTGAGAGGGAGTAAGGGCAAGAGCTGTCAGTTTGGCCACATCCTCTTTTCCCATCAGCCAGAATGCCTGACCGCTCAAAGGAGTCAGGTCCAGGGCGACAGAGATAAAGCCCGTTCCAAGTCCCGACGCAATATCGTTTCCACTTAAAAAAGAGGTCTTCCGCGGGGAAATCTTGAACTCGGGAGATTGTAGCAGGGCGGCAACCTTTTGAGAGAGTCCTTCCCAAGGGAATGCAGGCGCGTAGCCCGATAAGGGAATAGTCCCGGCTTCAATCAGAGCGCTCTGGATTTCCTTGACCCAGTTAAGAGGTGCTTCACTCATTGTCCATGGCCCCCTCTTTGATCTTTTTGCTCTCTATCCTCGCTGTCTTTGCGATGTAGAACAGGGCGGTCTACGCTCTGCTCGATGTGCGTTTCGAAACGGTGAACAGTAAAGTTGAAGTTTCCGTCCCGGAAGGCCGAAAGCAGGCTGCTTTTGCCAGCTTCCATCGTCGCTATAGCGCTAGGATTTGAGACAATCTCGATGTTGAATGCCTTGGGTGCGGTGCTAAATTCCCGAATCGTAATTTTTGTCCCAAAAAGAGAGGACGTAGCGAAATGGGGGTTGTCGAGAAAAAGGGTCGTCTCTACTTCGTGGGAAGAGCTCATCACAATCATGCAGGAGGCCATTTTTTCAAAGGCAGCTTCCATAGCTGGGCTTAAAGCTCCAAGCTTGGATGTTGAGGCAATGCTGTCCGCTCTAGCTTGGATGAATGCAAGAGGCGCTGCACAAGGCACTTCAACGGGATGATCTAGGTCCTCTTTTGGATCTTCATCTTCTGAGATCAGGGCGAAAAAATCTTTCTCGCTAGGGCTTTCATTTGTCGGCAAAACCTGCAATAATTCTTTAAAGCTATCCCTTGGAGCATCCTTTTTCTTGGATTGTTCCGATAGTTTATGAGAATCGGCTGAGATTTTCCGCAAGAGTTCTTGGGGTAAAACGCTCATTGTGGGTTATCTCCTGTCTGGTCCTGGTTTCCTCCCGAAGCTTTTTCCTTGCGCTTGAACAGCGGACGGTCAGCCAAATAACCTGTTTCAAGACGATTGATTCGGAAATTATAATTGCCGGCTTGAAATGCAGCCATTAAATCATCGGCATTGCCTTGAAAGAGGGCGACCGCTTGAGGCGTTCCGTTGAGTTGGATATTAAAAGCTTGGGGAGCGGTACTAAACTCCTGGATTATAATTTGAGTTCCGAAAAAAACAGAAGAGGCAAATTGGGGGGAGTTCAAAGTGATCACCGTTTCGGTCATCCCCGACATGTTCATTACGGTCATCACGCCGACCATCCGATCGAACAATTCCTGGACCTGCGGATGGAGGTTTGCATAGGAGGGAAGGGTCTCCGGGCCAGGCGGAGGGGGTGCCTGGACGCCGGTGTCTGAAGGGGTTGTTGGAAGCCCTGTCGTTTCCATCGGAGAAGTTTTTTCTTTTTCTTCAATTTTTTTCTCACCCTCGCTTTCGAGGATTTGCTCAAAAGTAGAGGGCTGGGAAGGCGCTCCCACGCCTTGAGCGGCGGCTTCCTTCTCGAGCTCTTCGCGCGATTTTGCACCTTGCTTGCCTTCTTCCCCTTCTTTTCCGAGCTGCTCGAAAAAGCCGGAAGTGTCCTGCACTTTTGAGGGCTGCGTGCCTTCGAGTTCAGAAGCTGTTAATCCCGGAGGCCCTTTTTTAGGGATCATGCCTTTCTTTGTGGGGACCGCCTGTTTTAGCTGCTCTTCCTTCAATGGGGGCGTGATTTTAGGAGCGATGCCCGCAGCGGCTTCTTTTTTCTCTTTAGGAGGGCCGACGGGTGCTGCTCCCGGTTTCGGCTTTTGAGGCTGCTGCCCTGCTCTTTGCCCTGATCCTGGAGGGCCAGGCGCGACGGGTTTCTGTCCTTCGGGGGTCCATCCTTTCTGAGTTCCTCCGGGCTGCTGCTGGGGCTGATATGGCTGCCCCGGTTGAGCTTGGGGAGGCGGAGGAGGGGGTGGAGCCGCCTGGGGAGGAGGGGTTTCCTGCGTACCTGTGTAAGCGGCTTGTTGCCTAGGGCCCTCTGATGCTCCCATCCCAAAGGACTCTTCTTCAGGCATGCCCCCGAATCGTCTGACATCTCTTCGCTTGCCGGGGCTTGGAATAAGGAAGTCCTGGGCGCAGAAGGAGGCTGCGCTTTTGTCGGCTGGGCCGATTGCATCGGCGAGATCCCCGGCCCCCCTTTTTGCAGATCGGAAGGGCTGGCCTTTTTCGTTTCCGACTCTAAAGAAAATGGCGTGACCAGCTCGGGAGGCGTCGTTGGGCCGGCCTGGGGAGCGGCCTGCTCTTCCTCTTCTTCGGCCTCTTCGCCCCGCTTGCGTTTTTTCTGCTCGTCAGGATCGACTTTGCTGACCTTGCTGACTCGTTTATGCATGGCTTCGCGGAACTTGTCGGCATCCGCTGCGGTTTTGTCTTTTTTACCTGGCCCTTCAGGCGATCCCGAAGGCCCCTGGACTTTGCTCACATCTACCATATCGTGTCTAAACTCGTTTTACATACCTATACTCCATCCTTAAGACAATTGTCCAGCGCACAATGAGAAATGAGAAGGGAAGAATTGGGGATGTTCTTGCTTCAAAGAATTTGAGAGGCAATAATGGGTTAGAGACTGAGCCCGGCAAGATTTTAACTTTTTGACCGGCAGTGACCTTGCCAAATCGAGGGAACATGATAGCCAATAGGACTTGTCAATTTGCAAGAATGCGAAGCGGCGCTAAAATCATCAAATTTGGGTTTCATAGCGTGTTATGCATTCTCCTCATTCGATCTTTTCTTTTTTTACTCATTATTTCTGGATGCACTTCCAGTTCACATCATGAAGAACAGACACTAAGGCAAACAGATGTGAAACAGTTCCTGTCTTTGCTGTCTTCGGAAGAGCGTTTTGTCCTGGACCATTTTTTTCGATGTTTGATCCAAGAAGATTCCATAGGTTATGTCCTTTTAGGGGGAAAGCCGATGAGCTTTTATTCCTATTTGAAGCCGAAAACAATCGTCAATCCTTATCAATGTGATCCTTTACAACGGCTGGATCTTCTTTTTGAAGGATTTGATGATAAAGGCGCTCTTTTTCATAAAGGATGGGAAATATGGAAAAAATATGAACATTATTTCTGTGGGAAGAACATTTTTTTCGATGCCTTCGAAGAAGACAAAGAACTGCATTTCACGAAAGTAATAGTGGCAAACAAGCGCTTAATGCTGCCCCTCCTAGATCGCTATATCCATAAATTTACCTCGATGGATTCTTCGCTGAGAGATAAAGAATCGGTGTTCGAAGCTTTCTTACACAATCAAAAATTTAAGGAAAAATTTTACTCTAGAAATGATCTCCTTGGCACATGTTTAGGATATGGAGCAAAAAATGCGGCACTCTTCCAGAAAATGTCAAAGCTCTTTACATCCATGGGTAGGCTTGGTTTTACGTTACAGATGCCATCCCCTGAGCGGCTTAGAAGTTTAGAAGAAGAATGGTCCATTCTCAGGAAATCCTTTGCCGGAGGATTCAAGGATCACACCTCTCGAAAATTTCTATTTCATTTTGGGGTAGGATTCCGTGTGGATTTCTCAGATCCAGAAACTGGCCTCTTGCGGAAAAAATATACTGACTATCACAAAAAAGTAACTCTGGCATATGACGGCACAGATTTTCTTGAAAAAACGCTTGAATTGATCAGTTTAGCTAACAATTCACAATCATCTTAATTCAAGGAAATTATTCCAATCTCTTCCAGCTTTTCGATGAAGAACGCACTGCGGATTTTGACACGTATTGCGAGAAGCTTCATTTTCCGTATCACAATAGGGACATATCCAAGTGCTTTCATCGTCATCATCACTTTTGCTTTTTTTCTTTTTAATCGGAATAACTAGAAAACTCCCCTTCCGATCTTCTTGCATCATCAGATTCAAAATGTGTAAGCCTTCTTTCTGCAAAGAGAGTGAATCAGCATTTATATTTCGATTCGAAGATTCTATGTAGACCTTGACAAACAGAGGTTCCCCTTCATTATTATAAACATAATTCTTCGGATTGAACTCGTTATTCTCAGCTGCGGAAGCATTAATCGCATTGAAAAAAAATGACACTGATAGCAATAGTGAAAAAAATCCAAACATTTTGCACCTTCCTTGACAAAAGAAAGATGCATTTTCTGAAAGATATAATTTAAATTCAATTTATTTATGAAGAATGGGTTGAAAATATATCCCCTGGAAAACGAAATGCCTCAGCAAAAGCTGAGGCACGGCGCCGATTGAGAACTTTCGATCCATAAGTGAAATAATCTTAAATCACGTTGTTAGAAAAATCAAGCGCCTCTTAACTATGTTTTTTCTTCTTGCGACGGGCAGAGGAATCTGCTTCGGCTCGCTTTAGACGCTGGTGCATCGTGGCTCCCATCTCGTCAGACTCGACGTTTTCTTTGTGCTCCACGATGAGCTTCATCTCTTGTTCCCATTCTTTGCGGTGGGTTTGCAGCTTTTCCACATCTTGCTGTTTCTTGATCAGGTCGCTGCGGGCGATTTCGACTTGCTGTTTCGCGTTCTCGACCTGCTTTAGCTGTTCTTTGACTTTGAGTTCTTTGACTTTGAGCTTTTCGTCGACGACTTTGAGATAGTAGCGCATTTGCTGGATTTTATCGGAGGGCGCGCCTTCATCCATTTTTTCGCGGAGCTCGGTCAGTTTGGCGAAGCGATGATCCTTGACCTCATCTCTTTCTTTTTCTACGACGGCGAGTTTTTCCTCTTCTTTCTCGAGAGCTTTTTTCTTGTCGCGGAGAGTTTTTTCGGCCCTCGTCGAGTTTTTCTGCTTGATGATGGCGATTTGTTCGAGGGGATAGCCTTGACCTTCTTGCATTGGATCTCGCTAGTTTTAACGGAACAGCGCTTTCAGTTGCTGCAGAGTTTCTTCAAAGCTTGATTTTTCATCGACCAGCTGCTTGAGGAAGCGATTGACTTTGTCAATGTACTTGATCGCAAAATCGGCATTCTTATCAGAGCCGGGCTTATATTCGCCAATGCGGATCAAAAGCTCGTTTTTCTTGTAGTTGGCAAGAACCTCGCGCACCTTTCCAATGAGCTGGAGGTGTTCCTTGTCGACGATGCTGGGGAGAATTCGGCTGATCGATCCCAGGACATCGATGGCGGGATAATGGTACTGCCGCGCGAGTTCGGAAGACAGGACGATGTGGCCATCGAGGATCGATCTCGTTTCGTCGGAGACGGGTTCATTCAGGTCGTCGCCGGCGACGAGGATAGTATAGAACGCGGTCATCGAGCCTTTTGCGGAGTTCCCCGATCGTTCCAGCAGGCGGGGAAGGGTCGCAAAGACGGAGGGAGTGAAACCGGCCCTGGCAGGAGGCTCTCCGGCAGCAAGTCCGATTTCTCTTAAGGCCCTTGCAAAACGGGTGACCGAGTCCATCATCAGGATGACGGTTTTGCCTTGTTCGCGGAAATATTCGGCAATCGCCGTGCCCACATAGGCGGCATTAAGTCTTAACTGAGCAGCCTGGTCGGATGTCGATACGACGATGACGGAACGGGCCATCCCTTCAGGTCCAAGGTCGTTCTCAAGGAATTCGCGAACCTCGCTCCGCGCTCGCCGATCAGCGAGATGACGTTGACGTCGGCCTTGGCATTGCGGGCGATCATTCCCAGCAGTGTCGACTTACCGCCGCCGGCTGCGGCGAAAATGCCCATACGCTGACCTTTGCCGCAGGTGATGACGCCGTCGATGCAGCGGATGCCGACAGAAATCGGCTCTTCAATCAAGCGCCGCGTGAGGGGATCCGGCGGAGCGCAGATCACCGGGAAGCTTTCGTCGACTACAAGGGGTCCTTTCGTGTCCGTGTCCAGGGGCTTGCCCAGGCCATTTAAAACCCGCCCAAGCAGACCGGGCCCGACCTTGATATGCATCGGCATGCGCAGCGGAATCACCTCTGAGGAGGGGCCGATTCCGCGCATGTCCCCTAATGGGGAAAGGTAGACTTCGTCGCGGGTAAAGCCGACAACCTCTGCCATGAGGGGCTCGCCATCCCGCTTGATCATCACGACTTCGCTCATCTTGACTTGAGGGACGACGGCTTCACGAAATGGTGG
>CAWESW010000084.1:0-6612 GCA_963811735.1 uncultured Verrucomicrobiae bacterium | reverse complement strand
AACGCCGCTGGAGCCGCGGTCCACGGCCGATTACCAGGCGCTGCTGGAGAAAACCGACGACGAGGAAAGCCATGAAGGCGAAGACCACGGACCCGACGACTCAACTGCGTGACCGCTGCCTGAGCCATTTCGCGACACTACGGGTTCCGGTCCAGCCCGGAGCCCTGGACGAACTACTCACGCGGGCAGAGAAGGAACATCTGTCGTACCTGAGCTTTCTCGACCGATTGCTGGGCGCCGAGGCTGGCGCGCGGCGCGAGCGGGCCGTGGCGCGCCCGCATCCACGAAGCCCGGTTCCCCGAGAACAAGACCTTGGAAGGATTCGACTGGAACTTCAATCCGAAAACGTTCGACCGGATTCAGATGGAAGAACTGGCCAGCGGCGACTTCATCCGGCGCCGCGCCAATCTCGTCATGGTGGGCTGGAGTGGGATCGGGAAAAGTCACATGATCCAGGCGATTGGGCAGAAAGCCTGCGTCCATGGCTATCGCGTGCTCTATCAGACCTCAGCCCAGTTGCTGGCCGACCTCACCGCTTCCCTGGCCGACAAGACTCTTCCCACGCGGCTGCGGCGCTATGCGAAGCCGGAACTTTTGATCATCGACGAATTTGGGTTTGACAAGATCGAGCGGAGCGAATCGCGTTTATCGCAGGAGGCGCGCCGGGAGTAAATACTTTGGAGAGATTTTGAAGGGTGACGAGCGCCTCACTCACTTTTTCTCCTTTTGGTTGATATGCAATTTGACAGTGACGGGCATGCCCTGTTTCAAGTAATGGTCGGGATTGTCTGCATAAATTCTCAAGCGATAGACAAGGTCTGTACGCAGTTGGGTTGTCTCAACAGTCTTTGGCGTAAATTCAGCAATCGGTGAAATAAAGCCTATTTTTCCTGTGTAGACTTCTCCGCTATCGGTATAGATTTCCGCTTCCATGCCGTAGTAGATCAATCCCAATTGAGGCTCATCCACATAAGCGCGGATCCAGACAGGAGAACATACAGATAGGGTATACACGGGATCAGCAGGGTTGACGACGGTCCCGGGTTCGCGGATACGCGAAAGAATGATCCCATCTGTGGGCGCATAAACTTCTGTATAATTCATGTTATCGACGGCGATGGTTAAGGCCGCTAATGCTGCATAAGAATTGGCGAGAAGTTCATTGCGCGAAGCTTGGGCATTGTCGACATCTTCCTGGGACACGCCCCCGACATCAACTGCTTGCAATCTTCGATTTAATAAGATTTCGGCATTTTCTAAATTAGCCTTGATCGATTCAACATTGGCTTTCGCTTGTGCAATCTGGCTATCATAGGGCGATTTGTCAAGGATCGCCATCAGGCTTTCCTTAGGAACAAAATCTCCTTCCTCGTAGTACAATTCGGCAACTCTTCCCGCTACCCTAAATCCAATATCGACTTGCCTGACATCGACATTGCCATACAAAATCAGCTCATTAGGATTGATTCTTGCCCGGAAAGCATAATACAGTCCGATGGCAATTAAAATCAGGACAGCAAAAATGCTAATAATGATTGCAATTCGTTTCATATTATTAATCCATAAACTCGAAACTAGAAACAAGCAATAGAAAAATACATTGACCTGTAATTTTTCTAATTCTATACAGAAAACAAGATGCTTTGCGTGAAATATTTTTTGCTCATTTTTCTTCTATTCTCAGGATGCATGGTTGGGCCGAAATACCAGGAACCCGAAATATCCATGCCCGTACAGTTCGAAGAGATTAAAAATGAAGGTGAGACAAATGCGGATCTTTGCCAGTGGTGGAAGCAGTTTAACGATCCTGTTTTAAATGAATTGATCGATGAAGCTTTGCATGCTAACTACGATCTTCGCATCGCTCTTGAAAAAATTGAGCAGACGCGTGCCCAATACCGCATCGAAAAGTCCCACCTTTGGCCGGAGATCGATTTTAATGCGACAGCGACCCGCACGCGCATCAGCCAAAATTTTTTACCATCGCCGCCTTCCCAAACTGGAAGCGGGAGCGGTATTTTTCCTGCATTTCTCAACATCTTCCAAGTAGGGTTCGATGCCATTTGGGAACTTGATTTTTTTGGGAAATTCCGCCGCTCAAAGAAGGCTGCTTACTACACTTGGGAGGCAATGAAGGAAGATGCCCAGAGTGTTATGATTTCCATGCTGAGCGAGGTCGCCATCAATTATGTGAATATCCGCGCCCTCCAAAGGAAAATCGATCTGATAAAACAACAGATCGAGGCCGACGAAAGAGAGCTTGCGATTACAGAAGCTCTTTTTCTAATAGGAATAGATAATGAAATTCAGAATACAACCTTGATTTCTGCAGTCGAGACTGATCGCGCATCTCTCCCCGTCTTGGAAACCTCCTTCAAGCAGACCGTCTATGCACTTGCCTATCTTTTAGGACGCCAGCCGGAAGGTCTCCTGGAAGCTTTTCAAGAGATCAGACCCATTCCTTCGAGCAATGATAGGATTCCCATCGGTCTTCCCTCCGATCTTTTGCGCAGAAGGCCCGATGTGAGAAGCGCTGAGAGGCAGCTGGCTGCGGCTACCGAGCAGATTGGCGTTGCCGTCGCTGATCTTTTTCCGCACATTTCACTCACCGGGTTAAATTTGGGTGCCGGGAAGCAGGAAGGTTCTTCGATTTCTCTAGAAAGCGACAAAATCAATAAACTTCTGAAATGGCCAAGCCGAATGTTCAGCATCGGCGTTGGCCTCAATTGGGACCTTCTGGATTTTGGAAGAGTGAGGGGGCAAATCGACGTCCAAAATTCCCTGCAAAGGCAAGCCCTTCTGACTTATGAGCAAACTGTGATCGCTTCCCTTAAGGACGTTGAAAGCGCTCTTGTGGCCTATTTCGAAGAGCATAAACGAAAAGATTCCTTCACTCTAAAAGTCAAAGCCGATCGCCGGACTTTAGAAATTCTTGAAGATCTTTATGAGATTGGGCTTGCCAATGAAATCCAAGTGTTGGACGCTCAAAAAAATCTGCTTATTTCGGAAAGCTCTCTGGTTGAAAGCCAGCAAGCTCTCGCTGGAGATCTTATCGCCATCTATAAGGCAATTGGCGGAGATTGGGTTGTTCCTGGCAACTGATTGACACGAATGTTTTTGTTAATGATACCGAATGGGGCTCAAGAATTAGTCCTGTTGGTGCGTCAACATCGGGACTTTGACGCATCCTAGGGCCAACCATTACAGATAGTATTAAAATCTTTCCCGATGTAAATTATTCCGGACATGGAAGACAACATACAAATCAACTGGAAAGAGCGTTACTTCGCACTGCTTAAATTGGGATAAAAGGAAGGTTTGAGAGAATCGTGCTGATAAAAGACGCAGTTATTTTTATAGTTATTAAATCCTGTGAATCAGTTCCTTAACTCGTTTTTCAATTTTCTTTTGGATTTCGATCGTTTCTTCAATCGATTTTCCCTCGACGTCTTCAATATCCCACTTTTCAGTTTTTAGACCTGGAATACGTGGACAGCTTTCTTCACATCCCATAATGACTAATAAACTTGCCTGTGATGCTAATTCCTTTGTCAAAGGTATTGGGACCGCGTGCGATATATTGATCCCACTTTGTTGCAGAGCCAAGATGACATTTTTATGTACTCTTTTTGCTGGATTTGTGCCTGCAGAAATCGCTTTGGCTTTCTTTGGATCAGTCAGCTTATTGAAAAGGGCTGCGGCTATTTGTGATCTTCCCGCATTCTGAGTACATGCAAAAAGAATAATCTTCATGAATATTCCTCTATTTAATACGACCACAGTAACTGTCTTTTGTTTTTTTCAGAATACTTACAACAGAAAGCATCACGGGAACTTCTACAAGGACACCAACAACAGTCGCCAACGTTGCTCCAGAATTGAATCCGTACAGACTGACAGCAGTGGCTACAGCCAATTCAAAGAAGTTGCTGGCTCCAATAAGAGCCGATGGCCCTGCCGCTGAAAATGATTCACCGCAAATGTAGTTTAATCCATAAGCCAGCATGGAGTTAAAATAGACTTGGATGATAATCGGAATCGCTATGAATAGCACCACTAGCGGAGAAGCAATAATTTGATCTCCTTGAAATGCGAATAAAACAACTAACATTGCTAGCAACGCTGTCAGTGAAACTGGATGAAACCATTTTAAAATCTTTTGGAGTGTACGTTCTGTCTGGTCTCGTTTTACAATAGAGCGAATCGCCTGTCCGATAACAAATGGAATTAAAATATAGATCAAAACGGACCACAGCAGTGTTGCCCAAGGAACAGTGAGATTTGTTATCCCAAGCAAAAGGCCCACAATCGGGGCAAAAAGAATAATCATTAACAGATCATTTAGAGCGACTTGCGTAAGTGTAAAATGCGGAGCTCCACCAGATAAGTAGCTCCAAACAAATACCATGGCAGTACATGGGGCCGCTGACAGGATGATTAGTCCGGCAATATAGTGATCGATTTCTCCACCCGGAAGATAGACTGCAAAAACATGCTTTAAAAAAATCCACCCCAAAAAGGCCATAGAAAATGGTTTTACAATCCAGTTCACTCCGAGCGTGATTAAAATTCCTCGCCAATGTTTTTTTACGCGATGAATTTCCGATAAATCTACTCTTACTAACATGGGGATAATCATTAGCCAAATCAAAACAGCAACCGGCAGATTGATCTGATTAACCGAAAAATTTCCAAGAGTTTGGATGATGCCCGGCATTAATTTCCCGAGACCAATCCCAATAGCCATGCATAAGAATACCCATATTGACAGAAACTTTTCGAATGTCCCCAACTCCATGGGAGGATTAACTAAAAGAAGAGGCGGCTTTTTATCTGTCATTTTATCTCTAACTCCTTGCAACCCATCTAATTTTGATTCATTCCATAAATTACTGTTAACATAAAGTAATGACAGCTGATCCGGTAATTTTTCCCTCACGTAAATCTTCCAGGGCTTTGTTGGCATCTTCAAGTGGATAGGTTGTCACTTGAGTATGAATTAAAAATTCTGCAGCAATTTTAAAAAATTCTACACCATCCTCACGAGTAAGATTCGCGACGGAACGTATGAGACGTTCTCCATAAATAAGTTCATAAGGAAAAGAGGGGATATCGCTCATATGGATGCCTGCACAAACAACGGACCCACCTTTCTCTATCGCTTGAAGAGCTTGTGGGACCAATTTCCCGACAGGAGCAAAGATAAGAGCGGCATCAAGCAAAACGGGAGGACTCTCTTCTGAAGAACCCGCCCAGATCGCTCCTAATTTTTTAGCTAAAGCTTGGGCCGCCACATCACCAGTACGCGTGAATGCATACACTTCTTTTCCTTGATGACGAGCAATTTGTATTAAAATATGTGCAGAAGAGCCAAATCCATAAAAACCCAATTTATGCGCGATCCCAGTCATGCGAAAAGCCCGAAACCCAATCAAGCCTCCACATAAAAGAGGAGCTACCTGCAAATCTGAATAAGCGTCTGGCAGCGGATGACAGTAGTTTTCATTTGCAATGCAAAATTCTGCATATCCCCCATCAAGATGGTAACCTGTAAACTGAGCATTTTCACAGAGATTCTCTCGTTGAGACAAACAAAAACGGCATTGCCCACATGTTCGGCCTAACCAAGGCACACCCACACGTTGCCCAATTTCAAATCGGTTTGAGTTTTGCCCTAGTTCGACGACAATTCCTACAATTTGATGTCCCATGATTAAGGGTAAACGAGGTAATGGAAGTTCTCCGTCAACGATATGCAAGTCTGTACGACACAGCGCACAAGTATGAATTTTCACAAGAATTTGCCCATCTTGAGGTACAGGGATAGGTACTTCAAGGAGACGCAATGGAGTTTTTGGAGATTCTAAAACCATAGCCTGCATCCTTGAAGAAGATTTGATCGCTTTCATAAAAAACTCTTTGGTTTTCCCAACACTAATGGTAAACAGGATTTTGAATCTAGTCTCAACTAAGGAAGGTAACCATGGTAACAAGTTTCAAAGAAATCATCTCTGATATTTCCCCTGCATTGGCAAAATTACGCAAGGAAATCCCAGATGTGATGAATGGATTTAATGCAATGGCTCAGGCGGCAACAAAAGAAGGCGCTTTAAGTAAAAAGACCAAGGAATTGATAGCTTTAGCTCTTGGCATCGCTGCTCATTGTGAAGGTTGCATTGGTTTTCATACACAAACTTTGGTGCAGTTAGGTGTGACGCGAGAAGAGCTTCTTGAAACTTTGAGTATGGCTATCTATATGGGAGGCGGGCCTTCGCTAATGTACGCTGCGGATGCCCTTAAAGCCTTTGAAGAAATTAGCTCAAAATCTTAAAAAGTTAGTTATTTATCGAAGAATTGTAACAAAATTGAGGCCATGAGATTATCCCACTATTTTTTCAATCTGAGTCGCTGTCATGAATGAGAAAATTGAGCCAGGAGTGATTATGAACGCCCTGGCGCATATGTGTATTGGATTTGGCTCCGAGATTGGAAAAGCGCCTTTACGCTTAACGAACTACATTGATGCCGATGGAGGAAACCATCCCCACATTTCAGAAATGCCTTTTATGATCCTGGAGGCGAATTCGAATAAAATCAGAGTGTTGCGGCAAG
>CAWESW010000083.1:0-31629 GCA_963811735.1 uncultured Verrucomicrobiae bacterium | reverse complement strand
CAGCTCAGCAAGAAGGGATCAAGTTTGTGGATTTTACCAACACAATGACGATTGGCACCTTCGAAGAGCAGCTGGAGCGCACAAAACAGGTTAAGGATGCCGATTTGATCTACTACGGCATTGTATTGTTTGGGGATTGGGCCAAGGTTTCCGAACTCACAAGAAAATTTTCACTTTGGAAATAAGATGTTTTTTTGATGCCATTTGAAGATTAACCTTTTGATGGGGTAACCTCTTTCTTAGAGTCTGTTAGCGAATTAAGCTTCTGTCGATTTTTGGGTTCTTTTGAACCGATTTTCGATTCAAAAGAACCCAAAAATCGACGAAGCCTTAATCCGTTAACAGACTCTTAATCAGCAAATGGCTCATATGAGAACTTTCTTTAAATTTGCGTATAGTTGTTTTTTCTTAGTCCCTTTTTTCGGCTTGAGTGCAGATGCCCGTTTAGACCGCTTGTTTGAATATGATAAGCAGACCTGCGCAGAGATTTTACAAGCAGCCGATGAGGCAGATCTCTGGAATCATTTTTTAACGGGTCAGGTCAACCTTTACTTCAGCCAGGAAGCAAAGCTGCTTGCCAGTGAGAATTGTTGGTTGACAGCCCAAAATGTTTTAGACCTTGGTAGCGGCAACGGGATGTATTTATACAGGCTTTCCGAGGAATTTAATGATAAGGCCTATTTGGGAATCGACAAACAGCTCTCGCTTGTCGAACAATCAAATGAGGAATTGAGCCGAATCGGGTTAGAATTTAGAGAAGGAGATGCCGAAGCTGAAATCGAAGGGTGCAAAGGGCAATTCGATGTGATCTTATATCGATGCACATTGCCACATCTTAAAAATCCCAAACTCTCGCTGGAGCATGCTTATCAATACCTCAAACAAGATGGATGTGTCATTATTATAGATTTATTCGACCCTGCGAGTAGCAGTTCTCATCGGATTGCATCACTGGAGGATGCATTTCTTCAACTCAAAGAGCGAAATCAGCGCGAAGGTACAGGAAATCGCCGTATCTCAATCGAAATTTTAGAAGAACTGCAACAGAGTAAAGGGCCCCTTGCCGGACTTTATCAAGTCATACGGACAAGTTTGGATGTCCATGGAAATCGTTTGGAAAAAGGGATTCGATTTGAGAGTGAGCAGGATCGTAAGCGCGTCTTCAATCATGGCTTGCTGTTGTTGGATGTTTTAAATAAAAGATATGGAATTCCAGTGGACTTTCTGAAAGCACATGAAGAATTAGAAGTGTATTTAAAGGATGATCATTCTTGGCGTTCTCCAGGAATGCATTTTCTTATCCTTAAAAAGATCTGAAGGAGTATCTCATGAGAAAGAAATTTTTAGCGTCAATTGCAATCCGCATGTGTATAGCGGCTGTGTGTTTAGGGTTTTCACAGGCACGAGCAGAGGATACCCAAGAGCAGGGGATATTACCGGGGGGATGCACATGTCCTGCCGTTGGCAAGGTGATTTCTCATGAAGGACTAAAGACGTATACGTTCAATGGCAATGTCCTTCAAGGAGTTGCCACCGGAGCCATGGGGTGCGAAGAGTTCGAAGTCTGGCGTACCAGCTGGGAAGTAGGCGGAGCGACACCGATGCACGTTCATGCGACGGAGGAAATTTTCATCTTTTTAAAGGGGAAAGGAAGAGCGATCATCGGTGGGGAGGAGTTTGAATTTGAAGCTCCCTGCACCATCATTTGCCCTGCCAACGTTCCTCATCAACTTTTTAACGCAGGGGACGAGCCCACCGATTCGATCCTCGTGATGGGCGTAGGCTCAAAAATTAAGGACGTGAATGGGAAAGAGATGAAACTTCCCTGGAGAAATTAGGTGCGCTACCTAAGTAGCCGCTTCAATTTTTAAGACGACGCCTTGCATATTTTTATGCAGGTACTCTGCTCTTTTGCGGGCGATCTCCTGAGGATCGCTCAATTGAAGATCTCCCAGGGTATGCAGCAGATGGGCTTTGCGGCATTGAAAGAAGAGGGTGTTGAGCTTGAGTTCAGTGATGCCGCTGATCCAGTCCAGATGTAGGCCGAGTTTCATTAGGCTTAATGCGCCAAGAGCTTCTTTGATCTGCAGTTGATAGGAGTGCAGAAGGAGACCAAATGCCCTACTCACTAGATCCTTGATAGCGCTGTTATTCTCTGTCTGTAGATGGGATCTGAGCGATTTTTCCATGGCCATCAACTTCATCGCCATCGAGTGGACCGAGTGAATGATGCTCTCTTCATTGATTCCCAGTGTGAAGGTATTGCTGACGACGATCAGATCGCCGATGATCTCATCCAAATTCCCCCCCATGCCTGCGATGGTGATCCCTTCTTCTTTTTGTTTGAGGAGGGTCTCTTGCAATTGGCCCATGTGGATCAAAGCCGGCAGATGCAGGTAGGCTCGAACGCTCAGTCCGGTGCCGCACAAGGAAGGCTCTGCGGTCAGATATCCAAACTTTGGAGAGAACGCGAAGTCGACGAAAGATCCAATCGTCGTCTCTATTTCGCTTAATTTATTCCAGGCCTTTTCCCAACTACCCTGGCAATCGGTCAGCTGTATCTGTAAATGATTCTGGATGTTCAGTTCAGAAAGAAAACGACCGCTATTGTCGACGACAAATCCCTGTCCGGCAAGTGTATTTTGAAAACCCTCCATGCATAAAAAATGCTCGTAGAGAAATTCCTTGTCCAGCGCGCTCAAGTCCGCAGCATTCAGCCAGACGGGATTCTCCAGGAGGGTGGACTTGAGCAGCTGTTCTTTGAGCAAGGAAAGGGCCTGCTCGAACTGCCTTTCATTCATTTTGGGAGGAAAATTGTATTTGGCCAGATTGCGATGCAATAAGAATGAAGTTGCGAGCCAGATGGGGTTGATCTCTGTCTCCCAGAGAGTATGCTCGAGGAGCGCCTGAGGGAGTTTAATTTTTTCCGTCATCCGATCCCTTCTGTGTCAAGTCTTTGATCTGATCGCGGATCCACGCCGCCTGTTCATAGTTTTCTTTCTTCAACGCCTCGTTCAGTGCTTCATTGAGAGCAGTTAGTCTGCTTGAAGAGGGAATCGTCAGCGGCTTATTAGGGGATTTGCCTAAATGCAGGGGTTGTGTCTTTTTTGCGGGAAACTCTTTTTTAATTCGCGACGGGATCCGATCTGCGGCGATGAGTTCAGAAACAAGGACGTCGGCAAAGACAGAATAACATTCGCTGCATCCCAGCGGGTTGCCCATTTTGACAGATTCCAGCGATGTGCGGCAGTTGCCGCAGCAAAGGCCTGCTTCCGTTTCTGTTAACCCTTCCCTAGAAGCGATCGCCGGTGTTTGGCCGTGAAGTTTTTGCTGGAGCACAGGACAATCCGCGCACATTTCTGTACAGATCATCGAAGCGTCGACGATCTCTTTGTAAGTCACCTTGATCGGTTTCTTACATTGGCTGCATTCGACCGGTCTATCCGCCATTTGCGTCTCCCTTCCCTCTAAGAGGCTGCCTACGAATTAAGGCTTCGTCAACAGCCTCTAAAAACCGGATTCTATGGAAAGGGGGGCGTTAAGCTCAATAAATTTCTTTACACTTTTTGTGCAGAGACAGTCTCCTGCTTTTTTTCAGGCATGAAGAGGATCAGGAAAAAGCCAAAGACGATCAGCGAGCCGAGAATGCTGAGAGTCATGGCGATAGGTTCCGTCGTCTTCACGCTTTTGGCAAGCAGGCCTGCCCAAGTGGGGCCCAGGTTCGCTAGGCACCAGGCAAAGCCCATCATCAAAGCGGAGACCGTGCTCGGGCTTTCAGGAACAAGCTTGTTTCCCCAAGATACAAGGACAGGGGTCACGGTTCCCATAAACCCCCCGATGGTTAGGAGGAAAAAGACTGTTTTCCAAAGAGAAAACTCACGTAGGGACAGAAAGCTGTAAAAAAATACAAGCGCCAAAAAGAGAATGGTCAATAGCACAGGCTTGGGCCCGAATCTGTCGGAAAGATAGCCGGCCGGCACCATGAGCAGCGCGCCGCCGATGACAAAGCATAAGTGTCCGCCTCCCATGCTGAGCCAACTGTGACACCCTTTAGAGAGCATCAGGTCGGGAAGCAGAAACATGAACGCCGTCAGCATACTGAAGTTGCAGACCTGTGTCAGGTACAGGAGGAAAAGAGAACGTTTGGATCGCATCAGAGGTCGGAAAAATTCTTGCAGCGAGAGCTTCTGGTTATTTTTTTGCTCTTCAATCGGATAAAAAGCCATAACGAGAAGCAGTATAATCATCGGAACGAACAAGATCACGGCATTGCCGCCAAAAAGCTGAAGAGTTTTGGTGAAGGCCAATTGGGAGATGGCAAGACCGAGTGCTCCTCCGGATGCGAAAAGTAAAATGTTCCGACCTTTCCTCTCCGGAGAGAGGAGTCCGGCGTAGCCGACGGCTGCCGGATGGTAGGACCCCGATCCGATCATCAACATCAGCAGGATGAAAAAGGAAACGAGCATGTCGTCTGTGAAAGTGATCCAAAGAACGCACGAAGAAAGCGCAAGGCCAAGCATGGTCACGACCTTTCTGAGTCCCCGGTCGGAAAAGTAGCCGAAGAATAGCTGGAGGATCTCTCCAAAAAAACCGGCAAGGCCTGCGATAAGGCCGGCTTTAGCCAGATCGATGCCGGCAATGGTTTTGTAAATGGGCCATATGCCGGTAAAAAAATCGAGGAGCAGGTGACTCGCCCAGAGAAGAAGCAGGCTTCTTCCTAGGGTCGGGCGGATTCTGAATGACATAGGAATTAAATGGGGAGTTGTTGCCCCTCATTATATGAGAACGCCATTAATTTAACAGCACCTGTCAAATATACCGCGCCCGGTCAGGTTGTGTGAATTTATGCTGCAATCTTTTTCCGTCTGACTGCGCGTTCGCTCTCGCAAGCTGACAAGAAGATTGCTTCGAGCTCCACGCTTTGTCACACGAAATAATCTTGGGCATAAATTCACACAACCTGACCTGGCGCGGTATAGTAAAAATTTTTTAATTCCGAGTAGACAAAAATAACAGCGGCGGCTATAGTCAGAAATTGTTTTAAATTTTTCAGAAAAGGGAAATTCTCGATGAAGAAATTTGCATACTGCTTAGGCGCCTTGGCCGCAACAGCGGGCTTGCAGCTGTTTGCCGCTCCCGCCTCAGCGAATGGCGCTACCGGACAGCAGCCGGCCAATGGTGCAAGCCAGCAAGGACAGATGATGATGCAGACACCTAACTGCAATCAGCTGACCCCGGCGGAGCAGAATTTTGCTGCTCAGATCATGGACATGAACAATAAAACGATGTTCTGCACTCAGTTCACTGCCCAACAAAGGCAGCAGGCAATGCAAATGATGGGCCAGACGGATTCCTCGGGTAATAAAATGAATGCAGATCAGGCCGTCCAGCAAGTGATGGGATCGGGCTCCATGTCGACTCCGGCCACACAACAGAAACCAAGGACTTCCGGCGGAGCATGCCCGGTTAAATAATTTGTGCACTCAAATTTTTTTAATAGATTTGAGCACAAGTGCAGGTGAAGTTTTTAAAATGAAATAAATGAGGACTAAAGACTCTCTTTTTATTTGAAATCATATTATTTGTCCTGAATTCAATTCTATTTCTGGACAAAAAATTGGTTGAATTTTTACATTAGTAGCATAACTAAGTGAAAATCTCGCTTAGAACCTAGGAGATACGAAGATTATGAAGAAGAAAACAATGATGATGCTCGCTCTTGTCGCAATGACAACCGGCGTAGCGGTTAATGCAGAGAACACACAAACTGCCGCAGTTCCAGCTCAAACCGCAATAGAAGCTGTTGCAACAAAGCTTTCTGCTGACGAGCAAGCATTTGCAGCGAAACTGAGCGACCAAAACCGCAAATCTTTCAACGATAAATTCTCTGTTGAGCAAAGAAAAGCGATCATGGTTGCTGTAAAGAACGGCGCTAATGCAGATGAAGCAGTTCAGAAAATGCTTGCTGCGAAAGAAATCAAAGAAGCTCCAGCAATTGCAAACGCTGAAAAAGAAGCAGCAGCTGAAAACGTTGATCAAGCAGCTACAACTGCAAAGTAGTTCTTTGTCTTCTCTATTCGATCGCCTCTTGATCTAAGAGGCGATTGATTTTTTCTCTCGGATGATCCAAAAAATGTTAACTCCGCAATCTGACAGGTGTTACGTCGAGATGAAGAGTAACATTCTTCAATTTATCGCAAGTTTCTCCGGTCCCTTTTAAACTCGCAGTGACGAGTTCATAGAGTTTTTCACCCACGGCATCCCCATTGATCTCTGTGATTCCGTGATTGGGATCGAAGAAATAGCCTAGCCTATCATCAATTTTTATATACGCAGTCTGGTGCAGAGGGAGGCCGACGCCATAGGCTCCTGCCGGCAGATTTTGAAGCCGTTGCACGATTTGTCCTGCTTGCGACTTCCATTCGGCAGGAGTGTGTTTATGTAATGGGGTGGGGCAGCGAGTGGTATGCGGAGCTTGTGTCCCGAATTTCATATTTAACAGCTTTCCTTTTTTCAAATTGAGGGACTGAAGCAGGGTCGGATCCATGCCGCCACCGTTGGCGAACTGCTTTCCCAGTGCGAGCATGTGGCTACGCGGATCGGAGAACTGAGATTTTGTATGTAAGTAGAGATAAAGAAACCACTCGCTCATCCCACGGCAGATTCCTTTGTTATGATTGAATTTAATGCCTTTGTAGATGGTGCAATATGTTTTCTTTTTGACTTTAGGATCAGTAATACAGCTTTCTGGGATCAGCGGAGTCTGGTTGACGATTTGCCCTTCGGAATTGGGTCGATTGACGGAATCTTTTATCCTAAATAGCTTTGTGGGCGTTTCTGAATAAAGGCGAAAACCCGCTAATTGGTATTGAGAGGCGGTCTTCGTCTGTTTTGCAAATCCCTTAGCTCCCAGAAGCGAAGCGATTTTGGCGATGATTTTCAAGACGATTGCGAGTATTCCGCGAAAGGGAGCGGTTGCGATTTGACAGACTTGCCACTTGCCCTGCAGGTTGGGGTTTGAAGGGCCGATGACTTTTGAAAAAGGCTTGTCTTTTCTGCTTAGAACTTCATTGATGGAGTTAGAGTGTGTTAAAAAATTCTTCAGGTTTGCATAAGAGTCAAAAACAGATGCATTGAATACTCTTTGATCAGGCATATTAATTCCGTAATGTTTGTGCAAGCAATATAGCGTGCTGTGATTGATTAATCAACTTTAATTAGCAAATTTTATTAGTTTGCTGCTTTGATTTTGTTTAAATTAAAAATTAACCTTGTAGCGCAGGATAGGAAAAGAGAAAAAAATGAGTTACGTTCAGGGCAAAATGACAAAAAATGCTCGCCTCAATCGATTGAGTGACCTGATAGATTGTGCCGTAGATCATACTGGCGACAAAGACAAGGCACAGAAAGGGAAGGTCAGCCACCCAGATCAGGTGGAGTAAAGTAAAAAATAGAGAGGTGACGCAAATGCTCGCAAAGGCCGCCGCGGCATTTTTCCCAAACCAGTTGTAGAACTCCCTTTGGATGAATCCCCGAAAAAAAGCCTCTTCGGGAATACAAACGAAAATCAAATTCTCAAAGAGCCAGATCAATGTGATCACCGGGATTTTTGGATCCCATTTGACTAGGTCGAAATGCAATGAGATCCCCATCATGATGAGAATGCCAATGACAGACATGGGGAGGCTTATTTTTAAAACCCTCAAAAGTTGTGAACGTGTGGAGAGAAGAGGAATGCTCAGCGCCAACACAAAAATCCCGATGAAAGGTTTATCGAAATTAAACCACAAATTATAAGGGTAGGCGCCGGGACTGATTTGGAGTTTCGATGCGATGTTCCAGTTATGAAAGCCCGGCAGAAAGTGAAAGGCTAACGCCAGCGAGATCAGAATCGCTGAGCCGAAGAGCAAAAACCGCGCGCCTTTGCTGATCTCTTTGGTGAGATAATAGTGGCAGAAGAATAAAATCAGGATGGGCAGTAGAGAGATCCAGTCGGCAATCCCGGCGTTGAAGGCCAGAATGTAGGCAATCAATAAAAAGGATCCCCATAACCAGGCCGTCTTGCGCACCCAAAGGCTGATGAAACTCATGGCGAACGCAAAAAAACACATCGCCGAAATGGGATTTTTCCAGATCATCAGATGAGAAAATGAACTTTCGTGCATGAGAATTTTCCTTTCAGGTATTTTAAACCTAAAATGAATTTCTTCAAATAGAGAATAGAATATGATTCGAAAAAATGCAGACGGGGTCCAGTGGCTGGAGTTTGAAATTTTGGCAGAGGAGAGAGGGCTTGTCCATGGAGTTTTTTTGCGCCATGGAGGTGTGAGCACGGGGGCATACTCTTCGCTCAACGCTGGGGGCAGGACAGGGGATGATCCTGACAGCATTGCAGAAAACCGGATCCGCATGCTCAATGCATTGAACATTCAAAACTACATTTCCCGAAAGCAGGTACATGGAAACGAGGTTGCACTGATTCAGAATTTTTCCGAGACGGCCGGCGATTGCGATGCCATGATCACGCAAGAAAAAAAACTGGCGCTGATGATCAAGCACGCCGACTGCCAGTCTGCAGTGATTTACGACCCTATGCAACGCGCCTTAGCCAGCGTGCATTCCGGTTGGAGGGGCAACGTCAAAAATATCTACCGCGCAACCGTGCAAAAAATGACCCAGGTGTTCGGATCAAAGCCGCAAGACCTTCTTGTTGGAGTATCTCCGAGTTTGGGCCCCGATCACTCGGAATTCATCAATTATCGGACAGAATTTCCTGAGGAGTTTTGGGGCTTTCAAGTGCGGCCCATCTATTTTGATCTATGGGCGATCGCCAGGCACCAGCTTGAGGAGTGCGGGATCCTTCCCCATCACATCGAGATCGCAGGCATCTGCACTTATGCCAATGCGCAAGATTGTTTTTCCTACAGGCGTGAAAAAATCACCGGCAATCATGCGACGCTTGCGATGCTCAAAAATTAGTTCTGTTTCATAAGGTGGGAAAGCCTTCCCCTAAGCAGGATCATCGCCGCTGCCAAAAATGTAAAAACTAGTGGCATCACAATGACGGAATGCGATGGCAGAGATTCAAACACAAGAAGCGTCACAACGCTCATTCCCATGTTGAGGAAGCTCATCGCGGCAGAGGCATACGACTTGTTTTTCGCATGCGACAGGACCAAAGAGGTAGCATTGGCGAAGACTAGGGACTCCCCGAGATAGATGAGCGGCATCGGGATGAACAGAGTCCATGGGTTCACAATGTTGAGCAGGAACAGGATGAACATGACGGCTGTGAATGTGCATGCGATCGCAATGCCGAGCATCATGACGGAAAGCTGTGGTTTTTTTCCTGCTAGAGCATTGGCTAAAAGGGAGCCGGCGATCAGACCCACAGGGGGGATGAAATTGAGCAGACCGTACCTCTCCGCAGACAGTCCGATCTGGTTGATGGCGATAAAAGGAGCTTCTGCAGCAAACAGATAGATGATGGATGTGCCGCAGCCCATCAGCATGGCGCAGATAACGAGCTTTTTATTTTTTATCTTTTGGAGATAACCCTCTGCAATCGTTTTGACTTTTAAGGCATGGGGATCGATTTCCCGACAGGTTTCCGGAAGGAAAAAAGCCATGATCAACAAAAAGATGCTATATCCCGTCTGAAAATAAAAGCAGCTCGCCCATCCAAACCGGTCTGTTAAAAATCCCCCAACCCCGATGGCGAGGGCGGGAGCAATCGCAAAGGAAAGCATCAGATAGGTGATTTTTTTAGTCGCCCTCTCATGCTGGTACACATCTCCGATCATGGTGAATGCGATTTTTAACCCGACGCTGCTTCCCAGAGCCATCATTAGCCTTCCCAGGATAAGCAGGGGAAAAGAATGAAATTTCTCAACGAGGAGAACGAGCAGACATCCTAAGATTGCGATCGAAATGCCCAAATAAACAGTGGGTTTTCTGCCGTAGCGGTTGGAAAGGGGGCCGTAGGGGAGAAGGCCGAGCGCGTATCCGATCAAAAAGACAGTGATTGTCAATTGGGCGGTCGCATCGCTGACCCCAAGCTGCATGGCGATCTGCGGCAGGCCCGGCGTAAATAGCACTGCTGAGATGGAAGCGAAGGAAACCAGCAGGAGCAATATGAAGAGCGAAGGTTCTTTTTGGGCTTTCTGCATATAAGAAATGGGCTAAATTTAGCTTTAGCCCTTAAGTGTAACTGATTTGAAGTATAATTGAAGCACTATTTCAGCTGATCATCGAAGAAGAGGATTGAGTTTTTGGCGACCTCATCGTGGATCTGCTTTCGATCGATGGAAGCAGGATCTTCGCAGTATCTCGCCGCTAAAAATCTTTTGCCGACGGCATTTGCGCGATTCAGAAAGACATAATGGGTAGCCTCTCCCGGAAGAATCTTAAGGTTTGCTTTAGAGATTTTCGATGCGAACACTTTGGCATTTTGTTCCGTAGGGACCACGAGGTCTTTTTCAGGGGCCACGATAAATACGGGAACATTAATCTTTTCCAAGCTGTTCTCTGCGAACATCCATCCAAGCGCCGGAGCCATGACCATGAAGGCAGAAATGCGGTGATCGCGAAAGGATCCGCTAGCCTCGCCGAAATCGATTGTATCCAGCAATTCCGCCGATGCGACATCTTCTAGATCTTTCGCTGCATTGGCCTTAACAAGAGATTGATCTAAGACACTAGCCTCGGCACCGGCAATCCACATCCCCGTGGCTCCGCCAAGCGAATAGCCGGCGAATCCAATTCTTTTTTGGTCGATTCTGTCTTTGAACTGGGGGGAGTCAAGCAGCTGATCCAGGGCAAATGTGACGTCGCGTGGTCTTTCCCAAGGGCGCGCATAGGATTCAGGGATCTTATTGTTCCACGTGTTGCCAAAATGATCCATCGCAGCAACGATATAGCCATTGGCCGTTAGGACTTCAGCCAGCCAGGATATGTTGTAACGATCGCCTCCCTGGCCATGAGACATCATAATTAAAGGATATTGGCTTTTTTTATTGCTCAAAGGGGCGTCCCTCGCCTCATCGCAGCGTACCCAGAACCCCGTCGGTGCTTTGCATGGGCTTTCGGGATCGACCGGATACCAGACTTCAGTAATGACGGGCCGGTTACGGGCTACATCATAATAATGAAAGGTGGTAATCCCCGTCTTTTTTGGCTGTAAGACAATCGTTTTAAAATATTTGTGTAAATTCAAGCCTCCACTGAACGGGAGGATCAGCAAGATCAGAGGGGTAGCTAAACAGAAGATCCACTTAAGACGACTTTTCATAGCTGACTGTTGGCATAATTGTTTATTTGCTTATACCGAACGTGGTTCAAAAATTGGTCCTGGGCTTTGACGCACCCCAGGGCCAATTTTTGAACCACGTTCGGTATAGAGACAGACTCTTAACAACACAATTACCATGACTTTGATTTAATTTAAAAGATGTTTTTACACCGAACGCGCTTGAAAAATCGGCCCAGGTCCGATTTTTGAAGCACGTTCGGTATAAATTTTTCATCTCGCGCCATAAATTTAAGAACCTATCCGCGCACGATATATACCCCAATCGGGCTCAAACTTGGAATTTCGGCTGCGCCAAAGCCCCGGGGTTCGACGATCGCAAGTCGGTCAATATTAGGAATATGAACCGACTTGCGATCGTCGAACCGCGGGAGCTTTCGCGCGGCCCAAATTCCAAGTTTGAGCCCGATTGGGGTATACTTTGCATTCACAGTTTTTTTTAGTGAGTGTCTGAATATTTCTCAGATGAAGTGGAAAAATGATTATCATAAATCCACTTGTGCTGATTATGTGTGATCATTATGCTACAAAAAGTGTGCCCGAAAAATCGGGAGAGGCTCGGTGCCGAATCGAACCGAGCTTGAATAAGAGACTGTCTCCGGATTCAGTCTCTAAGGATAATTATTCAAAAGAATAACCCTAAGGTGTGCCTTGGCGAAGCTCATATCCTCAATTTGTCTTTTTTCAATTTTCATGGTCGGATCCATATTCGCTGAAGACGCAGCGGAACAGCCACCATCTCGCAAGACCATCTTGATCCTGTCCAGTACGGGAGGGGGCGGGCACATCGCTGCAGCCAACACATTGCAGACACTTGTGGGCGAGGAATATGATTTAAAAGTTGTCTATCCGATCAATCAATTGAGAATATGGGGTGTCCCTTCGTGCGAACAGATTTACAATGGGATGCTGCGCACCGGTTGGATCCGCTCGATGAATTTTATCGTCAGGCATTTAGCCCCCCCTATTTTCCGCTCGCGACAGGCCAAGGTAGAAAAAATCATCTCCTCCTATATCAATTCATTCAAGCCTGATCTCGTCGTCTCGCTGATCCCCTTCATCAACTATGCGGCTTCCGAAGCCTCCCGAAAAAAAGAGATCCCGTTCCTTCTCGTCACGACCGACAACGACCTTCGCCATTGGACCTTAGAGATGGAAAAAGTAAAACATCCACAGATGAAAGTGACGATTGGCGCTGATTTACCGACGACAAGGGACATCCTGCTGAAGAAAAACATTCCGGAAAGCGCGATTGAAACCATCGGCTTGCCGCTCAGGCCTGATTTCATGACTCAGAAGGATAAGCAGAAAATCCTCGACGAGTTCCATCTGCCGTCAAATAAAGAGATCATTCTGGTCATGATGGGCGGCGCCGGCGGCGATACCGCCTACGAGTACGCCAAAAAAATTGGGGAGATGAATCTGGGCGCCCATTTGGTCGTTATTTCAGGGCGGAACACCAAACTTAAAAGAGATCTCGAACAGTTAAGGCTTCATCCTTCCAATACCTTAAGTGCATTCGGCTTCACCGACCGCGTGTCCGATTTGATGGCGATCTCCGATGTGATTGTCACTAAGCCTGGCCCGGGGACGATCAACGAAGCGATTGCGATGAAACTCCCCATCCTCATCGACAATACGGACACCTCTTTGTTTTGGGAACGCGCCAATGTCGATATCGTTCTAAAATATGGGATCGGACAAAAGATAAAGAAATTCAGCCAGATCAAAAGCCTGCTGACGACTTACCTGAAGGATTCCGATGCAAGACAGATCGCCTTGCAATCTTTTTTCAACGTCCCTGCCAACCAGTTCCATTTGCGTATCCGTCAAATTATCCATGAATTGATTGCCCTGAGGGAGCAGAATCTCTCAGCCGAGATCGCAAGGAACCAGCAAACCGGAGCGCAGCCTCTGACAGTGCAAGCTTCCAATGCAATCAATCTCGAGGAACCGCTTTAAATCCACAGCCCTTGATGATGCGAGGGTATCCGAAATATTCGATGACAGGCCACTTTCTGCATACGGACGGACGCAAGAAATAGTGTCCGCATGCGCCGTTTTTCTTTAAATAGCGGCAGCCCATCACATAGACGCGCTTCCCGTCGCTCTCATATACCTTAGGTTCGCGCCTATAAAATCCGAGCATCTGGGTGTTCCATAAATAGAAAAGCCAGCCGAACAGGACCCTTTGCCTCCGGCACAAGGATATAGTGGCAGCAATTGCCCCTCTTCAGACACTTTCCCTCCTTTATATAAGGAGGGCGGATGAGCATACGCGCAACCCTTTGAGCTGCAAGGTCGATAAAAATGAAAGGAAGAAGGATCACCCGCAGCGGCCAGCGGATGAACCCAGGAAGCCACTGCCGTGGAATCCCTCCGGCAGGTTCCGGCGGTACCTCCTGGGCCTCTTCCGCGAGTGCGAGGATCTCATCGAGCCCCTCGGAGGGCGGCTCAGGATCGGAATAAATTTTTAACACGGAATGCTCTCTCAGTAGATGGAGAAGGCACATTATAAAGATTTGCCAGGACTTTACAAGTTGAATTTTCTCTTAATAAGCTTATTTACAATAGTTTAGTAAATTAATTGCAAAAGGCTATCGTTAAATAAAAATATAATTTAGTGTAAATTTTATTGATATCTTCAGATTTTTAAAAAACTCTTTGATTTTTAATCTATGTGTAGTGTATTATTTATTACATAAAAACAAGGAGTTTGTAATGAATGATGTAAAGACTTAGTTTTAAAACAAGTAACAACATGAAACGTGTTGAGCAGCTTAACAGAGAACGTATTAATCATCTGATAAACCCCAAAATCAGGTACGTTCGGGTAAGTAGTTTCAGTGATGATTTACTCAATGCTTATAGTCAAACTGAAGGCCGTGCATCAGCGCTAAGCAATCAAAATCACTATACAAGTTGTTTCGAGGGATATGTTCGCACCATTGTCAGTGAAGTGAAAAGGTCATTGACACAACCCCAGCCATTTTTACAAATCGACCTTAAGTCTTTACAGTTAGATCATATTCCAGAGCGCCATTTTGAATGTATCATTCGAAATTTATATCAACAATACGGAATCATCGTAAAAACTGTTGATCCAGGGCATGACCGCCCTCACATGATTGAAGTTGTTTGTGGACTAGACAATCGCACGGTCAATCCTCTTTTTTCAAACAATCTGATCGCCTCTCGCAAGGAGGGGAAATTTTGTGATTTTACTATCAAAAATTCGGATGAAGCCGGAACGGTCTTCCCTTGTCATCAAGTCCTTTTGTCTGCAGGATCCGCTTTCTTTGAGCGCTACTTTTCAGGGGAATTTGCGGAATCAAAATCGACGATAGAATATACCCTTCCACGCAGCCTGACCGATAACGAGCCCTTCACCACAGGGCAGGTTGAGGCATTGCTCGATTACATTTATAGCGGGAAAATCAAACTCGACGATCTTAGCGTTATTGAGTTGTTCCAATTTCTGGAACTCGCCTCTTACTTCGATTTAACCTCGTTATGCGAGGAGTGTATCGGAGCTTTTGGGATCTAAAATCGATACAGACAATGTTCAGGAAATATATCAGTTGCAGTGCGATTAAATGTTCAAGATCTCCATTCATTATTGTATGTTAAAGATAGGACCAAAGGGTGTTTGCCAATTGCTTAAAGCTGCAATGGAGCAGAAGAATACAGAAGTCCTTTCTACTTGCGTCTCCGAAATGAAAATACAGTTTTTTCACAATCGGCATGTCGGCTCATTCTATTCTCCGTACTCTGAGTGCCTTTTACGCGAATATGGCCCTATCCTTGGTTTCCGGGGAGTTTTCGAAGTGCTCAAATCGAGCCTCCAGGATGAAGATCCCGCATTCGTTAATGCCTGTGTCGACTACTTCAAAATTTATATAAGACACGAATATGAAGTGATACTGCCTATAGCAGAAGAATTAGCAGAACTGGGTCAACCCCTTTTACTTGAAGAATGTCAGAAGTTTCGCGAAACTATCAAAGTTACTGACGAAAACCCTAGCGATACTAACAAGGGCGAGGCTGAAAAGCTTTAATTCCGAATTTAGTTCATTCCGATCCCCAGCCTTTAAAAGCCGGGGATTTTTCTATTCTAAAAAATTTCAGTGAATATGCGATATTTTTTTTTGAGCAATCCTTTTTCTTTCTTCTTGGTATAATGCGAAGATATGACCCCATGTCCTGTTTCTCCAAGAGGCATTATGAAAAAATTTCTTCTCTGTCTACACCTTTTAATCCTCCCTTTGACAACCGCTTTGCGAGCGGAAGTGGTTGAAGAGGAGCACCCTGTTGTGATTCTCGGAGGCGGGGTTGCCGCCTTGACCTCTGCAGTCTACCTATCCAGGGCAGGGATGACCCCTGTCGTCATCACGGGGCCGTCCATTGGGGGGACCATCACCCAATCGCACAATGTGCAGAATTGGCCGGGGGAGATGTCGATCATTGGGGTGGACTTGGGAGAAAAAATGAAACAGCAGGCAGAGATGAACGGCGCTCTTCTGCAGCCTGAGATTGTGGTCTCCGTAGACTTTTCCAAACGCCCTTACCTCGTCACCACGAAAAAAATCATCGGCTCTGATGAGCAACTGAAACGCTATCGAACCCAGTCTGTCATCATCGCCCTTGGCGCCAGTCCCAATCTGTTGAATGTTCCCGGTGAAACGGGCAATGGCGGGTATTGGTCTCAAGGGGTCTATAGCTGCGCCGTTTGCGACGGATCGCTCTATAAGGACAAAGTCGTCGCAGTCGTCGGAGGCGGGGACAGCGCGTTGATTGAGGCCCAGTACCTTTCCAATATTGCCTCAAAAGTGCACATCCTTGTGCGTAGGGATGAATTCCGCACTGTCGAAAAACAAAGGCTTAAAGAAATCCTCTCCAATCCAAATATTCAAGTGCATTACAAAACTGTGGTGAAGGAGATTAAAGGAGACGGCGAAAAAGTCACCCATCTCGTCCTTGTGGATTCCAAATCGCAAAAGACATGGGAGCTTCCCACGGACGCTCTTTTCCTGGCGATTGGGTCCCGCCCCAATACCGAATTATTCAACAATCAGCTTGAGCTCGATTCAGCGGGGTACATCGTTTTAAAACAGCATCAACAGACCTCTCTTGAGGGCGTTTATGCGATTGGCGACGTCGCCGATCCGGAATTCAAACAAGCGGTCTCTGCTGCCGGCGATGCCGCAAAAGCGGCCATTCAGGCGCAAAAATTTCTCGCCTCGCAAACACTTCTCGCTAAGAAAACACAGTCGCTGGCAAAGGCGGAACACAAACCTGCGCACAGAAAAGTGATCGAGATTCATTCGAGGCTGGAATTTGAAAAGGAGCTGCGCGAGGCCAACGTCCCCGTTTTTGTCGATTTTTATTCCACCCATTGCGGACCCTTGCCGCATGTTCAGCCCTCTTTACGATGATTGGGCGCGGGAATACGGCGACAAGGTCAAATTCCTCAAAGTCAATGCAGAGTATGCGGAAGATATTTTCAGACAATTTCAGATCCGGGTCGTTCCCACTCTGGTCATCCTCGACGAAAAGGGAAATGTCGTTCGCAAAAGCAGCGGATTTCATGAAATTTCAGAGGTCGACAAACGATTAGAGAAACTCAAAGACAACGCCGTCTTCACGCCAATGGATTTTAGATAAATTTTGCGTAGCGGTCAATGCGGGCCAGCCATCCTTTGAGCCAGCGCTCCTCTTGCCTTTCGGGAGGAGAGCTCTCTACGCGCTGTTTCAGAAGCGCTTTAGCCGTCTCAGAAAATGCCCGAAGGGGATTTTCAGCAACGACTGGCATCTCTTCCAACACCTGTTTCAATCCCCAGCCCTTGCCTTTGTAGCTCTCCGTTTCGAGCGTCCCGGCCCCTTTAAAATTGAGATAATCGATCAAAGCGAATTTGCCCTGTGCTGACTTTTGCAGCAGTTCGATTTGTTTTATGGCGTGTTTTCTTTTTTCTTCACTCATGGAGGAGAGAATTTTCTGCATCGCCTCCTCAAAACGTTTTCCGATGAATGTGGCTTGCAAAGAAACGCTGCGCGCTAAAAGATCCTGCAGCTCCCGTTTCTTGACATCCTGGGTCTTATCAGAAAACGCCTCTTTTGTGCTCCAGAGACAACCATCAGCACCTTTTAGCCAATCGGGGAGCTCGAGATGTTGCTCCCCGAAAAAAGTGAGAAGGGAGGGGAAGGTCTCTTCAAAGGGGCCTTTGCAGTCTTTGGGATACCAAATGAAATGGCCGATCCCAAGCGAGGCGAAATTCTCTCCGTCGTTCCACCAGACAAGCCGCTCTTTTTGACCGCTGCATTCATTCAAAAAAATGCCCCGGCCGATGCTCTCCGCCTCATCGGATGAAATTTCCATCGCGGACAATGCAAATGTCATTAAGGAGATGACGATGAGAATTCGACGGAAAAAAAATTGTGTCATTGCTTAGAGTCTGTCATTGATTTAAGCTTCTGTCGATTTTCGGGTTCTTTTGGCCGATTTTCGATCCAAATTCTGGGGATAATATACGAAAGTTGATATTATCCCCAGAATTTGGATCGAAAATCGGCCAAAATAATCCCGAAAATCGACGAAGCCTTAAATCAACGACAGACTCTTACACTGCCTGCATGCTCAGATTGATTTTTCTATACCTTATCACACTTCTACTCTTTTTTCATGCGCATACCAATGAATTACCGAGAGCGGGCTTTTTTTCACAGGGCGCCGTTCTCTATTGGCAGGCTGAAGAGGAGGGATTAAGTTATGCCGTCGAAAGTTCTAAGGCAAGCAACTTAAGCGGCAGGGCTAAAGCGATCCGTCCTGAATTCGATTGGGATTTTGGCTTTAACGTTGGCGTTGGGTATCGCGTTCCTCACGACCGCTGGCAACTTCTCCTTCAGTACACTTCGTTTCAAACGCATTCCGATGCAGAAAAGACCGCTAAGGAGGGGGGCGTTTTCTTTCCTCTATGGCTAGCGCCTGCCCCTGCCGCACCATTCTTTGCAAGTGAGGTCAAGCAGCATTGGCGGCTGCACCTGGGGCTGATCGATTTCCTGGTAAGCAGGCCCTATGCGGCGACCTCCACACTCACCTTAACCCCGCAGATCGGCATACGGTGGGGCTCGGCCCGCCAGAAATTCCACCTTGAGTATAGAGGAGGAAATTTCCCTCCCGAAGGAGATGTCTCGATCCGCATGAAGAATAAGTTCTGGGGACTAGGGCCCTACGCCGGCCTGATCGGCGAATACGCTATGGCCAAGGGCTTTAGTCTCTGTGCGCAAGGCGCTGTCAGCCTGCTCTACGGGGAGTTCTATTTGCATCAGGATGAAAAGACGCTTGTTGCCAAAGAAAAACTCCTCGGGCTCCATTCTATTTATCGCGTCGGCTCCCCTATTTTGGAAGGGACCGCCGGCATTCGTTGGCAGCACTTCTTTAGCGGCGCACTCAAACGCTTAACGCTCGATCTCGCCTGGGATCAGCTGCTCCTGTTCTCTCAAAACCAGCTCTTGCGCTTTGTCGACAATGCCGCGCCCGGCATCACTGTTTCGAACCAGGGGGATCTCTCGATCGCAGGCCCGCGCTTTACTTTCGCTTTCGACTTTTAACAATTCGCACGGAATGATACTGCATGCTCAATTGGATGATTGCGTTTTTTTTGATCATTTACTCTGTGACTTTTGCGCTGCCCCGACGTTCCATTTTCGACCGTGGGCATTATACTTCACACTGTTTTGCTATGTCTGTTGGTAGCACACCAATCACTTTGATTCGAATAGATGGCTTTTCCGGACTCGATAAGCCGGAAGCGGTGGCTTTTACTCCTTCTGGAGATTACGTCGTCGTTGCAAATGCATCGGTAAACTCCATTACTTTTTACAAACGCATTGGTGAGCAGGGAGCTGTTTACGAAACAACGCCCTCTTTTTCAATCAAAGGATCAGAGTCTCAATTAAATTTTCCCCATGATCTTAGCTTTTCTCCGGATGGCAATCATCTCGCCGTTGCAAATAGACGTGGAGATGCAATTACAATATACAAAAAAAATCCTTCCCTGTTTTGCTATGATGCCATGCCCATAGCAACGATCACAGGAGGCTCTTCACAAGTGATGGCCCCTGATGCTGTCAAATATTCACCGGTTGAAAATACAGTCGCAGTCGCCAATACGCGTACAAACACTCTTACCTTTTATCATTATCAGGGAGAGCAATACGATCAAGTGCCTTATCAGGTGATTCAGAATTCCATTTTAAATATTCCCGATGGTTTGAATTTTTCAAGAGATGGCGCGCTGTTAGCAGTGACGTCTCTTCAATCCCACTCAGTAGTTCTTTTTCAGCGGATGAGCAATTCGCAAGGGAGGTATTTGGACCATCCCATCCAGGTATTGAAAGGGGAAGAGACGCATTTTTGTTATCCTCATTCTCTCTCTTTCCATCCATTGAAGGATTACCTGGCAGTTTCCTGCTCACAAGGTCGAAAGAATGTGCAGATCTTTGCAAGAGAATCAGAAAAACTGGCAGGGGTTTATTCAAATGCGCCAGGGCTTAGCCTGGAAATTCTAGAAATGTACGATGCTTCGACCATAGGTCTGTTGGAACAGCTGTGGCAAGAAGGCGGTGTTAAGGGGATCGCCTTCTCGCCTGATGGAAAGAGCCTGGCAGTCACTCAGAACTTATGTCCAGACGCGGTGCAATTGCCATTCTCTGTGGCAATAGTGGCGATTTATCCCGTGAAGATCAACGCCGCTTGCGACTTTTAGTGATGTCATCATTGAATGGGATCGCTTTCTTTACCTTGTGAAGGGCCATGCGGATGCCGCGGACCTGGGCCCCTTTGATGGGGACCTCTTTGAATGAATAGAGAAGCGTTTTCACCTTCTGGCGGGGAGTGGTCACGAATTGAAGTTCGACTGTGGGTTCGGGATCGGCAGAGAAGAATAGGATCTCGTCTTTTTCGTTTAGAAAGGGGTATGTTTTTTCAAGGATGAATTTTTCGACGACAAAACGCTTGGCCCAAGCTTGGGCCGTCTGGCTGTTTTTGTAGACGACGCTGATCGCTGTCTTCTTATCGGCTACGCCCACCCAAAGAACTTTTTGAACGTATTGTTTCTCAGGGATGTTGACGACCGCGTAGGTGCCGTCTTTGTAGAAAATGAGCAGTTTGTCGAAGTTTGTGCAAGTGAACTGGATAGGCCCTGAGACTTTCGTGCCGATAAAACCGCCTTGGGGATCAAAACCGACCTTGATCTGTTTCGTCTCGATGGCTCTGCGGTCGATTTCTTCGATCGACTTGATGCGGGTTTTGCGCGGAAAATCTTTGCCAAATTTCTCGATGATTTTTTTGAGGTAGTTGATGGCAAATTTTTTGACGTTCCTGAGGTCTTTCTCCACTCTGGCCAAATTTTCTTGAAGAACTTTGACCTCCTCTTGGTTTTTGTCGATGTCGAATTGAGAAATTCGGCGGATGGGGATCTGGAGAAGTCTTTCCCTGTCATCGGCATTGGGTGCGCGCTGGAGCTTTTTTCGATAGGGAGTGAACGAGTGTCTCAAGGGTCTGATGAATCCCTTCAAGGGTTTTAACGGTCTCGATTTTTTTATAGAGGCGATTCTCTATGAAAATCCTCTCTAGAGTTTTATAGAAGAGCTTTTCGAGGATGCGATCGCGTTCGATCACAAGCTCGCGTTTAAGAAATTCGACGAGCTTTTCGGTGTTATAGGTGAGGATTTCATGGACATCGGTCTCCCAAGGGAGCCCTTCTTTGATCACAACGATCTGAGAACTCAGCGTCACTTCGCATTCCGTAAAGCCATAAAGAGCATCCAGAATCTCTTCCGCATATTGTCCGCGGGGAAGCTTGATCTCAATTTCGACGTCTTTAGCCGTATAGTCATCGATGGCCTCGATCTTGATTTTGCCTTTCTTGGCGGCCTCGTCGATCGATCGGATCAAACTTTCCGTTGTCGTTCCATAGCAGATTTCTCTGATGACAAAGGTTTTTGGATCCTTGATCTCGATTTTTGCGCGGAGTTTGAGCTTGCCTCTGCCTTTGTCGTATTGGCTTTTGTCCATGATCCCGCCGGTGGGGAAATCGGGGAAGATTTTAAAGGTTCGTCCTTCGAGATAGGCGATCTGCGCTTCGAGAAGTTCGGTAAAATTATGAGGGAGGATCCGGGTCGACATGCCGACGGCGATCCCTTCAGCTCCCTGCATCAGCAGCAGAGGAATTTTCGCGGGCAATGTCACCGGTTCGAAATTCCTGCTATCATAGGAGGGGATTTTTTCGGTGATGTCGGGATTAAACAGGGTCTCGCGCGCTAGGACGGAGAGGCGCGTTTCGATGTAACGCGCGGCAGCCGAGGGGTCGCCCGTATAGATGTTTCCAAAATTCCCCTGTCTGTCCATCATAAACCCTTTATTTGCCAGGTTGACGAGGGCCTCATAGATCGGGGCGTCTCCATGGGGATGAAACTGCATCGTCTGACCGACGATGTTCGCTACTTTATGGAGTTTCTCATCGTTTTGCCTCCAAAGGGTTTCCAGAACGCGCCTTTGAACGGGTTTTAGACCATCGATCACATTCGGGATTGCTCGCTCGAGAATGACATAGGAAGCGTATTTGATGAAGTGGTCCTTCATCAGAGATTTTAGATCGTCCATTCGTTCTCTAGATTATGCATAATAAACGCCTTTCGATCGGGAGTATTCTTCCCCATATAGAATTCAAGGGTTGGCTTGACGTCGGAAAGGTTTTGTATGGTCACGTTCAGCAGGCGGATGTCGTCTGCGATAAACTGTTTGAATTCGTCAGGCGAGATTTCTCCAAGCCCTTTGAAACGGGTGATTTCAACTCCTTTTTTGAGGGCAAGGACAGCTTCCTCTTTCTCCTCTTCGGAGTAGCAATAATAGGTTTTTTCCTTGTTCCTCACTTTGAAGAGCGGGGTTTCAAGGATATGGAGATGGCCGTTCACGACAAGCGCTTCAAAGTAGGTTAGGAAAAAGGTGATGAGGAGGTTGCGGATGTGCATTCCGTCGACATCGGCATCGGTCGCAAGGATGACTTTGTTGTAGCGGAGATTTGACAGGTCTTCTTCGATATTTAAAGCCGACATGAGGTTATACATCTCTTCGTTCTTATAGAGCTGGTCGATTTTCATGCCATGGACATTGAGCGGCTTGCCCCGAAGCGAAAAGACCGCTTGAGTGAGGGGGTCTCTCGTCATGACAATAGACGCTGAGGCGGACTCTCCTTCCGTGAGGAAGATCATCGATCGCTGCCCCTCTTTCGATCCATCGCCCAAATGGTATTTCGAATCGCGCAGTTTTGGGATTTTGAAGGAGATCTTTTTCTGCTTTTCTTTGGCGTCTTTCTTGACGGCAGCGAGCTCTTTGCGCAATTTTTCATTAAAGAGGATCCGATCGATGATCTTCTTGCCGGTTTCCGGGAACTTGAACAGAAGATTTTGGACCGCGTCTTTCACCTCTTGAACGATGGGAGTGCGGATGTCGCTATTCGATAATTTATTCTTTGTTTGCGATTCGAAGACGGGGTCTTTCACCTTGATCAGAATTGCCCCGATGATCCCCTCGCGCACGTCGACGCCCTGAAAGTTTTTTTTCGCGTATTCATTGACCCCTTTCAATATCCCTTCGCGGAAAGCGGATAGATGGGTCCCTCCGTCTTGGGTATATTGGCCGTTCACAAAAGAGAAATAGGTCTCACCGTAGCTCGAGGCATGCAGGAAGGCAAACTCCACATTTTTTCCCCGCCAGTGGAGCGGTTCATAGAGTTGATCCTCTTTGACCTCAGCCTTGAGGAGGTCCAAGAGTCCGTTTTCCGAGTAGATCGTATCGCCATTAAAGAGAAGGGTTAAGCCCCGTATTGAGATAGGCATAATGCCAGAGCCGTTTGATGATCGTCTCTTTTTGGAAAGCAAATTTCTTGAAAATCTGCGCATCGGGAATAAATTCGACGTATGTTCCGTCGGGCTCTTTTGTCTTTCCCTTTTTTTTGTCCTTGAGAACGCCTCTTAAGAATCTGGCTTCGACAAATTCCCCTTTGCGAATGCTTTTGACGAGAAAATGGGAAGAAAGGGCATTGACCGCTTTCGTGCCGACTCCATTGAGGCCGACAGAAAACTGGAAGACATCGTCATTGTACTTGGCGCCCGTATTGATTTGACTCACGCACTCGATCACCTTGCCAAGAGGGATGCCGCGCCCCCAGTCGCGCACGGAGACTTTGGAGGTCTTTTCATCGAGCTCAATTTCAATCTTCGTGCCATTGTGCATGATGAATTCATCGACGGAGTTATCGATGACCTCTTTGAGCATGATGTAGATCCCATCGTCCGGGTTGGAGCCATCGCCCAGGCGGCCGATGTACATCCCCGGACGTAGCCTGATGTGGGACAAAGCATCTAAGGACTGAACTGCGCTCTCGTCGTATTTTTTGGCCATGAGGATCTATTTTATCACTTTTCTATGATTGCCTACTTCTTTAGTTAATAAAACCCTATTTCCATAAATTTGTCAAATATGGAAAAAGAAACAATTTCTTATATATATATCAGAGTTTCTAATGAATAGAGGGAATTGCAAAACTGCAATTCCCTCGATAATGAACTTATGTTAGAACGCTGAGAACAAACGACATGAGTGGTTCAGAACCGGGAAACACCTCGTGAACGGCTTCAATAGTGTATCCCGTTTCGGTTAGCAATTGCATCATGCAAGTGATGCTAAATAACCAATAATTGGAGGAATCATTTCTCCAGCCGGGAACAAAGTGTGCAACAGCTGCATTTTCTCGCGAGCACCAGGTCGTAAGGTAGATCCTTCCAGTATTGGGCGTGACCAATGCTTTTAAGTCGTGGATGAACTTAATGGGATCTACTAAATGATAGAAGATGCCTGCTGCCAAAACAACATCTGCAGTTCCGCATTCCTTTGCAAAACTGACGATGGAATGTTTGTTTGGAAGCAGCATGGAATTTGATTCCCAGTGCTTGCTCTGCACAGGTTCGATTTCCACATAGGCCTCTTTGACAAAGGGAGCTATTCGCTCTTTAGCATAGAGAAAATTGGCATGAGTCTGGGGGTTGATTTCCCAGACGAAACTGTCCAATCCATAGACATCGGTAGCCCCTCTGTGCACCGCTTCAAAACAGGTGCCGCCGTCCCAGCATCCAAGATCGTAGAACCGCTTACCGGTCATTTCTCTTGGCAGCCCGTAGCTTTCCCAAAGCTGTTTTGGGTCAGTTCCCCCTTTGTCCACAGTTCCATCGGGAAAATACCAATTCCACCATCGAACGGTGCCAAGGGCTTCCAGCTTGTCTTGATAGGCGAGAGCGGCAACCATCAGCAGTGTGATACCCAGAAAAAATGTTCGTAAGCGAAGCATTATTTCAACCTCCTTCAGAGATTGTCTACGGATTCAGTTTTATTTTTCTTCTAAGAGCCAAAAAGCTCCCGATGCACGTATTTCTAAACCATTCAATCCAGCGAATTCTGTCACAGCTTGCACAACGCCGGGCAAATTCCAGTCATCTCCACAAAAAATGCCATGTCCTTTGACATAAGGGTACCACCTGTTAAGATCTGCAAGAACAGATTCATAATCGTGACTAGCATCGATATAAATCAGGTCCGGAACCACAACGTTTTTTAATTGCACGGCTGCATCGGAACTCTCCATCTTGATCGGTACGATGATGTCAGTAAGTCCCGAATGGATCACATTGGAAAGAAACTGTTCATAAAGATAGGCAACCTGAGCAATCCAGTAAGGCTGGCCGGGTTGATTTTCTGCAGAACCCTTCCAATGATCCACAGCATATACTTTTCCACCCGGGGGTAATAACGATGCCATATGCCTTGTTGAATCACCTAGCCAACTACCAACTTCTATAATAGTTTTAATATCTTTTGATTTAATTAATGCTTCCATTTGCATGTCGTTTCGATAAAAACTATATGGATAGAAGGGGAGCACTTCAATGCTATTGTATGGCGGGGGGAGATCGCTTTGCGTTACTCCGAAAACAGATGAAGCAACCAGTAAAAATAGACATGGAAATAACTTGTACATAATCCCTCATGATTTTTTGAAATTCATCGCGTCCAATTCACTTTGTATAATCGATTGTAAATCGGAGTATTGCGGTACGAAATTGAGGATCATCCTCGATTGCGTTGGATCCGCCACTGCTTCGGGCACATCGCCCTCTCGTTTTGGCATAATGATGATGGGGACATCTCTTGTTGTCACCTGTTTAATTGCATGCAAAATGTCGAATACGGAATATCCTATTCCCGTCCCCAGATTAATGACCTCACTCTCTTGAGTGTTTAGGAGGTGTTTTAATGATAGTGCGTGGGCAACTGCTAAATCTTTGACATGGATATAATCCCGGATGGCAGTTCCATCGGGGGTCGAATAATCTGTTCCAAAGACAGGCAGTGGTTCAGCGCCCTCTACGAGAGCAAGAAGAGCCCTTGGAATAAGGAAATTATAGGATTGGGGCGATCGGCTAAGTCCGGCCTCCACATCAATGCCAACAGCATTGAAATAACGCAAAATCATATAATTCAGATCATAGGCACGAGCAAAATCCTCGATGATCTTCTCCACAAAAAATTTGCTGTTTGAATAAGGGTTGATGGGAGCTCGCGGCTCCTTTTCTGTAAGGGGGCTGGCATTTGAGATGCCATATACGGAACATGAGCTGGAAAAAATGATGTTCCTTACATTGTGTTTTAGCATCACATGAAGAAGGTTTAATGTCCCCGCCACATTGGTGTGATAATATTCATAGGGATTTGTTACCGATTCTCCCACACTTCTAAGAGCGGCAAAGTGAATCACCGCAATAGGCTTATATGTGGAAAAGACGGCATCCAATTTCTCCGTGTCATGGATGTCTCCTATCACCAAAGGCCCCCATTTTACTGCATCGGCATTTCCATTGATCAATGAGTCGTAAACAACGGGGTGAAACCCCGCTTTTTCTAAAACGCTGCAAGTATGGCTGCCGATATATCCAGCACCTCCTGTCACTAAAATGAAAGGACCTTCCGCGAACAAAGCTATCTGAATAAATAGCCCCAAAAAAAGAAAACAGAAACGCAAAAAACTTTTTACACAGACCATTCGTTTACCTCTCTGCATTTAGTAGATCCCAAGAACTTTCTGCATCGGATATTGTATCAAACGCGTTTGATACAATATCTTCTGTGGTGGCATACAATTGAATTCCCTCGGTAAGAAAGACTTCTTGATCAATATTCAGGAAGATGCCCCGAGATTTAATAAAATCGAGGATTTTCTTCATTCCGCTGCGACGTACGATCATGGAATGAGTACCAAATCTCGAACCAATCTGTTTAAAATGCTTGCCGACAGGCCGCACCAGTGCAAAGTTCCTGCCTTTGGGAGTATAATTTGGCCTGCCAGGTGATGGAGCGCAGCCGCAAGTCATATATGTTCCGTCATTATTTCTGCGATCATTGTCTGTAAATAAAATATCCCAGTTATTTTTTCCCACTAAATGATCCAGCTCTTCAATCAAATCAGGAATCAATCTTGGATCCTTTAAAACTGCGATATCATCTTCTATCATCCAAATCGTTTCGTAATTGCTATCGTATGCATCCTGCAAAATAGAAAGATGGCTTAAAACACAGCCAAGACCGCCATGATTGACGTTAAAATATGTTTTCCCATAGTTGTTCATGATTTCATGCTTTGGCTCAGGATAGCCACCATTACCCAGAGAGTAATATATACCGATTTCTCCTGTTTTCATACCCGGAGCAAGTTTTACTCCCATATCGTTAATCTCATCTAAACTGAGCGAATAGCCATTAACTGCTGAAAATCGATAAGGGTAAATCCCATAAGGCTGCAATTCCATCAAAGTGTGCTGAAGTTTGACGGGACGTTTATCGAGATTGATCAGGTAAATAAAATCAATATTTCTCATTTTGTGAATATCTGATTTGTTTTCTGCCTTCTTAAAATAAACAGACAAATCAGCGTTTAAAGTTGATGAGAAAAACAAAAGTAAAATGCAAATTGTTGTTTTCATAAATTCCATATAAAAATTTTCACAGACAGTCTCTTATCTTGAATGATTCACCAATCCTCATTTGCTTCAAATCCCATTTTGATGAGTGCGTATCCCATCGTGGATTTGAAGAGTTTTTTGTGGGCTTCGTTGAAATACTTCGACCAGGTTCCAATTTTTCCCTCGCGAAAAGTAAATGAGCCACCAAAAAGGTTATCGGCAATAAAGGCGATGCGCTCCTGTGATAAATGGACTCCTATATGTTCACTCAATGCCTGTATTGTTTTTTCTTGGGTTGCTCGGCTCCCTCCGCCTTGGGGCCCTACAATATCTTCAAAGCGCAAAATAAAGACATTGGGGTCTTTCATCCATTCTAATGCTTCACGGCAAAAAAGAGGGATGCCCAAGTATTTATCGGGGAAAAGGATAGAACGGGTAAGCCTTTCTTCTTGTGAAAGGCTGTTAAAGTCATCGATGAACTCTTGTGGGGTCCATGGCCCCCAATGTTTCTCTTTGGGTAGCCAGTGCATAAAGGAAATGACCGCATCTCTTGGATCGCGTATCAAAAGAACCTTGATGCATTTGTCTTTATTCCATTCTTTGTATTTACTAAATCCAGGATAGACATGGTTAAAAATGAAATATTGATCATCTGGAATATGGGGAGGATTGAACGGGTCTTGATCAATGTTGGTGAAATAGAGGATGTCTTTCTCCAAGATCATGGGAAGCACTTTTTTAAGGAGATGCGTCCCGGACTTAGGGAGTGTTAAGAAAAAGACAGTCTTTTTTTGCCCAGAAGAAGCGCTAGCCATGATTAAAGAAGGCAATAGGAGTGCGAGCAAAATACAAAGTCGTTTCACGTTTTGAGTTCCTAATTTTTCCAATGCGTTCATGAAGATAGCCATTCGGCGATTTCCTTCAAATAAATATGTGCATCTGTCTTTCCTTGGGACAGTCTCTCAGCACGCCATTGCAATAAATTTATAGATGTTGCATACCTTCTTTGATAAAGCAGCGGTTTGAAGGTAAAGATTAAAATGATGCAACGTGATGCTATGAAGACTCGATTGGGGAAGCTGATACGCGCAGCCGTCCAAGATTTCAAAACAGCGGCCTTCCAATACAGGGTCTGGGTGCATCTGGGATGGGTGGAGGTCAAACAGCGCTATCGGCGCTCAGTCATCGGCCCCTGGTGGATCAGTTTGAGCATGCTGATTTTCATTGTGGTGATGGGAGTCGTTTTCAGTCGGTTGTTTCATCAAAGTCTTGATGAGTACGTCCCTTTCTTCACAGCAGGATTTTTGTTTTGGACATTCATTTCAAGCAGCATTCTCGAAGCAGCTGAGATTTTTAAGTCCAATAGCGGGTACATCAAACAGATCAACCTACCCTTTAGCCTCTACGTTTTTAAGCACCTCGTGCGGCAGGTGATCTGCCTTTTCCATAATGCAGTCGTTTATATCCTTGTCTGCATTTTTTTTAAGGTCAATCCAGGAGCAACGGCTCTCCTTGCTATTCCCGGTTTTTTACTGGTATTGATTAACATTTACTGGGTGTGTTTTCTTATCGCTATGGTCTGTGCGCGTTTTCGCGATATCGTTCCCATCATTACCAGCTGCGTACAGATTGCTTTCTTTGTCACGCCGATCTCCTGGATGCCGAGGCTGTTAGATCAAAATCCCGCAGTTTTGAAGTACAATCCTTTGGTCTATTTGATCGACATCGTGCGCTCTCCTCTGCTCGGAGGGGTCCCTTTGCTATCAAGCTGCATTGTCTCCGGATGCATGGCTTTGGGGGGCCTTGTAATCAGTTTTATCATTTTTTCTATGTATAGGGCGCGTATCCCTTACTGGGTGGATTAAGACCACGTTCGGTATATGCAAGAGGTCTAATAGGCAAAAGGTGTTATATGGCTTGTGTGGAAGTTGAAAATGTATCGCTTACGTATCCTGTGTATGGGGCCAACGCGCGTTCCTTTAAATCGACTTTGATCAACATGGCAACGGGCGGACGCCTTGATAAGACGAACAAGAAAGTGTTTGTGGAAGCTCTTCAGCACGTGAGCTTTAAATTGGAAAAAGGAGACCGGCTCGCTTTGCTGGGCTGTAATGGTGCCGGCAAATCCACTCTGCTTAAAGTTCTGGCAAAAATTTATGAGCCGACAAAAGGCATCGTGAATGTCAAAGGACGTTTGAACTGCCTTTTTGACATCATGATGGGAATGGACCATGAATTGAACGGCTATGAAAATATCATGCTGCGAGGTTTGATCCTCGGACTATCAAAGGCCGAAGTGCGAAAAATTATCCCTCAGATCGAAGAGTTTGCAGAGCTTGGGGACTTTATGAAAATACCGATTAAGTCCTACTCATCGGGGATGAAAGTGCGCCTTGCTTTTGGCATTATTACAAACGTTTTTTCTGAAATTTTGCTGATCGACGAAATTGTCAATGTGGGCGATACCAAATTCATCGAAAAAGCCAAAGCCAGGATGAAAAGCCTCGTCTATCAATCAGAATTTATGGTTTTGTCTACGCATGATACAAATATAGTCAGAGAATTTTGCAACAAGGCGCTATGGCTAAAAGAAGGCAAAGTCATGCAATTTGGAGAAGTTGACGAAGTGGTCAAGAACTATTCCTCCTCGTGATTTAAGCATCCACCAGAAGTTTTTTGTACAGTGCAGCATTCGTTTGGACATTGTATTTTTGATGATACTCTTTTAATCCATCCAAGCATCTGGAGTGGGAGTAGCTTTGAATGAGATTCGCGAGCTCTAAATAATTTCCAATGGAGAACATTTGCAAACTATTGGGCGCGTATTTTTCAAGCTCCAGGAATGTTTTGTTCTGAGAAAATATGGCTTTGGAATTTGTTTCCAGAGAGAGAGCTGCGATTCCTGATCCTCCTTGATTGACTTCAAGGCTGGCGAAGAAGATTGAAATCGCATCCTAATAGCGCTCTCAGAAAGTCTGCATCATTGCTTAATCCAAAAAATCGCACCCTTTTCTCTATCTTTAGTTCTAAAATGGCATCCATGAGGGATTTGATGTATTCGTTGACTTGTTCGTTCATTCGAATTGTATGAGGGTGTTGCTTTCCAAAAATAATTAAATTGTATTTTTCGGGAAGTAAAGCCAGGGCGCGGAGGACTGTTTCATAGCCTTTATATTGCGAAATGAACCCTAAAATTCCTAAATAGATATTTTCTTCGGGCAGATTGAAATTTTTACAGAATTGTTCCCGATTATTGTCTTTAGCTAGGGATTCAATGTAGCTTTGCTCATAGAAGGACAAAGGATGATCAAATACCAGATCATAATTGAAATGAAAATGAATATCTTCACGCTCTCTTTTTGAGTGCGCAATGATTGGAATTTTTTTGCTTTTGCAGTAAGTAACTACTTTATTATATGTCTTAGCGTATCTGTTGTTGATCAAAGCATTGAAAAGAGCTTGTTTGATCAGACGGAAGTTTCCTTTTAAAATATTTTTTCCAGAGAAAACAACCTGGGTATTTAATTTTATAGTCAACTCGATGCATTGTCAGAACGAGTTTTTTACAAGATTTAGCGATTTTAAAAAAACGTTGGTAGATCTTTTTGTAATTGATTCCATAAAGCCCTGCTTCAAATTGGATATTGACGTAGTCAAAGGCTTGAAGTTCGTCGCAGATTTTTTTGAGATGCGATTGAGCTGCTTTGGATTCTTTTTTTCTAAGCAACTCAACATTCAAGGGGATCACAGTGACATCAAAATGGTTCGATAATGTTTGGCTGAGGGCTTTGGATAAGCCGCATTTCCACATAGTTCATTGTAACTACTTACAATCGCAAGCTTTTTTTTGTTCATTGAATCTTTTAACATCTGATGAGGTTTTGTTTGTATTTTTCATTAAACCAGTTTGCAGTCTCATAAAGGCCTTCTCTAATTGAGAAGGATGGACCAAATCCCATGGCTCTTAGATGGCTGAGGTCTATTTCGTAAAATTCTCTGCCCTGAGGTTTATCCGTTTCCCATTTTATTCTGTCATTCATTCTATAACGATCTGCCAACATCGCCGCTATGTCTTTGATTGTGATTTTTGTACCTGATGCAACATTAATTGATCCAGTGAAGTGATTCATGATGGATACCAATGCGCGCCCCATGTCCTTGGAATAGAGAAAATCTCTGGCAGCTGATCCGTCTCCCCAAATAGAGACGTCTGAATCGCATTGTTTTGCTTCGTAGAATTTCCGAATCAA
>CAWESW010000082.1:0-6710 GCA_963811735.1 uncultured Verrucomicrobiae bacterium | reverse complement strand
CGATACAGGCCAGAAAATTATTTGACTTATCGGAGAGAAGGGCAGAGTTGACGACGGTACCTGGAGTCACGACGCGGACGATTTCCCTTTTTACGAGTCCTTTGACAGAGCGAGGATCTTCCATCTGTTCGGCGATTGCGACGCGGTATCCTTTGGCCACGAGCTTATCGATATAGCCCTCGCTCGCATGAAAAGGAACCCCTGCCATCGGGATCTCCTGACGTTTGGTCAGCGTCAGATCGAGCTCTTTGGACAGCAGGATGGCGTCTTCGTAGAACGCCTCGTAGAAATCGCCAAGGCGAAACAACAGAATGCCTTCCGGCGCGCTCTTTTTGCAGGAATGCCACTGCGCCATCATCGGAGAAATTTTCGGATCGGTCTCTATCGTCATAAAGTTTCTTTAATTTTAGAGGAAATTGCAAAACTCCATTTGGAGCCAAAATCATCAATTTTTGAACCACGTTCGGTATATGCAATTCTCTCTTTGTTCATGAAACGAAATTATCAGGGGAAAATGGGGGAAAAGCAAGCACTAATTCCCGAGCAATTTTTTCCACCAGGTCTTCTGAGGCGAGGAATCGGATGGGTTGGCAAGGGGATCTTTCGCTTTTTCCTGTGCAGATTGCTGTTGGAAAAAGGATGCTTGTGCCGACACGGCTTCGCTAAAAGATTTTGCAACAGCCGGATTGGCAGATGAAGAAGGCGTTGCCACTGTGTTTTTTTGCTCTTCTTCAGTGACGCTAAGCGCCTTTTGGATCTGGCTTCGGCAGCTTTGGCACCAAAGAAGCAGTACCTTTAAATCGTTATCGAGTGTTTTCAATTGCTCCAGGATCTCTTCGGGAGACCGTTGATTCTTTTGGCTATGCAGCCTTGAGGGCAGACTGAGGGATTGGCTGAGTTCGAGTTTGAACTGAAATGTCTTGATGAGAAGGGGGATCATCACCTTTTTGATCTGATCTCGCAATTGGCTAAGCGAGGGTTCTTTAAGAGGACCTGCCTGAGTGAAATGAGAAGATTTTTCTTCCAAAGGAAGCAAAGATTCTGAGAATTCCGTCTCGAGATCACTCATGATTTACCTTAAAAGTCTTTTATGCCGCAGGCGCAAAGGGTGTGCAATAAACATGCACATTATATTCGGATTTGAACAATGTCGCAGCTCCTAAATTTTTTTAAAGCTCTGTTGCATTATTTTAAAGAGAATTTTAACTTTCCATGAAAAAAAAAGAACAATTCTAAGAAGACATGGACGATTTGCCATCATCTGGGTAATAATGAGCAGGAAGCCGCTTGAGGTATTCGACACCCTATGTTTACGAAAGAAAGTCTAGAGCTCTTACGCCAGCGCATCGACCTTCCCGAGGTCCTGTCTTCTCATTTGGACTTGCAGAGATCGGGCTCATCCTACAAAGCTCTATGTCCTTTTCATGAGGAAAAGAGCCCCTCGTTTATGGTCCAGAAGGGAGATTCCCATTACCACTGCTTTGGGTGCGGCGCCCATGGTGATGCCATCGCTTTTTTGATGACCCACGTCAAAATGGGCTTTTCCGAAGCCGTGGAAAGTCTGGCAGAAAGATTTCAGGTCGCGCTTCAAAAAAGCGAGGAGCCTCAAGGGGAAAAAGGACCTAGCAAAGCCAAGTTGAAACAGGCTTTGGACTTAGCCTCTGGTCTATTTCATTATCTACTGCTTCACTCTGTTGAAGGACAGGTTGCCCTGCGATACCTCTATGCACGCGGGCTGGACCTGGATTTCATTAAGCAATTTCAAGTTGGCTTTGCCCCTCGGCAAGGAGATGTGGTCATGCGCTGTCTTCACGTTTCCGATGTGGATGAGCGCATTATGGAGCAAGCTGGACTGATCACTGTGACCCAATCGGGGCGTATCCGGGATTTTTTCTCCGACAGGATCACATTTCCCATTCGCGATGCTTTAGGGGCGGTCATTGGTTTTTCTGCGCGCAAATTTAAGGAGGACACCTTTGGAGGCAAGTACATCAACACCCCGGAAACTCCACTCTTTAAAAAATCGCGGGTGCTGTTTGGCTTAAGCTATTGCCGCAGCAGGATCGCTAAAGAGGCCAAAGCGATTATCGTCGAAGGGCAGATCGATTGTCTGAGATTGATCCATGCCGGCTTTAATTACACCATTGCAGGCCAGGGAACTGCCTTTGGGGAAGACCACGTCAGGGAACTACTGCATCTGGGCGTGAAAAAAGTCTATCTTGCGCTCGATGGCGATACGGCAGGGAGGGAGGCAGCAGCAAAAATCGGCAACCTTTTTCAAAAGAAAGGCGTCGAGGTACTGGCCGTCCAGCTTCCCGATGGCGCTGATCCCGACTCTTTGCTTAGCGAGTGCGGTCCCGATCATTTTGCACAGCTGATCGAAAATAGCAGAGACTATCTCTCATTCCTTTTCGCCCATTTGTCGAAAGGGATGAATCTTTCTTCACCCTCCAAAAAAAATGAGGTGGTGAGTGCGATCGTGGAGCGGATTCGGCAATGGGAGATGCCCATCATGATCCATGAAAGTTTAAAAAGGTTGGCGGAGATCTCCCAAGTCCCTGAAGCAGCCCTTGGCATCGGCCAGATTTCCCTTCCCGACCTCTTCATCAAAAAAAGCGCCACTTTAAAAGTGCAAGAGATCGATCCCAATCGGATCCTGGAAGGAGATTTTATCCGCCTCCTTATTTTTGCAGCGCCCCAGTATCCTCAACTTGCCGCCATCGCAAAGGCCAATATCACCCTGGAACATCTGCGCATCTCGGGGGCAGCCCGTCTTTATGATGAGTTTTTAAAGGCTTTCGATGAGAGCCGCGTATGCGACCTTCTGGCATTGGGGTCCTGCTTAGAGAGCGAGGAAGATCAAAAACTTCTCAGCGAAATCATGCAACGCAAAATCAACATCTCTAAAGCAGAGGAGAGTTTTAAAGAGACCGTCCGTAAAATCCTGTACCGCGGGTGGATGGAAGAGGGCGAGGCGATCCGCGCTAAGCTCCATAGCGGAACGCTTAATGACGAGGATGCCCTTGAATTGGGGAGGCAATTTGTCGAAATCAAAAAGAAAATCCCCGAGGTGATCGTACCGTGAAATTCAGGAAATCGAAATCTTCCATACCGCGCGAAGGAAGGTTTTGTGAATTTGGGCGCTGGCGAGACAAAGCAGAATCGCTCCGAGTGAGGCAGACCATTCCCGGTAGGGAAGGCTGCCGAAGAGGAGCGATTCTGCGAAGTCGCAGCAAGCCCAAATTCACAAAACCTGACAGAGCGCGGTATAAGCATTTGATCTTGTTTGACGATACCTGCTCCCTATGCTGGCGTTCAGTTAATAAGGTCCTCGCCTGGGACCGCAAAAAAGTCTTCCAATTCTCTCCGATCAAGGACGAATCTTCAAAACTTTTCCTCAAAGGCAGATGGAAAGAGTTAAAGAATGCCAACACTTTGATCCTGATTGAAAATTACACTTCTCCCGATGCCAAAATCTGGATCAGAGGGCGCGGAGTGCTCAGGATATTATGGTTATTAGGAGGGTGGAAGAAAATTCCCGGGGCTTTGGCGTTTATCCCTTTTGGAACCGATGCCGTTTACTCCTTTATCGCAAAAAGAAGGCATCGGTTTTAGTCAATCTGTAAAAGATTTAAAATGAGAGTGTTATAGGGTGCAACTAGAAGTTGTACTCAATGAAAAAAAGCTACAAACGCTGATAAGTGCAACAGATATCAACGCAAAGACGCAGAGAAATTTTATAAAAATCTTTGCGTCTCTGCGCCTTAGCGTCTTTGCGTTTTGTTGAATTGCTTCTTAAACTTACTTGAGTCTAAGTGCAATTTTTAGTTGCACCCAGTGTTATGCGAATAGTGGATTAATAATTACCAATAGAGCTATCATGAAAGGTACGCTGAGACTGCGTCACTATAGTAGGTTCGAGGACATCACTCGACTCAGCGTCATTTTCTTTCCATTCTTCCTACGACGCCAGCAATCAATATTATTTCCTGCGGAAGCCGTAGATAAGTGTTCCGGCGCCAACGATAAAGATCACAGCTCCGCCAATCAACGTCCACATGATAGGAGCATCGTAAGCGCTAATCTGTTTTTCCAGCGCTTCGCTAATCTGCTTATCGACAGGGTTGCCCGGAAAAGGACCGGAATTTTTCTGCACATTTTGTTTGGCTTCAGCAACGCGGCTTTTTGCATAGAGTCCCAGTAAAACAACGATGACGCCAATGACAATTACTAATGATCCGATAATTTTCTTGGTTTTCATGACTTCCTCCACTTCAATTTATTAATCGCTTTTTATTAAAAGAAATTAAACTTGTAAAGAAGTATGTTCTGTGGAGAGGATTTTCTCGTTGAGAAAGCTGAGCGCATTCTGACAGGCGATCTTAAGAAGCTGCTCTTCGTTGATGCCAAGCTTTTGGGCAAAGGTTTCAAGGACATGGGGATAGACCGAAGCGTCTCCCAATCCAGGGTAAAATGCTTCCGATCTTTGATATTTTTCCATGATGTAGGGGAAGTCGGCATCGCAGAAAAAGTCTGCGCCAAAGCTCAGGGCGTCCCCGGCTCCCAGATCAAGCGCGTATTCCACATGGCGTATGAGAACAGCAGGATCGCTCTTGTGGATAAAAGGGGCAAATAAGTTAAGGCCGATCAGCCCTTTTCTCCTGACGATCTCTTTGGCGATGTCATCGGGGAGGTTGCGCGGGTAATCGGAGATGGCGCGGAAGTTGGAATGGCTGGCAATGACGGGAATGTCAAATGCATTTTTTTCGATCTCGTTCAAGATGTCATGGGCCAGCTTGTCGGATGTGTGGCTCATATCGACGGCGATCCTTTTGCCGCTCATCCACTCGAGAAGACGTTTCCCATCCTCTTTGAGGCCAAGAGCACTCCGATTCCCTCCCCCAAAGCGGTTTTCATGGTCCCAGGTCATTCCGATGTAGAAGAAGGGACCGATGGTCTTGATATACCCTTCTAAACGCTTTACGACATCGGCAAAGGGTTCTGATTCCGACGCGAAGGCGGAAGCGTTCTCAAAAGCGGGAATCACCTGCACCAGGTTCGATGTTTCCAGGTTCAGGGGAAGACGGCATTTGGCGAAGAGGGTAGGATACTCTGCCAGAAGTTTTAAGAATTGATCGGCTTGGGAACGGCCGTTTGCGGTTGATTTGTTTCCGGTGATGCTAAAGATCGCAAGAGTCTGCAGTTTGACGTTGCCCCGAGATAACTGCGCATAGGAACTGCGGGAAATAGGGTCTTCAGGAGAGCGCCCGGGCTTGTCCGTTAAATAGGAAAGCAGGTCGTTGTGAAGATCAATGATAGGGATGTCCGCTGTTTTCATGGAGACCTACATGTTGAGGCTGTCCTAAATAGGACAGCCTCTCAGATCTTAATCGAATGCATCAAAACGGGCAAAGAATTTAAGTTGAATTCTTATCCATGAACTGGCGGTGGATTTCCAGATACTCATTATATATCTGTTCCATCGAACCGAAGATCGAATGACCCTTCTGTTCATTCAAAGTTTCAAAGTTATTTTCATTTGCAATGCTTTGGATCAATTTCGATAGTTGAATTAGAATGTGTCTCTTTTCTGGCGAATCAGCTTGCGATGCTAGTAACGTGATCCGAGGGTTTACGGTGCGTAGAAAATAAATCTCGGACAAAAAGGACCTTGAATTTTGAAACAGATCCTCGCTGCTTTCGTTTGGAAGATCCGGAAGAGGATTATTTTGTAAAAAATCAATAATAAAACTCCTCCTAATCCTTAGAAGCTCTTGCACATCTTCAGGCAGTTTCAGTGCATAGACTCTTTCAAGAATAATACTTGCAAATTCAGAAAACTGTTTAGAGTCTTTACTCAGTTCAGGAGGATCGCGTTTTTCAATCTCACTGAGTATGTCCGCATCCAATTCTTTTAATTGATCGTCCATCAGATATTCCCCATATACACTGCCAAGATGGGAAGAAAGAGTGGGTTCTCTAAATAAAGTAGCGCGCGTTTCTGGCTTTGCAGCATCAAATAATTGAAAATGTGTAGCCGTGGAAAAAAGATGAAGGAAAATATGTTGATCTTCTTCTTTCACTTTAGAGAAAGCTTCTTGAACAAACTCTGAAATGTCTTCCCCGGTTTTAGCAAAATAACCGATGAAAAAAGGGATGTTCTGCGGTCTCTGCATTGCTAGCAAGAGGACTTCGCGGAGCCTTTTGGATTGAAATTTTTTTTCTTTGGCGATTTCGCGAAGAGTAAGAACCGCATCCAGGATCAGATCCACATGTTGAGGAAATTCCCTGATCGCAATTGAGAGTTCACTTTCTGCATTTTCTACGGAAAATGTGAACACCAGCTTAGTTGGCAATTGCAGAAGATAAGCAAGCTGTTTTTTTACAGAAACTGAATCGAGATATTTGCCAAACACAGGATTATGATGCACATCGACGGGTTCTTCAATTCGATCGGGAGATCGTTTTCCTGAAGAAGACCTTGGCGATAAAGCGCCATTTTGTGATCGAATGATTTTACTGTTATTGTGAGGCCATTCAGTTTGAAGAGGGCGGGAAGCTATTTTCATCACTTTTCTAGATTGCTTATTCTTAATAAAGTCAGGATTCTCATAATCAAATATTTCCGAAACAGGAGTAGCAATGTGCGTAATGATTCTATAAGGTTTATCAATCTTAGGAGTGGTGTCTTCCTGAACAATTTCAGTAAT